>CAYLOP010000010.1:42272-45456 GCA_964385305.1 uncultured Anaerolineaceae bacterium | reverse complement strand
CAGAGCTTCCCTCCTTCTCAGAATCTCTGCTCATATCCCTACCTCCATCAGAGCTCATCTTCCGCGGACTGCGGTGTAACTTAAGCAAAAACCCTTCGTCGCTTCAGGGACGAAGGGCCGCTCCGCGGTACCACCCTGCTTCCCGTTTGGCTCTTTCCCTCACCACGTAAAGGCGCCTGCAACGGGCTGCTCTTTTCGCGCTAACGGGCGAACCCCGCTCTTGGCTACTGCAAATTCACCAAGGGAGCCTGTCGGTTCAAGTTTCACGCGTAGCCTGCGCTTGGACCGACGACAGGCGAGTTCAACCTCTGTGCTCCGTCGACACCTCGCCGGGCTCGCACCCTCCCCGGCTCGCTGACGGATGGTCTATTACTCCTGCCTTGGCCTGGTATTTGAATGTCAGGTGGACCCAGTGGGATTCGAACCCACGACCTTCTCAATGCCATTGAGACGCGCTCCCAGCTGCGCCATGGGCCCATCTTCGGTTGTAGTGGACCTGGCGGGATTCGAACCCGCGACCTCATCAGTGCGATTGATGCGCGCTCCCAACTGCGCTACAGGCCCCCGCCGAGGTGAAGCGATTGTACCTGAGCGCATTTCCAGTGTCAAGCTGCGCATTGCGAGACCGCTCCGTCAACACTATAATCGTAAACCCACCGGAGGTAGGCATGGAAAATGATCGTCTCCCCCGTCTCTTGAAAGCCCTGGAAGAGAGCGAATTCCAGGCCATCGCCCTCAACCCCGGACCTGGCTTGTTCCACCTCACCGGCCTTTCCTTCCACCTGAGCGAGAGACCCGTTGTGGGATTGTTCGCACCCAATCAGAGACCTATCCTCATTCTACCGGAATTGGAACGTTCGAAAGCAGAAGCCTCAAACTTGGATCTGGAACTCATCGCCTATGGCGAAGATCTTGCCGATCAGATCCTGGCCTTTGCGACCGCCGCCAAGCGATTTGGATTATCCCGCCGCCTAATCGGCGTAAATCCCTTGCGATTCCGCGTTTTCGAACTGCGCCTCCTGGAAACTGCGGCGCCCGACGCAACATTTAGCTCCGCAGCGACCATCTTATCGAACCTTCGCATGGCCAAGGACGAGCGTGAGATCGCATCCCTGCGCCAGGCTGTAGCCGTTGCACAAGAAGCCCTGGAATCCACACTTCCCCACATCAACGTCGGCATAAGCGAACGCGAGCTGGCTTCCGAGCTCGTCTTACAGCTGCTGCGCCATGGGTCAGACTCCGAACTCCCCTTCAGCCCCATCGTGGCCTCCGGACCCAACAGCGCCTTGCCGCATGCCCTGCCTTCGGATCGCAAACTTCAAAACGGCGACCTGCTCATCCTGGATTGGGGTGCACGTGTCGACGGCTACATCTCCGACCTGACGCGCACCTTTGCCGTCGGCCAGATCGATCCCGAGTTGGGTCAAGTCCATCAGATCGTCCAGCAAGCCAACCAGGCAGGGAGAGAATCAGTTCGCCCTGGCGTCACCTGCGGCTCGATCGATGAGGCTGCTCGAAGTGTGATCGAACGCGCCGGATATGGTGAGTATTTCATCCACCGTACAGGTCATGGCATCGGTCTGGAGGCTCATGAGGAGCCCTACATCAGCACTGGCAACGACCGCGTGCTCGCCCCGGGTATGACGTTTACCGTCGAGCCTGGCATCTACCTGCCTGGCCGAGGCGGCATACGGGTAGAAGATGATATGCTCGTGACCACCACAAGGGGAGAAAGCCTGAGTTCGTACGCTAGAGAACTGGAGATTATCGCCTCATCATGATCCTTCCACGCGGAGAACCTTTCTTCTATCAACGGGGTGATCTGGGATGCCTCCTGGTTCACGGTTTGACAGGCGCCCCGGAAGAGATGCGCTGGATGGGCAAACACCTGGCTACCGCTGGCTACTCCGTATTAGGGGTGCGACTTTTCGGGCACGCCACACAGCAAGAGGATCTTAGACGCGCCCGCTGGCAAGATTGGTGGGCCTCCGTCGAGGATGGTTACTATCTCCTGCGCGGCTCGTGTTCGAAAGTCGTCCTCGTCGGTCTTTCACTGGGTGGCGCCCTTTCCCTGGCCATGGCGAGCTCGCTCGATGTAGTTGGCGTGGTCGCCATGTCCGCGCCTTACGTCGTGCCCGATCCGAAAGCCGCTCCTCTGAGACCTGTCCTGCCCGCCTTGAGTCTCATTTGGCCGTATTTATCACCGCCAGGACCCTCCGATTGGCATGATCACAATGCAGAGCGGATGAACCTCGACTACCGCGTTGTTGTCCTGCGTACGGTCGTAGAACTGCATGACCTCTTGACTGTAATGCGCGCAAGTCTGCCACAGCTGGATATGCCAACCCTCCTAATCCATGCGAGAGAGGATGGGTCTGTGCCGCCCGAGCATGCTGAAGAAATATACGAGCGGCTCGGAAGCACCGACAAAGAACTCCTTTGGCTTGAGAACAGCGGTCATAATATCCCGCGTGATGCTGCCCGCGAGGTTGCCTTTCAAGCCACTGAGAACTTCATTCGCCATTGCATGGAGGTGGCAGGGTGAGGCAGATCCTGCCGGGTGGAGAGCCGTTCTTTTTCCCGGGGAACCCGGTCGGGTGTTTGCTCGTCCATGGTTTCACGGCTACGCCGCAAGAGATGCGAGGCCTTGGTGAATTCCTGGCGAAAGAGGGCTACACAGTCTTGGGTGTGCGTTTATCCGGGCATGGTACGGACATCTCCGATATGGCTCGCTCTCGCTGGCATGATTGGCTGGCTTCGGTCGAAGATGGCTACCATCTTCTGAAGGACGAATGCGAAAAGGTGGTGTTGGTGGGTCTATCGATGGGCGGTGCGCTCTCGCTACTTCTCGCCTCGCACCTCTCCGTCGCCGGAGTTGCAGCGCTCTCAACACCTGCCTCATTACCGGCCAACGCACGCATGAGGGCGATTCGTCCGCTGCTGTCTCCTCTCAGTTTCGTCATTCGAAACATCCCGAAAGGTCCGCCTGATTGGGTGGATCCGAAAGCCGGTGTAGGGCGTGTCGCGTATAACGCCTACCCTGTGCGAGCCATCCTGGAGCTTGAAAGCCTGCTCGCCGAGATGGTCCGCAGACTCCCATCGGTGCGTGCGCCGGTGCTCCTGATGCATTCCAAGAACGACCAATTCGTCCCCCCTGAGCATATGTCTGATATCTACGCAAGCT
>CAYLOP010000010.1:23825-42262 GCA_964385305.1 uncultured Anaerolineaceae bacterium | reverse complement strand
CATCGAGAAAACCATGGTGTGGGTCGAACGGAGCAGCCACATCATCACTTGCGACATCGATCGAGAGATCGTCTATACCACGATTGGCACGTTCATCCGCAAGATCAGCGGGCAACATCTATGACTCGCGACTTAAAACTTGTGGGGGCTTCACTCCTGCTATGGGGAACGGGGGAATCCTTTTTTCGCTATTTCCAACCCTTATACCTGGAGAAGCTTGGGGCAGATCCCGTTCAGATTGGCGGGCTGCTAGGGCTCGCAGCCATGGTTATGACCCTCACCCATATCCCCGCCGGTGTGCTGACAGATCACTTTGGAAGGAAGCGTCTGCTAACGACGGGATGGATGTTCGGGGTGTTGGCAAGTTGCCTCATGTTCTTGGCTCGCAGCTTGCCAGTGTTTGTGGTTGGGATGCTCCTTTATGGCCTCACCAACTTCGTGCTTTCTCCCATGAACAGCTACATCACGGCCGTCCGCGGGAGTCTTAGTGTGACACGTGCACTAACCCTCACGAGTGCCCTCTTCAACCTTGGTGGATTCGTAGGCGCATTGGCTGGCGGAGCCGTCAGCGAGGCAATCGGGCTGCGAAGCATCTACGGCATAGCAGCAGCTTTCTTCCTGCTCTCCTTTGGTCTGATCCTATTCATCAGAAGACAGCCTCATGAACCGATCGCCCTGGAAACACGCTACACCGCGCTCTTAAAAAATAAATCGCTCTTTCGCTTCCTCTTGCTGGCTTGTATCACCATGTTCGGCATGTACTTGAGCTGGCCGCTCACCCCTAATTTCCTCCAAAATGAAAGGCTTGTATCCCTTGGCGCGATTGGAGTATTCGGCTCCATGAATGCCCTCGGGATGGTGTTCCTCAACCTATCGCTGGGACGTCTTCTACCGCGATCCGGCTTTCTACTCGCCCAAATCGCCGTGGGGTGCTCCACCCTTCTCATCTGGCGCGGGTCTGGGCTTCCGCTCTATGCTTTGGGATATTTCCTCGCCGGCGGGTTCAGGCTCTCCTGGTCCTTAGTCAACGCGCAAGCCGAAGGGCTGGTGAAGCGTTCGGAGTTGGGGCTCACATTTGGGCTGGTCGAAACCACGGTTGGGATCGTGATGATTTGCGCCCCGCCCATTGCCGGATACCTGTACAGTCTTACACCGGATCTACCGTATAAGATAGGTTTAATCATAATTGGTATAACTTTACTGCTCACGTTCGCATTCGCACCACATACAAGACCGAAGTCGCCGCTGCAGAACGCCGATTCAGCTTAGAGCACATGGCATTGGGAGGGATAGATATGCACACATGGCTTGAGACAGGTATTCCGATCATCATCTGGCTGCAAAGTTTGGGTGACTGGCTCATCACCCCCATGCACTTTTTTACCTTTCTTGGAGACCAGGAGTTTTTCCTTATCTTGATGCCGGCAATTCTGTGGTGTTTCGATATCGGATTGGGATTGCGCATCGGGATCATTTTCCTATGCAGCAGCATCTTGAACGGGTCGCTCAAGTTGTTATTCGGACTCCCACGTCCATACTGGGTAAGTACAGCGGTGCGAGCCCTGAAAGCAGCCAATGGTTTTGGGCTCCCATCAGGTCACGCGCAATCCGCAGTAGCTGTGTGGGGAACACTGGCTGCATGGCTGAGACGGTGGTGGGCGACGCTTGCTTTGATCCTGCTTATCTTTTTAATATCCATCTCACGCATTTTCCTGGCGGTGCATTTTCCGCTGGACACTTTGGTCGGATGGTTGGTCGGCGCATTAATATTGATAGGCGCGCTCGCGTTCGAAAAACCGCTTATCCGATGGTTCCGCCGCTTAAGCCTGATCCAGCAGATCGGCTCCATATTTCTTGCTTCACTCACCTTAATAGCGTTAGGACTGATCGCCCACGCAGCGACTTCAGCCAGACCGGTACCCCAAGCCTGGATCACTGCTGCACAGGAAGCCTTCCCGCAGGCAGACAAAATCGACCCGCGTAATTTGAATGACTTCTTCTCAGCCGGAGGTACGCTCTTTGGCATCGGCGTTGGCGCTGCTCTGCTCTTCTCATGGGGGCGATTCAATGCGCGCGTCTCATGGGAGAAACGTGCCGCACGCTATGTCCTCGGCATCATCGTAATCGTTGCGCTTTACTACGGTTTGAAGTTGATCTTTCCAAGCGGACAAACCCCCCTCGGAATGACCTTCCGCTACATTCGATATGCCTTGGTTGGGTTTTGGGCAGCCTACGGCGCACCGCGCCTTTTCGTTGCCCTACGACTGGAATAAACCATCCGAGCCGACTTCTGCGGTTGGTTTGGATCGCATGCCTCTATCCAAATAAAGCCGCTGGCTATCTCATCCTCAACTCGCGCCACAGGAACCAATGTCCCGAACGGTCGGCAGCTTTTTGCGGTGCACGATCGTAGTACAAGTCAAAGACACGCCCTTGTGACGTGCGCACGCGGAAATAATAGCGACCCACGCCCCACGACCCCCATTTTGACGCGGATCGCAAATTGTGCGGCCTCATATTCTTCGCCATTCTTCCCCTGCGCTGAACGTCAAACCAAGAAGATAGCACTTCGTCCACCCGAAAACGCTCACCCTCCCAATGAAAAGCGTCCGGCGCATCTGGCTTCTTTGCCAGTGACGGCGGACGGACGAAGTTGACTTCAATTTCCTGATCAATAAATCGGATGGGAAGCCACTCAGTCTTCATGCGGCTCACCACCTGCGCCTAACCAATGGCGTGTGGAGGGCCAACACAGCAAGATAAGCACAAGCATAGCAAGGATTGTCCCAGGTCCGAACGCGAGCAGGGAAGCAATAGCGAGGGCCAAGAGAGAATAGTAGGCCCACTGCATGCGCACCAGATACGCGGATAGTGCGCCCAACCACGCGGATCCGACCGTAAGCATAGGCCAAGCGACAGCCCGAGGATGGAGTTGAACAGTGATAGGGAAAGGCTGGTTCGCAATGCCTGGTGCGCGCATCCACAATCCCAATACGCCACCCACCTCCCAATAGCCCCCAAAGATGCATAAATGCAATCCATGCAGGATCATCCAGGTACTGAGAAGGAAGCCAGACAGCGCAAGCAGGATCACGCTGAGTGGGTGACGATCCAATGAGGCCTCCATGGTGAAAACATCGGGCCGGCGACTACCGGCCCGAAGGTGTGGATCGATACACTAATCCGATTCTTGCTTCGTGAGTTCTCGCTGCCTGGCAGCGATGATCTCCTCAGCCACATGTACTGGGACGACTTCATAATGGCTGAGAGACATGGTGAACACACCTCGTCCACCCGTGAAGGAGCGTAGGTCTGTTGTGTAGCGCTGGATTTCAGCATGAGGCACTTTGGCGGTGACTACGCTGCGGCCGCGCTCAGTTTCCATGCCTTGCACCCTCGCTCTACGTGTGTTCAAATCGCCGAGCACATCGCCCATGTTTGCTTCTGGCACGATGACGCGCACATCCATGATCGGCTCGAGTAATACGGGGGCGGCGTCTTTCACGGCTAATTTAAACGCTTCGCGTCCTGCAATTTCGAACGCTACCGCTTTCGAGTCAACAGGGTGTTCTTTCCCATCGACAACCATTACACGTACTTTCTCAACGGGATAACCAGCAAGTACGCCCTGCTTCATCACCCCCTTCACACCTTTCTCGATCGCGGGCATGTAGCCTGACGAGATCGCACCGCCGAATACTTTGTTGATGAATTCGAACTCCTCATCCTCAAGCGGCTCAACCGTCAAGTGGACTTCCGCGAACTGCCCGGCGCCGCCGGTTTGTTTCTTATGCCGATACTGCGAGGCACCTTGCTTCGTAATCGTCTCCCGGTAAGGGACCTTAGGCACTTCGGTGTTCAAACCAACCTGGAACTTCGATTCCGCTTTACGAATCGCAACATCGATATGTTGATCGCCCATGCCCTGCAGGATGGTTTGATGGGTGCTGGCTTCCTGATGCCAATTAAGCGTAGGATCTTCCTCACACAAACGGGTTAGCGTTGGGCTGATCTTGGTGGAGTCGGCCTGAGTCTTCGGCGAGACTGCAACCGCATACAGCGCATTGGGGTATTCAGGTTTCGCCAGCATGATTGGCTTGCCTTTATCACCCAGTGTATCCCCAGTGTTCGTTTCGCCAAGCTTGGCAACGATTCCAATATCACCCGCATGCAGCGTTTTAACCGCGATTTGTTCCTTACCGCGCATGACATAGAGCGTGCCGAGGCGCTCCTCGTTGTCCCTGGTATGGTTGTAAACGCGGCTATCCGCGCTCAGAATCCCCGAGTACACTTTGAGATATGTAAGCTTACCCACAAAGGGGTCGGCTGTCGTTTTCCATACATAAACTGCCAGGGGGCCAGCATCAGATGCCGCAAGCATCTCCTCACCAGAGGGACCAGTCCCCACAACAGGATCAGCGTCGGAGGGAGCCGGCATCAGGTCGAGGATTGCATCCAGAAGAGGCTGGGTTCCGATCGCTGCAGTAGCAGCTAAAACAAACACGGGGATGAACTGACCTGAAAGCACCGCCTTACGGAAGCCCTTCGCGACCTCTTCCGCAGTGAGTTCTTCACCCTCCAGGTATTTCTCCAGCAGGGCATCATCCCCTTCGGCAGCCGCTTCAACCAGGGCAATGCGCGCTTCCTCGGCTGCATCCTGATACTCTTCCGGAATTGCTTCAAGTTTCTTACCATCGCCCGCGCGCGCCTTCATGCTGAAGAGGTCGATCACACCTTTGAATTCGTGCTTCTCGCCCCAGGGCAATTGCACGGGGATAAATGTCGCGTCCGCCGATAAGGTTCGTGCCGATTCGAGCGCAGCCTGAAAATTAGCGTTCTCCCGATCCATCTTACTGATCACAATAAAGCGCGGGAGCTTGAATGTATCGCAGTAGTCCCACTCCAATTCTGTGCCCACCTCCACACCAGCAACTGAATCAACAATCACAACTGCGCCGCCGGCGACTCGAAGTGCGGAGACCACTTCACCGATGAAATCGGTATACCCCGGCGTGTCTAAGAAATTAACCTTGTGGTCCTTGTATTCCACCGGCAAGATCGATGTGGAAAGGGAGAGGCTTCGCCGGATCTCTTCGTCTTCGAAATCGGAGACCGTGTTCCCATCTTCGACCTTTCCCATGCGCGTGATGGCTCCAGTAAGAAAAAGCATCGCTTCGCCTAATGATGTTTTACCGCCGCCACCATGGGAGACAAGTGCGATATTTCGGATATATTCCGTTCCGTATTCTTTCATTCGTTTGGGGCCCTTCCAATGAAAATTCCTAACTTGAGCATTGTAAAGGAGGAGGGTATTGTTGTCAAAGTATCACAGCGACTGATCCAATGTAACCTTGAGTGGTGATACAATCTATTTGCCGAAGGAGGGGGGGATGAAAATTATCAACCCGTACTCATTCATCATCCTTGCTTTTGGGATCATTGCCATCCTTGTCTTTTTCGTCGTCTCTAGAGGGATTCAAACGACAGGGGTTCTCCTCGCGCTCGTGGCAGTTGTCATAGGCCTGATTGCGAGTTTTGTGCTTCTCACTCCAGGGACAAGCGCAGTAAAAGATACCGGGCAGATCACGACAGCGATCGGCGCAGGGTCGCCCGTCCTCTTAGAATTTCAAAGCCCATATTGAGTGGCGTGTATGGCTGCCAAACCCATCGTGGATGGGATTGAACAAAAATACCAGAACCGATTGATGGTCCTCCGTCTCAATATCCAGGACCCAACCTCTCTGCCTTATCTTGATCGCTATAACTTCCAATATACGCCAACATTTATCCTATTCGATGGAAACGGGGAGGAAATCTGGCGCAGGATTGGATCGATCAACGTAGATGAGATCGATCGTCTGATTGCATCACTCCCATGATCAGACGACTTGTATATGATCTTTGGTATCTTCTCAGCCGTCCTCCCTGGGATACGGAGATTTCTCCACCGGAGCTAATCGCTTTCCTGGGAAGCAACCCAGCGGGCAAGGCTTTGGATCTAGGATGCGGTACAGGAACCAACGCGATCACGATGGCCAACCACGGCTGGGAGGTCGTCGGCGTTGATTTCTCCGGGTTGGCGATAAGGAAAGCGCGCCGTAAAGCTTGGAAGGCCGGGGTCGCCATCAAGTTCCATCGATATGACGTGTCCCGTTTGAAACACGTCGACGGTACTTACGACCTTGTGCTCGATATTGGTTGCTTTCACAGCCTTTCACCTCAAGAGAGAGAACAGTACGCCGCGAACCTTTGTCGCCTTGTCCGCCCCACGGGAACCTTTCTGCTCTATTCATGGATTCACATGCAGGCTGATAATTCCACCGCTCATCCCTTAAAAATCGAGATCGACAAGCTATTTCTGCAAAATTTCAATCTGATATCTCTCGAACATGGAACCGATCGAGGGCGAGGTTCCGCCTGGTTCACTTTTCAGCGAAGGGCATAATGGCTCGCGTCCTTTTTCTCTTCCTTGATGGTGTGGGTTTAAATGGCGCCCATCCTGAGCATAATCCTTTCGCCACAGCGCAGATGCCTTTTCTCAGATCCCTCCTTGATGGACGTCAACTCCTCCGGACGACCGCCCCCTACGACGGTCAGATTGCCAGCTTACGTGCCATTGATGCACGATTGGGGATCGAAGGTTTACCGCAGTCTGCCACGGGCCAGGCCTCCCTACTCGCCGGGCGGAATGTGGCCGCCGAAATTGGCGGTCATTACGGTCCGAAACCCAATCCACCAATCGCGGCAATATTGAGACAAGAAAACCTGTTCTCCATGGTGAAACACATGGGTGGTGAGGCCGCATTGCTGAACGCCTACCCGCCTCGCTATTTCGCGTCCATTCGCTCTGGCCATCGCCTGCATGCCGCGATCCCGCTTGCCGTCACCTCCGCCGGTTTCCCCCTGCGAACCGCCGAAGACCTTCAAGCTGGCCTGGGAATTTCAGCAGACTTCACAGGTGCAGGTTGGGTCGCCCAGCCCGATTTTCCTCCCGCGCCTGTCTATACACCAGCAGGAGCAGGAATGCTGATGGCCAAACTCGCTCAGCAAGTCGATTTGGCGTGGTTTGAGTATTGGCTCACCGATTATGCCGGGCATCGTGGCTCGCTTAAGCAGGCAATTAAACTCCTTGAAAACTTCGACGAAGTATTAAAGAGCATCGTAAATGCCTGGGACATAGCGAGTGATCTCATCGTCATCTCCTCAGATCACGGAAACCTGGAAGACCTAAGCGTTCGTGGCCACACGCTGAATCCTATCCCCGCGCTCCTGATCGGACCAGAGACCTTGCGCAAGGAATTTAATTCAAGCTTGGGTGACCTTACCGACTTTGTGCCGGCAATCCTCAGAGCGCTCCGCAAGCGTCGGCAGGATTGCCGAGATGAAATCTCGTAATAGGCCTGCCGGCTCGAGATCGATGGTGCAATCCACCATACCCCTGCTATACTACAAACGCGAGAACTCAGCCCTTTGTGTGATGGATAGGTCCGATGCCAGACCTGGTAACTGCCAGCGAAAAACAAACACTCCTTCGGCTTGCCAGAGCCGCGTTAGAGCATGCTGTACATCGCAAGGATCTTGAGCCCATCGACCTGGCCACCTTGCCCGAGAGGCTGCGCGCGCCGGGAGCATCCTTTGTCACGCTGACAAAAGGAAAAGTGCTGCGCGGTTGCATAGGGAGTATCAAAGCGACAATCCCTTTGGTGGAAGATGTCCGCCAGCACGCCGTGGACGCTGCATTGCACGATTACCGGTTTCCCCCCGTAAAACCTGAGGAAGTTGCGGATATCGAGATCGAAGTCTCGGTTCTATCCTCCCCTAAACCTTTGGAATACACTTGCGGTGAAGATCTGCCCACGCTATTAGAACCCGGCGTGGATGGGGTGATCATCGTGAAAGACAATCGCCGCGCCACGTTTCTTCCGCAGGTTTGGGACAAGGTTCCGCAGGTGGATCGTTTCCTCGACATGCTTTGTGAGAAAGCCTTCCTACCGCATAATGCATGGCGAGAGGGGCAGCTCCAAGTTTTCACATACCGTGTCGAATGCTTCCACGAAGAACCTCACGAATAACATCCAAATATGTGCCTTCGCACGGCCAGATCCATTTTCGCGGTCAAAACCAGGGGAAGAGAATATGGATATCTTCAGGGGATAACGAGGGGACACCTGCAGTGATGTGTCGCTGCCATTTCCCAGAAGCTTAATCCTGAAACTAAAGCTGTTCGAAGTGTTCCAAATTGAGCACAAACACAGTGGCCTTTTGGCGCTCTTCTCTTGCATCATCTTCGCGCGACTGCCGAATGATCTTGATGGCATCGTCAACCCGCTCATCTTCTGTGCCAAGAAGCAGCGTCGTGTTGCCGCGCTTGAGAAAGCTTCCGGTAGAAGCTACACGCGTAGCGCGAAAATCACTCTCAAGCAAGCCACGTAATGCCACATCCGCGTCGACATCATCAAGAATAATGATCATCATTTTCACGGCTAGATCACCTCACATCGTTCGACATCAAAGACAAAGACGGTTGCACCGGAGATGTTGACTTCCAGTGATGACGTAACGCCAAACGGGATTTCATCAAATGGGGAGGCGATATACTCCACCCTGCTTTTACACGATTTCCGCAGCGCTTCCACGGCTAGTCTCAACTTCCCCTCCGGAATCCCCACTAGCAAGAGGTGGTTCTGCTGTCGCAGAAAAGCTCCGCTGCTGTGAATGTGAGTGCTATAAATACCTCGGTTCGAAAGCGCATGCATCGCTGCCCGTAAATCGCTTTCCTGCACCACAACCATCATTAATTGGCGGACATCCTCAAGCTCATTTTTATGCGCGTACTGCTTCCACGCATCGAGCGTATTCTCGATGGATGCGTCTACCTCTGTGACCAATTCTTCGTAAGTCATGTCCGAGATCACGCCGTCTCTCCGAAGAGTGGCAAGTGAATTGCGCTGCGCTCGAAGCATTTCCCGACGTGCGGTGACAAGCTCTTGAGTCTCCAAATCAGGCGCTGCGTGGAGCACTTCCTGAACCTCGGTCGTGAGTACATCGAGCCGCGCTTCAATAATGGCGCGCAGGTTTTCCCATGTGTGGGTCGAGATGAGTCCCTCCCTGCTGAGTTGTTTGAGGTGATTGAACCCTGCCCTTGTAGCAAGCGCCCGAGCATGTCGGCGTTCATATTCCATTCTTCCCTCGCTGGTTTCAATCACCTTCAACCGCAACAGGAGCCGGTCCATTGAAAAACCCTGGACTATAATACTGAACAGCACAACGCCAAATGTCATAGAAATCACCGTTTCACGCGACTGCGCGAATTCAGTGGGCAAACTGAGCGCCAACGTCAACGCAATAGCGCCACGCAAACCGCTCCAAAAGAGAACATGGCGCCAATTGCGCGGAATACTTCTTCCAAGGTTTGAGAGCAAGTACACAACGACAGCCCGGCTGGCGAGAACGCCGACCACCGCCCAAATGATCGCCTGCCAATTCGTCAGCAAAGACCGCACATCGCTTTGCAGACCAATCAATAAAAAAACAACGGAGTTTGCCAGGAAGGCCGCGAATTCCCAAAAGTTAAACACGACGATACGTGTCGTGGGCGACATACCCCGTGAACCGATACTCCCGCTTACCAAGCCAGCGGCCACAACTGCCAGCACACCGCTTACATGAATCTCCTCAGCAACCCAATAGGAGCCGAAAGCAACCACTGTCGTGAGCATGGTTTCTACAAGATGATCGTCGATACGAGCGATGAAACGCGAGATCACCCACCCGATGGTGAGCCCAATGATGACCCCGCCTCCTGCCACACGGATGAATTCGACAATGCCATCCACCAATGAGAAACTATTGGCAGCAATCGTCGCCAGGGTCAGATTAAAAATCACAACAGCGGTTCCGTCGTTAAGCAGACTTTCCCCTTCGAGCAAGACCGCCAAGCGCTTCGGAGCGCCCAACTTACGAAAGATGCCCACAACGGCTACAGGATCGCTGGCCGCAATGAGCGCGCCGAACACCAGTGCAATAGAAAACGCCAAGCCAGCGCCCCACCACACGATAACCCCTACGAGCAGCATGTTGAGAATTACACCTGGGACTGCCAAGATCAAGATCGTTGCGAGATTGCTGCGAAGTTGCTCTAAATTGAGGTGGAACGCTGCTTCGAAAAGGAGAGGCGGCAGCAGGAGGGACAAGAAGATCTCGGGGGAAAATTCAACCTCAATGGGTGATCGTAGGGAGAGTACTAACCCCGCAAGAACCAAGCCAACGGTATAGGGCACCCGGAATCGGCGGCCAAGGACTGCCACCAACGAGGAAACCAGGAAAAGGATGAGGATAAGAACTTCAATGTCTAACGATTCGACCATAACTCTAACGCTTTCCTTGCTATCGCTCTAAAAAATGGAAGCACCATTTTCGCGGATTAGATCCACCCTTCGGCAAATATCTGCAGTTTCGGTCGCTGGACAAAATCAGGTTCGCTCGTGAAGTTGTTTTGTCCATATTATAGTCACGTTTGTTTCCGATACAGTAGAATACGAACATTGCTCTCACAACTAGGGTGCTGCCTCCTCGACATATTGCGACTGCCCTGCTTCCACTTCAACCTGTTGTCCATCCGGGAATGTAACAATGGTTTTATCGTGCAAGCAAGTCAAGGTTAATCCCTTCCAGTACACGTTCACGGGCCTCGGGAAAGGATTTTGTCCTCTAAGCCATACTTTGCGTTGCGAAATCAGTCGAACACCCAGGGTCTTGAGAAATAGGTTGACGGGGAAGATGCCGTAGAGGTGATCGCGTTCACCGGAGCCCCCAGGTTGATCGGCATCGTAGATTTCTCGGAAAGCCTTATCTTTACGCAAGCATTGCAGAGAGGCCTCCATCAGCCTGGAAACCAAGGCCACAGCCTCGTTAAAGAAACCGTAGGCGAGCAAACCTTCAACCATCATCATGTTCCACAGCATACTGACTCCCCCAGCGCCATCACGGTTGTCCGGTGCATAGGCCGGATCCTGTGCTGAGCAATTAGGCACACCATGAGGGCGCCAGTAACGGTCTGGATCGAGTAACGTTTCTCGCACCAGCACTTCTGCACGTTCCACAGTCGGAATGCCTGCCCACAAGGGTAGAAGCAACGAGAGATCTTGGCGCGTATAATCGGCCACATAAAGCTCGGTGTCAAACTCCTCGCTCAAGCCCTTGACTTCGATTCGCTCAATCTCCGCGTAGGTCTTATCGCTGGTAGATGTTCCAAAGACCCAATACCACTGAAAGCAACGTTCGTTCAGTTTCTCGATTCTCGAACGACCACGCCGACCTCGTCCATAGATAAAAACCTTGATAGCGTGCGATTGACCCTCCGGACCGCTAGAGCGAATCAGCACGCGAACCGGTGGGTCAAAGAGCCTATTAAGCTCGACGGTATACTCGCCCTTGCCCTGACCCAATCGTTCACCGGGAACGGCGCAGTGCTGGTCGCGATCGACGTGATGGTAGGAGAAGGTATCTTCCGACCAACTCGCTTCAACTGCCTCTCGCAGGTGTTCTCGCTTTGCTTCCAACGATGGTATGACATCCTCGACATGTAGCAGGTTTGCCATATTGATCAGGGAACAACACTCCCGGAAGAGAAAGGATGCGAGATTAGGCGTTTCGACTTTGCTGATATCCAACCCTTGGCCCCAACGATGCCAGCGCACAAAGCTAGGTGCATTATCGAGCAGAGCATGTGCGGTGTGATCCCACTCCGGGAAACCATCCCCATCTTGGTCGTGTATTTGTGTGAACCATACGTCAAAGAACTCAAGCAATGGTTTGAACGTTTCCTCGATGAAATCGCGTTCCTCATTCCATAAGAAGATCTCCCATGCAAGCGTAGCCAGGAGCGGAACGGAGAGTGCGCCGTTTCGCTGACCTCCCAAACCTGGTTTCCAATCTATCGAACCATCGGATGTTTGCGCTGCCAGGAAATTTCGGAGTACGCCAGCGGCGATATCCGGTGCGGAGGGTAGAATCTGTGCTAGAAAAAGATAGGCGTCAGCCGCATTTTGCCCATCCCACTGCCAATCATAATCCTTGCCATCGCCCCTGGCAGAGTAGCCACGATCCGGCGAGCGATTCATCACAAAGGATGCGTGAGGGAGATGGCGCGTCGGCCCAACGATACACGCTATCGATGCTTTCTGAGCCAGCGCTATGATGGCATCCCATGCAGGGTCACCGGTTTCGATGTCCACCAACGAATTGTTCACCAGTTCTATTCGTGCAATCTCCGAATCCCAAGCTCTGGCTGTAAGACTCCTTGCCGCCTCGAAAGATTCTTCCTGATCGCGCAGGGCTGCATGAGCCCATATCCATGATTTACTCTCGCCCACACCCAGTTCATGCCGTACACTCATCGCTGGATAAACCGCTTGTTCAACGACAGCGCCCCCAGAAAGAAAGACAACTGGTGCCAGAGAGGCTGTACGTCCTGATAAAGCATACGCACCCTGGATGGTGATCTCGCCGATGGCATTAGCACCTTCATCCGGTCGTAGAATCGCATGCAGATGCAGGCGAGCCTCACGCGCTTGCGACTCCAGATTGCGTATCGTAAATCGCCCAGCCACAATATGGGACTCAGGTACCCAATATTCAGCAGAAACCTCTAGCCCTGCGAAGGGTTTAAAGTTCAAACGAAGATAATTTGGCAGAACACTTTGAATCACTGGCGGAGACACAAATTGCGATGGGTCCATTACACGTGCAGGTCCCCATCGGAAACTCGGAAAGATTCGCATACTCCTTGCGCGCAAACCATATGTCGTTTGCAAAGCGAGCGCGGGAGGATCTCCGCCTTCAAGCGACAATACCCAGCTTTGGTCGTCGAAGTAATTTGGGGTGGTGAGGCGAGCATCCGCTGCAATACGCAACGTGAGCGGCCCCTCTGGGGATATTTGCCATTTGCGCATGCTAGAATTGTACGGAGAGAGACAGGAAAGGTCAAAGAAGTCGACCTATAATCGGCGAAAGAACATGCCCGTAGTTTGCAGGATTTCCCAGGAATACACTAGAGTAAGACAAATAGGGCAGAAATGCTGAAACGCATCCCAACGTCGTGCTAGAATGTGAATGACCCTGCTAGGAGGTGGATATGAGCTCAAACGATACATTCTCTCGGGGTATGTATTTTGAGGAATTTTCGGTCGGACAGAGGATCGTCAGCCCCGGGCGAACAATCACGGAAGCAGACGTCCTAGCTTTTGCTGGTCTCTCAGGGGACTTCAATTCCATTCACACAGACGCTGCATATGCACAGCAAACCCCATTTGGACAGCGTGTGGCTCATGGGCTCCTCATTCTTTCTATCGCTTCAGGTTTAGCAGTGCGAACCGGCATTATGGAAGGCACGGTAATTGCGTTTCGAGAGTTGGACAATTGGAAGTTCAGTCTCCCCGTCTTCATCGGGGATACGATCCACGTCAATCTCACGGTAAAGGAATGTAAGCGGCTTCCACGTCTTGGGGGAGGATCCCTCATACTCGGCGTGCAAGTGGTCAATCAAGAACAGGAACTCGTGATGAAGGGGCAATGGACGGTTCTCGTTCAGAGCCATCCGGATGCTTGATCTGCAAAGGAATCCTTACTTTCGATGTTCTCACCATGCTATAATCGCGACCAATGACGGACGATCTCGAGGATACCTTTCTGGAACCCTCCGAAAAGGGTGAGCCGGACGCTGAGAAACCCTCCGAGACGCGTTCCGAACGCCCTTCCGAGGAGATAACGTCGGACAGCCCATCCG
Source organism: uncultured Anaerolineaceae bacterium (assembly GCA_964385305.1). GTDB lineage: Bacteria > Chloroflexota > Anaerolineae > Anaerolineales > E44-bin32 > CAYLOP01. Next base: position 28,476 of record CAYLOP010000010.1, on the reverse strand, counting down.
AGATGGACGATATGGATGAGGCTGCCTGGCGTTTCCGCTGGTTGATTCAAGCTCGGGAGAATGGCGAACTCGGCCAATCTCAACCCGATCTTGTCCCCACAGTTGCAGAGCCAGAAAGCTCACAGCCCGATCCGGATTCGCCGTCCAAACCGCCGTTCGAGCCCGCCATTCCACCGAGGTATGATCCGGAAGGCGTCACACTTCCGCCACCCCTAATGGACGAGCCCGACTCACCTGAGGCGGATCAGGACGTCGCTGATTCGCCATTACCCAGACGCGTGCCTGAGCGCGATCTAGCGGCCACACAGGTCGGCACCTCTGCCTATGTACCACCGCCCAGCACATTGCCGGTTAATGGCACCTCAGCAGGCTCAAGCTTCTGGCTCGGATGCCGAGGATGCTTCATCCGGTTGGTGATCCTCAGCTTGTTCGTCATCATAGCGCTCGTGATTGGCGTGGTCTCGTTTGGTCTTTATCAATATTCCTCGCTCGCAGCCAGCTTGCCGTCTGTCGAAAACCTGCAGGCTAATGCCGCTCAATTCGAGACGACTCGCATCCTCGATCGTGAGGGCAACTTACTTTATGAGATCCTCGACCCTAATGCGGGCCGCCGGTCCTATGTTCCTCTGGATGAGATCTCACCCTACATGGTAGCTGCCGTCGTTGCTACAGAGGATGCCCAGTTTTATAGCAACCCTGGTTACGACCTCTTGGCAATCGCGCGCGCCATTATGCAAAACTATCAGCAAGGCGAGGTCGTATCGGGCGCATCCACAATCACCCAACAAATCGCCCGCATTTTGCTCTTTACGCCAGAAGAACGTTATCAGATTAGCGCCCGTCGCAAGACGCGTGAAATCATGCTGGCGGCACAGGTCAACCGGAATTACACAAAGGATGAGATCCTCGAACTCTATATGAACCAGGTATATTTCGGGAACCTGGCTTATGGCGTCGAGGCAGCAGCAGAGACCTACTTTGGCACTACCGCGGATAAACTCACATTAGCCCAGGCTTCCTTCCTGACCGGCCTGATCCAGGCACCATCCGTCTATGATATTTTCACTAACCGCGAGGCCACTTTAAATCGGCAGCAGCAGGTACTGGTCCTCATGGTGGAGGCCAGTGCAGAGCAAGGTTGCATTTACGTCAGCAACACACCGCAAGCGATATGTGTGAGTCCTGAAGACGCCGGCAGAGCCGCCGCGGCGTTGACAAATTATGAATTTACCCCCGCTTACGTCCAGATGCGCTATCCCCACTGGGTAAACTATATCCGCTCCGAACTCGAGCGCATGTACGACCCGCAGACCATTTTCCGCTCGGGTTTTACCGTATACACCACGCTTGATCCCGGCCTGCAGCAACAAGCAGAAGAAATCGTGTTCGATCAAGTAACCGCACTTGCCGACCGGCGTGTAGGCGACGGCGCACTGGTTGCCCTCAGGCCCAACAACGGCGAAATCCTGGCTATGGTGGGTTCTGCAGACTTCTATAACGAGGAAATCGACGGGCAGATCAATATGGCTGTCCGTCCTCGACAGCCAGGATCATCGATCAAACCCATCACCTACGCAGCGGCATTTGAGAAAGGTTGGACCGCGAGCACACTCATCTGGGATGTGGAATCCGAGTTTCCACCCTCTGGTAATCCCGACGACCCGCGTCCTCCCTATGAACCTGTGAACTATGACGAGCGCTTTCACGGACCCGTCACCGCTCGCGCCGCACTAGCAAACTCATACAACGTAGCCGCTGTCAAAACGCTCGATTATGTGAGAATCTACGATGATCCTGCCACGCCACTGGAAGATGGTTTGATCGCCTTTGCCAAGCGTATGGGCATCACCACACTTACACGCGATGATTATGGCCTCTCGCTTACGCTCGGAGGCGGGGACGTCACCCTGCTCGAGCTCACTGGCGCCTATGCCACGTTTGCCAACGGTGGCGTACGTGTGCCACCTGTCGGGATCCTGCGTATCGTAGATTTTCGCGGTGAGACGGTTTATGAGTATGAAGCCCCGCGTGGCGAGCAAGTTATCCGCGCCGAACATGCCTACCTGATTACATCCATCCTCTCCGACAACGTCGCCCGCACTCCCGCCTTCGGCCCCAATTCCGCCCTGAATCTACCCTTCCGGGTTGCTGCAAAAACCGGAACCACAAACGATTTCCGCGACAATTGGACTCTCGGCTACACACCGGATATCGCAATCGGTGTTTGGGTCGGCAATGCTGACTACACCCCCATGGAAAACACCTCCGGTTTGACAGGTGCCGCGCCCATATGGAACCAGTTCATGCAAATCGCTGTGCAAGACCTCACCGGCGGTCAGCCCGCGCCTTTCCTGCCGCCGGCGGGGATCATCGAAAGGGTGATATGCACCGTCTCCGGAGCCGAGCCATCTGAATGGTGCCCCAACCACAGCACGGAGATTTTCGCCTCCGACCAGCCCCCACTTCCCAAGGAGCAGGATTTGTGGCGCAAGGTTTGGGTGGATAGCTATTCCCTGCAACTAGCGTCGGCTGCTTGCCCAGAGTACGCCATCGACAAGCTCGGACTCAGCGTGAGCGATCCATGGGGTCGGGTGTGGATCCAGGAGACCTCAGCAGGTAAAAAGTGGGCGAAAAGCATGGGCTTTGAGGAGGATGAGCTGTTCTTTATCCCGGAGGAATCCTGCACCGCCGACAGCCCCCGCCCTATCCTTGCACTAACCGACCCATCTGAAGGCGCAAGTATTAACACGAGTCCCTTGGCGATTTTCGGAAAAGCAGCCGGTACGGCAAATTTCAAGAAATGGGAGTTGCACTACGGCCTGGGGTATGATCCTGATTCTTGGACGAAGATCGGTTCGGATCAAACGCCACACGAGCAGCCCGATAAACTTGTTGATTGGGAACTTGAGGAAATGCCGAATGGACCTGTTACACTACGCCTGACCGTCTTCAGCACAAATGGTGGTAAAGCGGACGTACGTCTTCACCTCTCCCTTAGCCTACCCACGCCCACACCTACGCCAACACCAACCCCAACATCCTCGCCGACGCCCACACCGTCGTCAACACCCACTGCTATCCCAACATCAACCCCCACCCCAAGCCCATCCATGTCTCCCTCACCGCCGGCGAGCGCCACAGCCTCGGAAACACCAACTCCCACACTCATCCCCTAAGCAACCTCTACCTGAATCAACTTCGCAGGCGTACTCAGTCTGTATGTCTGGGTTGCTTCGCGAGTGGGCCGTGATGTTTGTAATTCAAAGTCAACTCCTTTAATCGCAGTACGGTTTTCTTTAACGATCCCACCAAAGTTCACGATACACACGCCGCCAATCGGATGCTGCGCGGGCTGCGATAACCAAACCCACGACGCCCGCTGCCGCAACGGCATTCAACGGCAAACCGAAAGGCGCCCAGAGCGGTGCCAGGAGAATACCCGTCAGGCAATTGGCTCTCGCTGAGTGACGTACGACTAACTGCAGGAATGCACCCAACCCGACAGCCATCACAAACCCAAGCGGCCATATCGCGCAGAGCGCGCCGCCTCCACTGGCCATACCCATCCCTCCGCGAAATCCGGCAGAGAAAGGCCAGCAATGTCCGATCACAACCATGCCTGCTGCGAAGACAGCCCCCCACACTGAATCCAGCACAGACTGTGCGAACCATACCGCCAAGAAACCTTTGGCAAAATCAAGCACCAAAACAAGAAGACCCGCCATCCAACCCGCTGCACGCATCGTATTTGTCGCGGTCGCATGTCCTGATCCTATGGTGCGTACATCCATCTGAGCTTTCCATCTTGTCACAAGCACAGCGAATGAAATGGATCCGAGCACATACGCCAAGCATCCTGCCATTAAAACCTTGATCGCCTCAATCATTGAATATGATCGCCTCCATGCACCGTCTTTGCACCTCACAAATCCTTGTGTTCAGTCAGCTAAAGGAGAGGCAATTGTGGATCATGTTGTTCCGGCGGATCGATCGCAAACCTTTCCACGATATTCGCTTGGCTTAGCTGGGTTTCAGCGTACAGCCGACGTACATGCCGGAATTTCACTACCCCAATGCCTTCCTGCAACCACGACCTCAGGCGCGGGTCGCGCCGCACTTTCTCAGCAACAAGGGCTGCCCGCCCGCCTGGCAGGACAAAGGTCAGCCCTCCATCGTCTGAAACTTCCAGCGCAGAACCAAGCATAGCGCTTTCTTGAACACAGAAGGCGAACACTTGTCCACCCGCCTGATCCCTCCAGATCAATCTTTGCCCTGGCTCCACCTCATATCCCATACGCTCGCCTAAGGCAACCAGCAAGTGTCTGATCTCCTCGCAGTCGGCATTCCTAGCATCAAAATCGTCTTCAGGACGCAATGACCAGATACCTTTGATAGCATCTTCGGTCGCATAGGACCTCACGCACGCGAGCACCAAACGTTGATCTGGGCTGTTCAAACCCTGCAGCGCCTGACAAACATAGTCATCGACATCCACCAATGTCACATCTCGTTCCTGCCTTAGTATCTTCAGAACGAGCGATTCCACACGATCCGCTAAGGGTGTTTCCGCACGTGTCGGTTCCCTCAACCAATATAACCCGCTCTCTGGCTCGACTCCTCGCCCGATACGAGTGAAGATCTTTCGATTGGC
>CAYLOP010000010.1:0-23725 GCA_964385305.1 uncultured Anaerolineaceae bacterium | reverse complement strand
AAATGCCTGTCTCTCGGCTAAGCGAAAAGCTCTCCCTTGAAGCTGGTACCCTGCGCTGTCGAAACCTGCGAGTGCTGCTGCAACAAACCCGGGTTCGGCCTCAGGCACGAAGGCGAGCACCGGTGTCTCTGTTCCAAGCAAAGGTCGCAGCGCGGCCATCACCGTTCGCAGTGCCCCGCTATGCCATGCCCAGTCGTAGCGTCGGCGGCGGAGCGCGATCCGGATTGGGTCTCTGCTTTCTCTCCCCCATAACCATGCAGACCACAAAGCGGATAATGTCCAATATGCCTGGTTCGGGCGCGGTAATACGGTTAGAAGAACGTCAATCTGACCTTCAGAAAGCGTGGGAAGGAGTTCGCGAACAGGACCTGGAAATATGGCAACCGTGCCTGGCGCGGGAGGCACTTCGGAAGGCCAAATCGTGATTGGCACATCCTCCCCGCCAACCGCCCATGTATCCACCGCGCGTTCAAGAGCACGCCAAACGTTGATCTCTCGATAGCGAGTGGAGGCGGTCAACTTGCGCGGCCGGCTCCGCCCCTCCGGATAGCCCCATAGGGCATTCGATTCATCGAATGCTGAGAGAAGAAGCGCATCCACAGCTGATCTTGTCCGTCCTTCAAAACCCATTTGGTCCAGTTTGTTGATCAGCGTAATCAAGGCATATAGCGATCGATCGGGGTAGACCGAGAGCGCCGCCTCCGCATGATGGCGGTCAGGATCTCCCTTTGGAGCAACTTGCTCGAGCGCAAATGCATGCTGCAATCCGTGCCGGGAATACGCAGCCGCCTGCTTCCTGTCGTCCTCTGTTGTTGAGGCTTCTCGGGTTGATCCACAACGATCACATGTATAAACCTTCTGGGATGGTCCCTCTACCTCTCGGTCCCAGATAAAGGACTCAGCAATAACCTCTGCACCGCAGCGTGCGCATTCGGTGCGAAATAGATCTAAAAGGAAAAGCTCAAGACGGCTGCCATTCTTCGGCGTCGCGGCGAGGCGAGCAAGGGCAGCCTGAAGTTCGGCTTGCGTGAATGGTTGAAGCGTGTGCTGGATCACAAATCTTGTAATTGGATTGTTTGCCGCCACCAATACAGCCCGCCCACATTGCGCCGCTTCCAGCAAAACTTGTGGCGAAGACCCAAATGGGTCAAGTACAAGATCCCCCTCTTGCCCCCACTCTCGCAGGGCGCGATGTGTACTCCCCTCCCAAAGAGGAGGTAGGAATCGAGCTAACGGACCATCATGATCTCCAGGCAGACCGGTTGGATACAATACATCCATTAATAGGAGTATACGCTATCCTGGTCCTAGCTCAAAAAGGTACCCGCGAAGCGGGAAAAATGCCAAAGCTTGTTTGATACAGCCGTGTAACAACGCTGTTCACAAACACGAATGCACGTTTGCCATCTTGCCAGGTGGGCTGGGTGCAGGTGACAAATCCGAGTTGTCAACGGGATCATCCTGCTTTACACTCGTAGCGCAAATCCGGCTAAGCGATGCTCAGGATACGATTGTTTTTCGTTGTTATTACGGTTTGCCTACACACCCTTGCCGCTGCTGCGTGCGGAAGGGATGTAACGCCCATCCCCCCCACACAAACGCAAGCCCTCGACGAAGCCGTAGCAGGTACGGCGACAGCCCTCTCTTCCGCTGCGGGACGCACATCCACCCCCACGCGGCTAGAAAATCGGCAATGTCCCATTCCTCCAGGTGAACCCCCTTTGCCTGTGATGTCCCCGGCGAGCGCGATCCCAGGTCAACTTCTAACCTATCTCAACGCGGGAGGTGGCATCTCTGCGCTAAGATCCTGCCTGGAAGCCGACCTTTTCTTGCCAGGTGAGGGCCTCAGTACAGCGCAAATGGATTTCACGGGTAACGGTTACCAGGATCTCGCACTCCCAATCCTCGATCTCGAGAGCATAAGCGTCATCCCCTCGGGAACACTCCTCTTCTTCGAGTGTACGGGAGAACAATATGTTCTTAATTACTCAACACCTCAAGTGCCTGACCTGGGCATGCCATTCATCTATGCCGCACAGGATCTCAATGGCGATACCATCATGGATATCCTTGTGGGTTACAAGCACTGCGGGGCCCATACCTGCTCCATCCAGGTGGAAGCTCTGCTTTGGAATGGGACGACCCTGGAGAATCGCTTTCAAGGCACAACCGAAGATTTGCCAACACCAACCATCGAGGTGCGCACATCGCCAACCTCCGGCCCAGTTGAGATCGCGATCACTGCAAACGGAATTCTCTCCGTCGGCGCAGGGCCCTTCCGACCCGTCACTCGAATTTGGACATGGGATGAGACCGCTCGCAATTTCGTGCCGACCGAAGAATTCCAACATCCCCCAACTTTCCGAATCCACGTTGTTCACGATGCTGACAAAGCCGCACGGATTGGAGATTATGACACTGCACTCTCCCTCTACAATCGCGTGGTAGAAGATGACAGTCTTGAAGATTGGGGTGAAGACTCTCGCCGTACTGAGCTTATCGCGTATGCAATGTATCGCCGCGTGCTCACCCATCTCCAGGAGAACGATCCCGAACTCGCCCTGGCCGCACTCAACATCATCGATGCGTCTTTCAGTGCTGAGGAAAGGGGATCAGCCTATGCAGATATGGCAGAGCTGCTCTGGAATGCCTACCAAGCTGAAGGCGATCTTCACACAGCCTGTGAAGGTGTTCAAACCTATGCCAGCCGCAACAGCGAAAGCATTCTCGATCCGCTCTATTATGGTTATGCAAACCCCGACTATACAGCGGCCGATATGTGCCCGATGAGCCCCTGATCTCGCACGGCTGCGCGCCGTACCATCTGTGTGCATTTCAATGCGGTTAGAAGTGCTCTACAAAGCCTCAACACCCGATGTTTAATTCGTGATCCCTATCCCCCAGCTACAGCAAACTCCATAAATGTGCTCGCGTATCAATAGCGCGCAGACGTCCGTGCGCAGTCCACGGGGTTGAAAAATATGCAACGGGACACAATCAGCGTCCTTACTGCCATGAAGCCAGCACCGCTTGCAGATCGGCGTAATCGTTCATCCAAGACATCGTGCGCAGAAATACAGCAGGGGAATCAATCAAGGTCCACAGCTCGCGCACGGCCTCGCCGACTGGATCATCACCGGCTGCGCCACCCGGTTCATCCGCATAGGCTCCATGGAAGGCAAAGTAAGCCTGGTTGAGACGCCGGATCCGGTAGCCATTCTCCCAAAAATTTTGGCGCCTTTCTTCCATATATACCTCTGCTTCCTCAATCCTTCCTTCTGCCAAGAATTTATCCACATTCTCACGCGTTTCGCGCATCTCAGCGCGGAAATCGAACGCGGGCGGCTCCTCTGGGGCAGTGATCGACTCATCTTCGTGTTGAAGGGCTGGGACTAGGTCGGGATAATAGCGTGCAATCATTCTCCGCCCGACTTCTTTCCCAATGAGGTTAGCGGTTGTCTCGTTCATGGTACGGAGTTCGGCGCTGCTGTTGTAGAGAAGACCTAAGGGTCGTAAGGTGAGGTAATTGTGCACCCACTCATGCACGACAACCTCTGTGATCCATGTTAGCGAGGAACTTTCCTGCACCATCGTCGGGTAGATCCCGATCACACCAATGGAAACTACCAAAGCGGAGACATCCATCTCACGCTCAACGGCACCTTCTAGCGTGATTCGTTCTTCAAGCGATATCTCCGGATCAAGCGATATGTTGCCATCCTGACGGATGACATCCCGTGGAGAGACGATTAACGCCGCTGGCGGCTGCGTAAAATGAAACGCGAGAGGGGGAAAAGGCTCTCCACCCAATCCAAGGCCCATCTCTGATAAGACCATCGCTGCTTGTTCCTGCAGAATGGTCTCCGCAACAGGTTGGAGCGCTGTCTGACGCTGCCGAATGTTTGTGATCTCTGCAGCAAGCGCATGGATCGTTGCCGGCGGGAAGGTTCCATCGGGATCACTCATCATTTGTTCTAAACGAGCTTCCTGATCGCCCGCCTCGACGACGAGGTCTATGTAGGTGCGTACAACATTTCGGCGATCAACACTTTTTAGATACCCGGAGACGCCAAGAGCGAATTGCCCCAACTTCAAACGTACGGCACCCATTGTCCAGTGAGAGAAGCTGAACTCACGCGAGCGGGTATACTTGCGAACATATTCCGCTGTGTCCCGTGCATGAATCGTACTGCCTGCGAGCAGTAAACATGCTAGGATAAGCGTAAGCGCCGGCCTGCTCCAAAGCCAAAGCCGACGTAACCTTAACGTCGCCATAAAAGCATCTTACCAAGCACATCACACATGTCAACCTCCGCCGCGCTTGTGTTATAATCTCGCCACTTAGCGTGGCTGCTGGGGGCGCCACTTACCCACATAAATTATGAATTTTCTTGTAACCGGCGCTGCTGGATTTCTCGGATCTGCTCTCGCCAACCGCCTTACCCGTGAGGGTCACCAAGTGCGCGGTCTGGATGACCTTTCGGCAGGCGACCCGAACCGGTTGAGCCAAGACGTTCTTTTCACTCGCGGCGATGTAACCGATCGGCCGAAGTTGTGGACGCTGCTCCAGGAAATTGACTGTGTGTACCACCTGGCGGCCAAGGTCTCCGTGCCTGAATCGTTCCTCTATCCACGTGAATATAACATCATTAACGTCGGCGGGACGGTGAGCGTGATGGAAGCCATGCGCGATGTGGGGGTTAAACGCGTGGTCCTCATCTCCTCCGGTGCAATATATGGCGATCAAGAACAACAGCCTTTGAATGAAGACACGCCACCAAGGCCGGCCTCGCCCTACGCAGTCTCTAAACTAGCTGCAGAACACTATGTCCGCACAATCGGCAAACTTTGGAAGATCGAGACGCTCTCACTTCGTGTTTTCAACGCCTTTGGACCCGGCCAGTCCTTGCCGGCTGCGCATCCACCTGTCATTCCACATTTCCTCCGCCAGGCCGTCCGAGGTGGAACACTAGTAATTCACGGCACCGGTGAGCAAACCAGGGATTTCGTGTACATCGATGATGTGGTCGAAGCCATGGTTGCCGCGGCGACCGCGCCGACGGTCGACCAGTCCGTGATCAATATCGGCAGCGGCCGTGAAACCTCCATGCGGGATTTAGCCCAGTCTGTCATGGAAGCCGTCGCCGTACAGGCAGAGTGGATGTTTAGAGAAGACCAGGACCCTGGTGCATCTCGCATGTGCGCCGATATAAATTTTGCTAGCGCCAAACTTGGTTATAAGCCGCATGTCAGCCTGCAAGAAGGCCTTAAGCGGGTGATCGCTCTCGATCCACGTTTCCAGCGCAGTGAGGGAATATAGCGCCACATCCCCAACTATCGTCACGCGATCACACCAATCAGCAGGGCACGGAGGGGGAAACAGCGAATGAAAGACGATCTCTTACGCTTGATCTAGAATAGATGCCATGGCCAATAAAGCAGCACTCGCGCGTGCATTTTTTTCCCGTGAGACTCGTCTTGTCGCACGAGCGCTCTTGGGGAAGCGCCTGGTGAAACTAGAGAAAGATGGCTCTCGACTTGCAGGTCTTATCAACGAAACCGAAGCCTATATTGGGAGTGACGATTTAGGGTGCCACGCTCGCACCGGTAGAACCGCGCGCAACGCATCCATGTGGGGACCGCCAGGGCATGCCTATGTGTACTTCACGTACGGGATGCATTGGATGCTCAACATCGTCACTGAGCAGGATGGTTTCCCAGCGGCTGTGTTGATCCGAGCCATTCAACCATTGGAAGGTCTTGAGGTTATGGAGGCTCGCCGCTCAGGGCGACCCAGACATGCTCTCACAGACGGACCCGCCAAATTGTGCCAGGCTTTGAATATCGACCGACGCCTGGACGGGCATGACCTTTGCCAAGCCAAAGCTTCCCTCTTCATCGAGAACGAACCTGAGATCCCTGATTCTATCGTTACGAAGACACCTCGTGTGGGGTTAAATCATGTGACGGAGCCTTGGAAGAGCGTTCCTTGGCGATATTTTGTACACCCATCCAAGTTGTCTAACCCCAACGAGGAGGACCAACCATGAGTGGACTGCTTTCCGGGAAAAACGCGTTGATCTTTGGTGTGGCCAATAACCACTCCATCGCATGGGGCATCGCTCAAAAAATGCATTCCCACGAAGCCCAACTTGCATTCTCCTACGGTAGCTCATCTCTCGAACGCCGTGTTCGACCATTGGCTGAATCCATCGACGCAGTGTTTGTCGAGAAGTGCGACGTATCGCAAGACCAAGAGATCGCCTCACTTTTCGCCCTAGCAGCAAAGCAGTTTGCGCCAATTGATATCTTGGTGCACGCCATTGCGTTCGCAAATCGCGAGGAATTATCTGAGCCTTTTCACCTCACAACTCGCGATGGCTTCCGCATCGCCATGGATGTCAGTGTTTATTCTTTAATTGCATTGGCGCGCGCGGCTCTCCCGCTTATGCGGAAAGGTGGATCGATCCTCACTCTGACGTACTACGGTGGGCAGAAAGTAATCCCGAATTACAACATCATGGGGGTTGCTAAGGCTGCACTCGAAGCGACTACCCGATATCTCGCCGCAGATCTTGGCGAACAAGGGATCCGCGTCAACGCCATCTCCGCCGGACCCATCCGGACTCTTTCTGCAGCGGGTGTGAGCGGTTTTAAACGTATGCACCAAGAATTTGCAGCGCAAACACCGCTTAAACGCAACGTCTCGATCGAGGACATTGGAGATGCCGCCGTATGGCTTGCATCCGATCTCGCCGGAGCTATCACGGGGGAGGTCTTGTTTGTCGACTCGGGTTACAATATTCTCGGCATGCCCTCAATCCACGGAACCAAACCGGGGCAATAAGATAAGAGATCGTCTTTCGTGATCAATCATTCGCGAACTGACCATTATTCAATCTATGATCCTCACCTGCTGAGATTTCGCGCGCGCCTTACACGCGCTATGATCATCCTCCTCTTTTGTCTACTAGGCATCTGGCTTCTCACTGACCTTGCCTTTGCGTCACTCTCCATGCCGCAGGGAACCTGGGAATTCGGATTCGACCTGACTGCCATCATCGTGCTGAGCATCGTTGGGGGAATTGCATATTTCTTTTCACGGCGCAGCTACTACAACCGTGCTGGAATTGTATTGGGATCTGGCATTTTCGCAGCCAGCCTTGCCGCTGCACTCCTTCTGACCGATAACCTCATGCTCCCATCTTTCGGATTCTTGATGGCAATCATGGTCGTCGGCTCCATTGATGGAGGGAAGCTGGTTTATTCTTTCGCAGGAGTCGCCTGGATCGTTATGGCTTTGTCTCGCTGGGGGATTACCCAACTCTGGCGAGGAGATGTACCTTTATCCTTCGGCGTATACGACTTCATCATCCTCACCGGTCAGGCAGGGCTCTTCTTAGGTACAGCCGCGCTCATTCACACACTTTCAGCGCAAATCCACAATACTTTAGACAGGCTCCACTCCCAAACAGAGCAACTCACACGTTTAGCCCATACAGATCCACTCACAGGTTTGGCAAATCGCCGCCATCTCCTTGATCAATTACAGCGCGAATTCACGCGCGCCCACCGTTATCGACGCCCGCTCAGTCTTATCTACCTCGATCTAGACGGTTTTAAATCGATTAACGACCGCTTTGGCCACCTCTTTGGCGACGAGGTCTTATGCGGCGTTGCCACTGCAATGAGCGCCGTATTGCGCTCCGCTGATCTTCTAGCCCGCATCGGCGGCGACGAGTTTGCTGTGCTGCTCCCTGAAACCAACATCGAGGGAGCGCAACGTGTTACCTTGAAGTTGCGTAAAGCGTTGAGTGCCTTCAGCAATCACCTTGGGCCAAAGCTCCCAACGCTCACTTTCTGTGCGGGGGTGGGACAACTTCGAGAGGATGATCAATCGATCGAAGACCTTCTTGCACGCTCGGATGAAGCCCAGTATAAAGCCAAAGATGCCGGCAAGGCACAAACACGGACCCAAGATGAATTTGGCCAGTTACCGCTCTTTGAGAGAATATAGCTATCCCAGATTAGCATTAGGAATTGGCACAAATAAGGATGGTTCATGGAATTCTGAGGTGGTCGAGGGATTCCCATTCTGGTCCCCTTCTTCATGACATGAACGAGGCGGCCACGAGGTGATGGCATGGTTCATACAAGCCATATCAGACTCAACACACGTGGGCATTGTGACATCCACGACATTACAGGGCATGTAGAAGGCATCTTAAAAGATTCCAATGTGTGGAACGGGTTGGTCACAATTTTTACCCCCTCATCAACCAGTGCACTTACAACAATTGAGTATGAGTCGGGTGCACTGGATGATTTACGCAGAACCCTGGATGAGATTGCTCCCCCTGATCGGGAGTACCGCCACAACTTACGTTGGGGGGATGGCAACGGGCACTCACACCTACGCGCCGCCCTCATCAAACCATCCCTGACCGTTCCCGTCGTCGAGGGAACCCTAACCCTCGGTACCTGGCAGCAAATTATCTTCCTCGATTTCGATGTCCGAAGTCGACAACGGCAACTCGTCGTGCAGGTCACTGGAGAATAGCTCAATCTCCCTTGTCCCGCCCTCACGAGCAAGCGTTTGATTCAATGTAGACAAAAAACGATCAGTCGTTTGGGTCCATGAACGCCCGTGGTGAGCGTCATTTCAATATCCGCGGTGCGCGAAGGCCCGCTGATCAAGCTCACTTGTGGTGCTTCCCTGAGTAAGCGTTCACCGCTCTCCGTCAGCCAATCTTTCATCGTGGCATGGATGGTGTCTTCAGCTAAAACTGCGATGTGCATATGGGGAAGTAAAGAAGCCAACTGTGAGCGCCCCCAACCCCCAGGAACAACGATTGTCCCGGTATGAGCCAATCCAGCCACAGCACCCGTCAGCCCTACCTCGACATGCTGCAGGGAATTTAAAGCCATTTGCAGCGTACGTTGCGTTTCACACTTAAAAGGCAACTCAGGTGAGACAACCTGAAAGCCCTCCTTCGCCAGATGGGGTAAGACCGACTCCACGAGAGGCTCGCTGGCATCCCATGCCATCACCGAGTGCACACCGAGATCACGCAGTGCAGCAGCAATGCGCCCTGGCGCATGGTCTCGTTCGCATGCGAAAAACTCCCCACCCAATTCTTCCAACTCGCGCTTGAAACGCGCCGTGAGGTCCTCATCTGCGACAGTGTGCGGCTGAGCGGTTGTTGGCATGACTTCTTCAAAGCCTTGCTCCCTCTCAGAAACTGGCATGAGTCGTGTCCTGACCTGGGCAAGGAAAGATCTGTGGGCAAAACGCGGAAATCGACGTGTGGCCGTCCAAGCAGCAAATGGAGGGGGAAGCGTTCGGATCCAGCCATCCTCACGCGGCATCACCCGGCTGAACCACGACGCCAAGGTCTTGGCCCAACGATATCGTATGGGGTGGGCCATCAGCCATGCGTAAGCGCGCATTCCCCACCGCATGGGCTTGGATGCGGCTTGAGTAACATAGGATTTGCGCACCCGCAGAAGCATCGTCGGCAGGTCAATCATCACAGGGCAGACTTCCTGGCACGCGCCGCATAGTGTTGAGGCTTTGGCAAGGTGCCCGTACGCACGCACACCAAACAACCCTGGCGAGATCACCGAACCGATTGGTCCCGGATAAACACTGCCATAGGCATGACCGCCGATCTCCTGGAACACCGGGCAGGCGTTAAGGCACGCGCCACAACGTATGCAAAGTAGCGACTCCGCCAAGGGCGAATCCGCCATCGCACGACGACCGTTATCCAACAGAATTACATGCCGCTCAGAGGGTCCGTCGGGATCATTCGCCCCGCGAGGCGCCTGGATGAGTGAGATATAACTCGTGATGGTCTGACCCGTTGCAGCAGGCGGTAGCAATTGAAGCAAGTTGGCCAGATCTGGCAACGTGGGTACGATGCGCTCTATTCCCAAAAGAGCAATATGCACTAGCGGCAGCGTGGTGACCATTCGTCCGTTGCCCTCGTTGGTCACAAGACAAAGCGTTCCGCTTTCTGCCACTGCACAGTTGACACCCGAAATACCGATATCCGCAGAAAGAAATACCTCGCGCAGCCTCTCGCGCGCTGTCTCGGTCATCACCTCAACATCTGTCGTATAAGGCACGCCCAACTCCCGCGCGAATGTTTCTCCGACGTCCTCCCGCAATAGGTGAACTGCTGGCGTGATGATATGTGCAGGTGGCTCACCACGCAGTTGCACAATGTATTCACCCAGATCGGTTTCCACCACCTGCAGCCCGGCTTTCTCAAGCGCGTGATTCAGCGCGATCTCCTCGCTGACCATCGACTTTGACTTTGCGATTAAACGAGCATTGTGATCATGCGCGATACGTAACACGATCTGGCACGCTTGCTCGGCATCTTCCGCCCAATGAACGCGGACTCCATGAGCCTGAAGATTCTCACGCAATTGAACCAGATAAGGTTCTAAGTTGTTTACGGTCTTCTCGCGAACTTCACGGAGATTCTGACGCAAATCCTCAACATTGGGGATACTGGCGTAGGCGCTTTCTCTTGCTTGCAAGCGCCGCTCCGCGTTTTGGTCGAGGGCGCGCTGTAAAACGGGATTCGCGATCGCTTCCCGTATGCGTTTGCGGAATTCCGCCATCATCGCAAGCCCGCCTTCTCTCCCACCAAGATTTGCGCAAGATGTGCACAACGCACTGGGGAACCAACATGCCTTAAACCGCCTTCAATGTGCATCAGGCAACTTACATCGCACCCCACAACGACATCCGCGCCGGATTGCTCCACTTGTGCCATCTTTCGTTTAAGCATCTCCCCCGATATCTCGTGTTGATCCACAGCGAACACGCCCCCGAACCCACAGCACTCTGCAGGGAGCCGCACGAGTTCTGGACCCTCGACATGCTGCAATAAAGTCCAAGGCTGGCGATCCACACCCAACTCGCGCAAGAGATGACAGGAGGGATGATAGGCAAGCTTACCTTTGTAGTGCGCCCCGATATCCAAGACGCCAAGTTGATCGACCAGGAATTCACTCAGTTCATAGGTCCGAGCTGCGAGCACTTTGGCCTTGGGAAGCCAAATGGGGTCATCCTTGAAAAGCTCACCATAACCATGACGAATCATCGCTGCACAAGAGCCGGATGGTAAGATCAGCGGTCCTTGCGTTCTGTTAAATACCTCGATCGTGTGCCGCGCGATGCGAGTGGCCTCCTGATGAAAACCCGCATTGAATGGTGGCTGTCCGCAACAGGTTTGATTCGGGGGAATCTCGATTCGCACCCCCGCACGTGCAAGCACTTCGACGACAGCCTCGCCAATTTCGGGGAACATACTATCGATCAGGCATGTTATAAAAAGCTGTACGGGTTGATCTGTCACCATAGCTGCCAATTATGCCGTGGATTCTCTGAGGAATCCAGCTTCTACAAACGCAAACCTTTGCGCAGACAGGTTAGGCGATCGGTAGGCAGCATGGTAATATACCGCCTAACATGGTGATCAAATCAAAAGAAAAGAGATAAATCGAGATGGCTTTCTACCAACCGATGATAAACACTATCCCCAACGGTTTCGACCTCCCACGGCGTCTTCGACGTCTGACAGAGCTAGCTTACAACCTCTGGTGGACATGGAATTGCGACGCCGATCGCGTTTATAAGTTTATCGATCCCGAGAGATGGGAAGAGACATATCACAATCCCGTTCGCTTCCTTCGGACGGTCGGCCGGGACCAATTGGCCGCAGCCACCAACGATCGCTATTACCTCGACTTTTACGACCGGGTCTTCGAGGCATTCGACAATTACATGGAAGGCTTCGAGCATACCTGGTACGCAGAAAATTATCCGGATAGGTTTAACCAACCCATCGCCTACTTCTCAACCGAATTCGGCCTTCACGAAACCCTCCCGATTTACGCAGGTGGATTA
The DNA here is from genome assembly GCA_964385305.1 of uncultured Anaerolineaceae bacterium. GTDB lineage: Bacteria > Chloroflexota > Anaerolineae > Anaerolineales > E44-bin32 > CAYLOP01. The sequence goes on along the minus strand of CAYLOP010000010.1, from coordinate 11,799 downwards.
GGGGTACTTTCTGGTGATCATCTTAAAGAGGCAAGCGATCTTGGCCTTCCCATGGCCGCGGTTGGCTTTCTCTACACACAAGGCTACTTCGTTCAGCACATCACAGAGGACGGTTGGCAGGAAGCCCGCTACACCAGTCTGTCCTTTACGGATCTCCCTGTATTCCCCGTACTCGATAACCAAAACCAACCCCTGACGATCAGCGTGGATCTCGCGGGGAGGATGGTGCACGCCCGCACCTGGCGCGTCCAGGTGGGTCGAATCCCACTATTCTTGCTTGATTGCGACGTTCCGGTCAACCAGCCCTCCGATCGCACCCTGACTGCCCACTTGTACACCAGCGACCTTGAGTCGCGGATCTCCCAGGAAATTATCCTCGGCATTGGTGGGGTGAGAGCGCTGCGTGCCATAGGCTACAACCCTGCTGTTTGGCATCTCAACGAAGGGCACTCGGCTTTTATGACCCTGGAACGGATGCGCGAGCTTTGCCAAGCAGAGCATTCGTTTGAGGAAGCACTCAGGAGCGTCAAAGCGACCACGGTATTTACGACACACACACCCGTTCCGGCGGGCCACGATCTTTTCCCAATCATCTTGATGGACAAATACTTCAGTGCATACTGGCCGGAGCTTAAGCTGGATCGGGAAGCTTTCATTGACCTTGCCCGCCAGACAGAACCCTGGGGTGAGACATTCAACATGGCAGCTCTCGCCATGCGCATGTCTGGGCAGCGTAATGCAGTCTCCGAATTACACGGCCAAGTCGCTCGTGAGATGTGGTCCTACTTATGGCCGAATAAACCTGCCCCCATCCAATACATTACTAACGGCGTCCATACGCCTACCTGGATCGCCAGACGACTACGCCATCTCTTCGATCGCCATTTTCCGGAGGACTGGGCCCGCCATTTGGATGATCCAGAAATCTGGGAATACGTCGAACGCATCCCAGACAAAGAACTTTGGGAAGTGCACAGACACCTCAAACGCAAACTCGTTGCCTACATGCGTGAACGCGTTCGAATACAATGGAGATCTGGGGAAACCCATCCCGTACAAGTGATTGCCAGCGGTGTCCTGCTCGATCCTTATGCCCTGACGATTGGTTTTGCTCGTCGATTTGCCACCTACAAGCGCGCCAGCTTGATCCTCCGCGACCTTGAGCGACTCCTTAAGATCATCAATCAACCTGGCAAACCCATACAATTAATTTTCGCAGGCAAAGCACACCCGGCAGATGAGCCCGGTAAACGTCTGATCCAGGAGGTCTACCGAAGTGTGAAACGTGCGGAGAACAGCGGTCGGCTCGTCTTCCTGGAAGATTACGACATGAACATTGCACGCTATCTCATCCAGGGTGTGGATGTGTGGCTTAACACCCCTCGCCGTCCAAATGAGGCTTCTGGGACATCCGGGCAGAAAGCGGCGATTAATGGGGTTCTCAACTTTTCTGTCCTTGATGGATGGTGGCGAGAGGGATACAACGGACGCAATGGCTGGGCGATTGGAGCTGATCGCGATTATGATGACCCCGATGCTCAGGATGCTGAGGATGTCAAGTCCCTCTATGAAATCCTTGAGAATCAAATCGTACCACTCTACTACGAACGCTCCGCAGACGATCTACCCAGCGAATGGCTTGGATGGGTTAAGGAGTCCATTCGCTCTCTCGGACCACGATTCAACATGAGCCGCATGGTGAAAGAATACGCGCATGAGATGTATTTACCGGCGCTTCCAGACCCCAACGTGAAATAAGGGTATGAACATGCTCAATCTCTTTTCTATTCATCCTGTTATTCTTCCCTTCGTGATATTTCTGTTGCGTGTAACGGATATGTCGCTTGACACACTGCGGGTACTGTTTGTGATCCGCGGCCGAAAGCCACAAGCCTGGATCTTGGGATTCTTCCAATCGGCCTTGTGGGTTATTGCAGTGACGAGTGTGCTAAGTAACTTGAATAACTTGTGGAACGTCGTGGCATATGCAGGGGGATTTGCCACCGGTAATGTGGTTGGCATGACCATTGAAGGACGCTTTGCAATCGGCTTCGGACAGATGAGCATCATCAGCTCCCGTCTTGGGTCTGCGATTGCCGAGGCCATCCGAAAGGATGGATACGCCGCCACTGAATTACCCGGCCGCGGGAAAGATGGTACCGTATCCGTGATCACCAGTAGCGTCCGTCGGCGTGATATTGATGCCGTTAGGAAGAACGTCTACAAGATTGACCCTGATGCCTTCATCACTGTAGAGGATATTCGTCCACTTCACCGCGGCTATTGGCGCGCGTGAATCTCTGATGATTCCCATTCCTTCTGACGCCTTCAGCGCATGGCTTGCCTCTGGCACCCCATCCTCCTTTCCTACCCTTATCGATCCCTTCTTTCTTCTGGCACTTCCCTGGGAAGCCCCGCCGCCATACCTATCCGCGCTCTTGATATTCATCTTCCGCACAGCAAATCTAACGCTCTCCACGCTTCGCGTGTTCTTCATCTTTCGCGGTCAGCGTTGGATCGTCTGGCTGCTTGCCCTGATCAATGCTCTTCTCTTTATCGCCTCGGTTAGTCTGGTCTTGGGTGATCTGTCCAATCCCTGGAATCTGGTCGCCTATGCCACAGGTTTCGCGACCGGCAGTGTGTTTGGCATCATCATCGAGGGTAAGCTCGCCCCAGGTCACACCTTGGTTCGCATCATAAGCACGCGTCGAGGTAGAGCCATTCTGGAAGATCTCCATCACACTGACCATGGCGCAACAGAATTTTCTGGGCAGGGTCGATCGGGATCTGTCAGCGTGATCTACTGCTATGTTCCCAGACGGCGCATCCAACCTCTCATGGATCAAATTCTCCACACAGATCCTGACGCATTCATCACAAGCGAATACGTCCGTCAATTGAGCGGAGGATGGAACACATGAATATGCGCTATGGACAGGCTAGTGTGCAGCGCGCAAGCCCCATCAGCATGTGACTCCCCTGCGCCGGAAGCCTTACCAACGGTCCAGTGGAAGAACATCCTGGGATGGTATATATTCTGATAGGAGCTTGTGTACCAAAGGAATTTGCGAATACCTATCTAGTGAGGGTATAATCCCGCCACCCGATAGCATATGCATAACGTAAAAGCTCTTGTGCAATTACAGATCCTAGTGTGCTGCTTTGCCCAGGCTGACGCTACACGGGAAAGTTAATAAGAGGCCCTATGGCACTCAAGGGTAATCTACGCGATTTCACCATCACACAATTGCTCAATCTTATCAACTTGGCTCGAAAGACCGGAACACTCACAGTCGAGGGGCCTGATGAGGTGACCTGGGTTTCTTTCCGTCAAGGCAAGTTGATTTATGCTCAATCCGCAAACGAAGACGGCTCGCTCATCAGTGTCCTGACAAGATCTGGAAAGATCACCAACAAACAAGCCCGTTTGATCAAGAAGCACGCGAGCGATAAAAGCGATAAAGAACTCGGCTTATTGCTCATCAACGCGGGTTACCTGACACAACAGGATATCCTTACCGCCTTGCGCCAGTATTTGCTGGACACCATTTACGAACTCTTCACATGGAGTGATGGGGTCTTTCGTTTCGATGCTGATGTTCTCCCTCCTGATGAAACCATCACGATTCGTATGGATCTCGAAAACATCATTATGGAGGGTTCACGTCGTGTGCAGGAGTGGGAACAGCTCCAGGAAGAACTTCCCAATCTCAACATGGCGCTTAATTTCGTCGCCCGTCCGGGGGCGAACATCCGTGATGTGAATCTAACCGTGGAAGAATGGCGAGTCGTCTCCTATATCAATCCCAAGAACACCATCAAGCAGATCGCTAAAACCAATAAGATGAGCCAGTTAGAAATCCGCCGCATCGTATACGGCTTGATCCAGGCTGGCTTGGTTGAAATTGTGCGCCCAGATGGCATGCCCATGCCCAAGCAAGCAAGGCAACTGCCTCCGGTGGACAGAAAACAACAAACGTCATTAGTCAATCGTCTGATCGATCGAATTCGATCTCTATAGACGAGGATCGCTCATGCAAACCGTCAAAATGGTCGTAACCGGTCCTTTCAACAGCGGGAAGACAGCGTTCATCCGATCGGTGAGCGAGATCGATGTCGTCTCCACGGAACGCAAGATCTCATCCGAAAGTGAACGCATCAAAGAGACCACGACAGTTGCTATGGACTTTGGTCGCATTACCGTTGATGATGATCTGGTTTTGTATTTATTTGGGACTCCAGGGCAGAAACGCTTTGACTTCATGTGGGAGATCCTCGCTGAAGGCATGCTGGGATTCATCGTGATGGTCGACAGCGCCCGCCCGGAGACTTTCCGAGAGGCTAGAGGGATCCTTCAAACCTTCCGTGCTTATGCCCCAACACCATACGTCGTAGCCGCCAACAAACAAGATCTCGATGATGCTTGGGATGTAGAAGATCTTCGCATCGCACTCAAACTAGACAGCAAGATTAAAATGCTCCCCTGTGTGGCTATGGACAAAGAGACGGTGAAGACGGTATTGCTAGAGCTTCTTTACAGCATCTTGGAAGACATGAAAAAAGAGACGTAGTCAGCAGCATCTAACTCATCAAGGTGTTTACCCGTGCAACTTAATCCATTCCCAATTTTGGCTGCGATTTTGATAAATCCCGGTCCGCTGTGGCTGCTGCTCGTTAGCAACTGCAACGGGTCGGACCTCGCGCATGCGCTACAAAGTATGGCAGCCAGGGGTGCAATCGAGCATCTCACATTGCCGGATAGATCTCCAGCGACTCCTCGATGAAGTGGCCAATGACTGATACCGATCACACAAACTTCGAATTCCACTATCCGAATAAAATGGGGCGCATCTTCCTCCTATCCCTGGAGGAAGTGCTTGGTCGCAATGGAATCAACGCAGTACTAAAGATGGGCGGGCTTACCCACCTGATCAATAACTATCCCCCAAACAATTTTGACCGCTGCTTTCCTTTCAACGACGTAGGGAATATACACGATACCATGGACACCCTGTATGGACCGCATAGTGGACGCGGTCTAGCCCTGCGAGCGGGTAGGGCATGCTTCACACATGGGCTACGGGAATTTAGTGATATCTTAGGGCTGACCGACTTGGCTTTCCGTCTCCTGCCTTTGAAAATGAAGCTGAGAACTGGCGCCGAGGCTTTTGCAGAAATCTTCAACCGATACTCCGACCAGATCGTCCATCTGGAAGATAAACCCGATAAATTATGCTTCCATATTGAGCGTTGTCCGGTCTGTTGGGGGCGCCATACCGACTCACCGTGCTGCTATATGCTTGTCGGTTTGTTGCAGGAATCGCTGCTCTGGGTTAGTGGGGGGAAGCACTTCCTCGTTGAGGAGGTGAGCTGCATCGGGCAGGGTGACTCAACTTGCACCTTTGAAGTAAACCGTCAACCGATCGAATAATCACCCGAGAGTAAACACCCCCTCCAAACCAGACAACCAACTTCCGCGCGGGGAAGGATCAACACTGCGTCGAAGACCGCAATGTTCATCCCAGGTAGATCAGGATTTACACAAACCTGATGAAGCCAGACGAGAGATCAGCGATCCCTCAATGGTTAAAGCTGGCGAAGCAAAATTTCCAGCTTGATTCTTATCTGCGAGCTAGGTATACTAAGAGCACAACACACAATACATAAGCTGCTTGGGGAGCCCAATGTTCGGGCTGAGAGGAGGGTCTCGGTGCCCTCGACCCACAGAACCTGATCCGGATAATACCGGCGGAGGGATGCAATAGCCACCCCCATGAATCCCTCCCCAACGCGTAGGAGGGATCTTTTTGCGAGCAGCTATTTTTGCGAATGGCTCTTTTCTCTACCCCGACCTCGATCGCGCCAAGCTATTGGAGGATGATTGGATCATTGCGGCCGATGGTGGCGCGCAGCATTGCCTGGCGCTTGGCATCACACCAGATGTGTTGATCGGGGATTTCGACTCCCTCAACCCGCAGCAGCGCCATACCCTCGAACAAGCCGGCGCCGAGGTAATACCCCATCCGGCGCAAAAGGACGAAACCGATCTTGAGCTCGCCTTGCGCTACGCTATCGATGCGGGCGCGGTGGAGATTGTTATTTTCGGAGGCATGGGCGAGCGGTGGGATCAATCCCTCGCCAACATGCTCCTTCCCGCCCTCCCCGTGATGAATAAAGCACGGGTGTGGATTACAAGTGGTCCACAAACCGCAACCATCATTCAGGCTGGAGAGACACATACATTTCGAGGTCATCCCGGTGATATTGTCTCTCTTATCCCGTTGGCCGGCGATGCGCTTGGAGTTTCCACGGAAGGTTTGGAATACCCTCTGCGCGGTGAGTCTTTGATCTTCGGATCTACGCGCGGCGTCAGCAATGTCTTTCTGAGAGAAGCCGCCGCAGTTCACCTCCGCGAAGGCGTGTTGGCATGCATCGTGATTCATAACCCTGAAGAAAGGTGGAGATAGTGCATGTTTAAGAAACAAGATGTGTTTCTCATCCTCATCGCTTCCATTTGCACGGCTTGCAGCCAGCCCAACACCCCAACATACCCGGCGAGCCCGGAATCGGGCGAACCACAAAAAGCCCCAACCGTGTTGACGGTGATGACTCACGATTCGTTCAGCATCTCCGAGGATGTTGTGGCAGCTTTTGAGGCCACACATTCAGCCACTGTGAAATTCTTGGAAGCCGGCGATACTGGAACCGCGGTTAACAAAGCCATCCTCTCCGCAGACAACCCGCTCGCAGACGTCTTCTATGGAATCGACAACACCTTCCTCAGCCGTGCGCTTCAGGAAGATATTTTCGAATCCTACGCATCCCCTTTGTTGGAACAAATCCCGGATTCCTTCGAACTGGATCCGCAAGCCCGCGCTTTGCCTGTGGACTACGGGGACGTCTGTCTCAATTACGATAAAGCCCAGCTTGAAGAACTCGATCTCGAACCCCCACAGTCGCTGGATGACCTGTTATTGCCCACGTATCGAGGGATGTTGGTCGTCGAAAACCCAGCCACTTCCTCGCCCGGACTGGCGTTTCTGCTTGCGACGATCGGTAAATTTGGGCAGGATAACTACCTTGCGTTCTGGCAAGGGCTGGTCGAGAACGATGTCTTGGTTGTGAATGATTGGAATACTGCATACTATACCGAGTTCAGCCGCTGGGGCGGGTCGCGCCCGATCGTTGTTTCCTACGGCTCCAGCCCGCCAGCCGAAGTCTACTTCTCTGAAGAGCCCATCGATGAGTCACCCACTGCGGCCGTCGTCGCACCAGAGACTTGCTTCCGGCAAATCGAGTTCGTGGGCATTCTGAAAGGTACGGAAAACCGCGAACTTGCCCGGGCGTGGATCGATTTCATGCTATCGCCCGCGTTTCAAAGTGACTTGCCCCTCCAAATGTTTGTCTTTCCGGTCAATCCAGATGCGCAGCTCCCCGAGGTGTTTGTGAAGCATGCCGTTATTCCCGAGAAGACGGCGATCGTAGAACCCGCTATGATCACGCAAAATCGGGAGGCCTGGATTCAAGCATGGACGGAGACTGTATTGCGGTGAAGCAGCTCCTGGGTAGCGTTTCCAACCAAGCACAAAAGGGCAATGGAAGGAGTGCCTATCTCCCTCTATTCCTCTGGATCGCGCCGATCCTATTCTTGCTCTTGTTCTACCTGTACCCGCTTTTAAGCATCCTGCAGGTGAGTTTTTCCAGAGGGTCTGACCGCCTAGTGGCGCCATTTATCGAAGCGCTCTCCTCTGCATCCATCCGGGGCGTCTTCTGGTTCACCCTATGGCAAGCCACACTTTCAACCATACTAACATTGATCATCGGCTTGCCCGGAGCCTATCTTTTCGCGCGCTATGATTTCCGCGGCAAATCCTTGCTCCAGGCGCTCACCGGAATCCCCTTCGTCTTGCCGACCCTGGTTGTAGCGGCCGCTTTCAATGCCACGTTGGGTCCAAGGGGTTGGATCAACGCCGGACTCATGGCGCTGTTCAACCTGCCCACGCCGCCCATTCAATTCACAAACACTCTGTACGCCATCCTCGCGGCCCACATCTTCTACAACACCACGATCGTATTGCGTATGGTCGGCGATTTTTGGGCCCATATCGACCCGCGCATCGGTGCTGCTGCCAAAGTGCTTGGAGCAAATCGATGGAAACTGCTTCGGCATGTCACCTTTCCGCTCCTCCTGCCAGCGCTTGCCGCCGCTGCGCTGCTTGTTTTCATCTTCGATTTCACTTCCTTCGGGGTCATCCTTGTATTGGGAGGACCACATTTCGCGACGCTTGAAGTTGAAATCTATTACCAGGCCATCAGCTTGTTCAATCTGCCCATGGCAGGAGCGCTCTCGGTGCTGCAACTCATCTGCAATCTTACGCTCACGATAATCTATACACGGCTCGCCACGCGTCTATCTCGCCCTCTCTCTCTGCGCCCGCGTCGATATACCCAACAAAAGCTCCTAACCATGCGAGGCCGCCTCACGGCAGGTGTGAGCATCTTCATCCTGCTCGCTCTGCTTATAACGCCGCTCGCCGCCTTGACGCTGCGCTCCATCACACGCCTCGAGCCAGACCCTGGCCAGGGTGTACTGGCGGAACGGGGCTTCACGCTCGAGTTCTATCGCGAGCTCTCTGTCAACCGACGTCTCTCACTCTTCTACGTTCCACCATCCACAGCCATCGGTATTTCACTAAGCTACGCCGCACTGACTGTGCTCTTTGCGCTCGCACTCGGCCTCCCTGCCTCCTGGATGTTGGCGCGAGACCGCGATTCTCTCGCAAGTCGAATCCTCGATCCGATTATCATGCTGCCGCTCGGCACCTCCGCCGTAACGATGGGGCTTGGTTTCATCGTGGCGCTCTCGAAGCCCCCGCTCGATCTGCGAGCTTCCCCGCTGCTCATCCCGCTGGCGCACACCCTTGTGGCCATGCCATTCGTTGTACGCAGCCTGACGCCCGCGCTGCGGAGCATCCAGCCCCGCCTTCGCCAGGCAGCATCTGTCCTGGGCGCCTCGCCGCGGCGTGTGATCCTCCATATTGACCTTCCATTGGTTGGGCGCGCCTTGCTCGTGGCAGCCACCTTCGCCTTCACCATTTCCCTGGGTGAATTTGGCGCCACCGCACTTATCGCCCGTCCGGAATATCCTACCGTCCCAATCGCGATCTATCGCCTGCTATCACAACCTGGCGCGCTCAACTACGGTCAGGCGATGGCCTTGAGTACAATACTCATGCTGGTCACTGGTGCCGGCATGCTGGCAATCGAACGATTCAGAATTGCTGAGGTGGGCGAATTCTAAAGGCCCAGCAGGCTCAAGCAGCCTTGAGACGTACTGAGAAGGGAAGAACAGTGTCCAGATCGAGCGCGCACCGAAAGCGTTTATGCCTTGAAAGACTTGCAAGTTTCCGATATTCATAAGTCGTACAGTGATACCCACGCACTGCGCGGCATTTCATTCTCGGTTAGTGAGGGTGAGATTGTTGCCGTGCTCGGTCCAAGCGGATGCGGCAAATCTACATTGCTTTCCATCATTGCCGGTCTGGAAGTTGCGGATAGGGGAGAAGTCTTCTGGAACGGCCAATCTCTGGAAAACGTCCCCCCTCATCAGCGTGGATTTGGACTCATGTTTCAAGACTACGCACTCTTCCCCCACATGAACGTCTTCAACAACATCGCCTTTGGCTTGCGGATGACCAGCATCTCGCCTTCAGAGACTCAGCAGCGTGTTCTGGAATCCTTACAGCTTGTCGGTCTGTCGGGCTATGAAGCCCGCGATGTGAACACTCTCTCTGGAGGCGAGCAACAGCGTGTCGCCCTCGCCCGCTCACTCGCCCCACAGCCGCAATTTCTGATGCTCGATGAGCCACTAGGTTCCCTCGACCGCACCCTGCGGGAAGGGCTCATGCTCGAATTGCGCGAGATCCTGCGTAAAATGCACCAGACCGCCCTCTATGTGACGCATGATCAAGAGGAGGCTTTTTCCCTGGCCGATCAGGTCGTTGTGATGAATGCTGGCGGCGTGGCACAGATCGGAACCCCCCAGACGATCTACAACCAACCAGCCTCCCTCTTCGTCGCCCGTTTTCTCGGGCTACAAAATCTCTTCCCAGGCCAGATCCGTAAAATCGGCGACCAGTATGTCATCGAGACCGCGCTCGGCCGCATTCCAACCTCACGCCATGAGGAAGGCCAGGCGACTGTGCTGGTCCGACCCGAGGCGGTGCATTTGAATGATCGGGGAGAAATCAAGCGTGAGGGCATTGTCGTGGAACGTACATTTCGCGGCGGAACGTGTCGGGTCGTTATCGGGGTTGGGGATGTACCCCTCACACTGGAATTCCTATCCAACACCGACTTACCCAACGAGGGAGAACAGGTGCAGTTGAGCTTCAACCCACTGGAAGCCGTGCAGATCTTTCGATGAATGAGACGATAACCGTCCACAAACTGGATGATCGTGGTCGTGAGTTGTGGCGATACACCGGCACCCTAGTACGTAAGGATGGCTCAAGCGTAATGCTTGTGGCATACTTCGATCGCGACGATGTGGAATTTCACGGCCTGCACATCCGGAGGGGCGATCAATTTATCGAAACTTTCTATCGTGATCGCTGGTACAACATCTTCGCGATCTACGACGCCGGCGACAACCACCTAAAGGGATGGTACTGTAACATCACCCGCCCGGCGAACATCGAAAAGGGACATGTGTATGCCGAGGATCTGGCGCTGGACCTCATCGTTCTTCCAGATGGGAGCATGCATGTCCTCGATGAGGATGAATTTGCCCAATTGGAACTTCATCCAGAAGAGCATGCGAACGCTCTTCGTACTTTGGGCCATCTCCAAGCTCTGGCCTCCGAGCGAAAATCCCCTTTTGCTAGCGATACAATCTTGAAATTGTAATCGGAGCAGCATTGAGCATAGCGTATTGGTGCTCCTGGATCATTGTCTGATATGAAGCGCGCTTATCTTGCGCGTTGCGCGTTAGCCCGACGCCAGAGCCACCACACGATAAATGCTGTGACCAGGATGATGAGCGCTGCAATCACTACGGGCAGCACAACCGAGATGATGGAGAGCGTTGTAGCAACTACGTCCTCCGCGATGCTCACAGGGATGTTGGCTGTTCCACTCGTTGTCGCGGTCACCGCAGGTCTCACGGCAACCGTTTTCACAGCGTGCACGCTCCCCGCCACGAATAGGCCAGCGATCAACGCCAGGATCGGATGGATATCGGTGATCACATTTGCGCTTGCGGCGAAAAGTATAGCCCCTGCAACAGGTCGTATGATGGTCTGGATGCCATCATTGATGTGATTGACTACCGGGATCTTGTCGGCAAAGAATTCAACAACCCCCAGCACAATCAAAACGGCGATCACCCACCAACTGCTTAAGGCATCCCACGGTGAGGCTAGTTTGATCCAGGCTGTGAAGCGCGCCATAAAAGCCACGATCAGCAAGGGCAGATACGCGTTCAAGCCCGCGCTTGCTGAAAGGCCGAATGCGCCAAACAATCCACCTAATGCGTCCAATGCCAGCCTCCTCTATATCTGGAACCCATCCCACGTGCCTGTGAGCCAAAACCTACCCAGGTCAATTAGGACAATTTGCAGGATGGCAATCGTGAGCCCGACTAAGAACGGCAGGATAAGATCTCGCCAGCTTTGTGCACGGTTCTCGCGTCGAAACAGGCTGATGATCACCATCGCGTATAAGTAAGTTAAGAGTAGAACTACACCAAAACTACTGATCAACGCGAGAGGGTATAGGATAAGTGGATTCTCACTCAAG
>CAYLOP010000009.1:0-45746 GCA_964385305.1 uncultured Anaerolineaceae bacterium | reverse complement strand
TCCTCGTTTTAGCCACACAAAACCCGATTGAATACGAAGGGACATTTCCTTTACCCGAAGCGCAGATGGATCGGTTCATGCTTCGAATTAGCCTGGGCTATCCTCGTAAATCGGAAGAGATTCATATGATGGAAGCACAGCAGATCGTCCATCCGATTGAGAACCTGCAAAGCATCGTTTCCGTAGAAGAATTGCTCCAGGCGCAACGCACTGTGCGAGAGGTGCAAGTATCCGACGAGGTGAAGCGATATATCGTCGAGGTAGTCGAAGCCACCCGTGATCACAGTGAACTCTACCTTGGCTCAAGTCCCCGCGGAAGCTTGGCGCTTTTCCGGACTTCCCAAGTTTTAGCGGCGATCTCTGGCCGAGAATATGTCCTCCCGGACGATGTAAAAAACGTGGTTATCCCCGCGTTGGCGCATCGATTGATTGTCGGCTCGGCGGCACGCATCCGTGATGTAGACGCTCGTGAGATCATGAAGGAGATCCTCACACACGTTCCGGTCCCGGGTGGGGAATTGCGATGATTACGACCCGGGCGCGTGTGGTTGTAAGCCTCCTGCTTCTTAGCCTTATTGGCGCGCTTGCCACAGGCAGGCAGCTTTTCTACAACCTCGTCTACCTCTGGGCCGCTCTCCTGCTCACCTCGTTTCTCTGGGCACGCAGCGCATTGCTTGGGATCTCGCTGGAGCGTAAGCCCCGCTCCTTCCGTGCGCAAGTTGGGTCCTTGTTCTTGGAGCAATTCTGGCTGCGGAATAGCAGCCGGATTCCGAAACTGTGGCTTGAGGCGCGTGATTTGTCCGATCTGCCTGGCTACAAAGTCACCACGGTTGCTGTTGGTCTGGGATTTCGAAAGGCATCCGACCTGGAAGGCCATCGGAGATCAACTGTGACGGTAAGCTTAGGTAGAGGTCACGATCGGACCTGGACGGTGCGAACACTGTGCACCCGGCGAGGTCGCTTCCGTCTTGGGCCCCTCCGCATTCTATCTGGCGATCCCTTCGGCTTATTTCCGGTTTTCCTCGAGGTGCCACAACGCCAACACCTTGTTGTCTTACCGATGATCGTGCCAATACCAGAATTCCCGATGCCCAGCGGACGACTCCCTGGCGGGGAAGCATTGCGGCAACGGACGCATCAAGTTACGCCCAATGCTTCCAGCGTGCGTGATTATGCACCTGGAGACAGCCTCAACCGCATCCATTGGCCATCGACCGCAAAACGCAACCGTCTAATTTCGAAAGAGTTTGAATTTGACCCCATGGCGGATATCTGGATCCTCTTAGATGCGTCGCGCAGGTCGCAATTTGCGATCTCCCCGGATGAGGTTGGGAAAGATGAGGCCGCTCCCATCGTCCCAGGTAAGCCTACACTGCCGCCTTCCACAGAGGAATACGGCGTTTCTGCAGCGGCTTCAGTTGCATTTCATTTTCTTCAACGAGATCGTGCAGTCGGGATGGTGGCATACGGTAGAACACGACATGTGATACAACCCGATCACGGAGAGTCCCAGCTCTATCGTATTCTTGAATCTCTGGCTGTCCTCAACGCACTAGGTCGTAATAACCTTGAGGACGTGATCAAAGTAGAAGGGCCTCGCATCCCCCGTGGTGCAACCGTCGTGGTCATCACTGCATCATACGGTGAGGATGTCTTGGCGGCAGTGCGCCGATTGGACTATGCGGGACGACGAGCTGTATTGGTCCTTATGGATGCAGAGAGCTTTGGTGGCCCGGTCGGGTCGCAGGCGATTGCATCAGCCTCGCAGCGGGTTGGTGTTCCCGTGAGAGTCATTCGATGTGGTGAGCCGTTGGATGTGGCGTTGAGTGAACCCTCTCCTTTTCGGCGAGTACCCATAGCGGCGTAATCGGTGGGAACCTCCTCTCTTCCTGCAAAGGTTTTACGTCATGGGCTGTGAGCTCTCTTCCAAGATAAGGGTCCAAGCATGGAGTCTTCTATGCGTCGGATGATGTTGCTTGGTTCCGTCTTTATAGCAGGTATGACCACACTCGCGATCGAGATGTCCGCTTCCAGGTTGCTGGGAAGCGTGTTTGGCACGAGTAATATCGTGTGGGCCAACATCATTGGTTTGATCATGGTGTATCTGACCGCGGGATATTTTATCGGGGGCCGTCTGGCAGATCGCTGGCCGCGTGCGACAGCCTTCTACCGCATCCTGGCTTGGGCGGGGTTCACTGCGGGCTTGGTGCCGTTGGTTGCCAGACCGGTGCTCCTGCGGGCAGCTGGAGCCGTTGAACAGCTAGCTGGCGCACTAATGGTTGGGTCATTTTTTGCTGTGCTCGTGCTGTTCAGTGTGCCGATAACGCTCCTGGGGTGCGTGTCGCCCTTCGCGATTCGTCTGGCGATACGGGGGACGAGCGATGCGGGCCGGACTTCGGGCAGGATCTATGCGATCTCCACGTTGGGCTCGATCCTGGGTGCCTTCCTTCCGGTCCTGTGGTTGATCCCCACAATTGGAACCTTTCGTACCTTCATGCTTTTCAGCCTGCTGTTGCTCGCAGTCGCCATCATCGGCATGTTCAGTGAAGATCGGGTTGCGGCCATCCTTCACCTCTGGATGCCCGTCCTCCTAGTCGCCTTGGCGACACTGTTCTTATCAGGACCGTTCAAGCAGAGCGCTGGACAGGTCTATGAGACCGAATCGCCTTACAACTACATCCAGGTGATCGAACGGGATGGCGTTCGCTACCTTTTACTCAACGAAGGTCAGGGCATTCATTCGGTGTATTCGCCGGAGCGGGGCGTCACCTATGGGACATGGGACTATTTCCTATCGGCGATGTATTTTAATAAACCGCCTGTTGGCAAAGACCCAGTGACGCGGCTCGGTCTGGTTGGGCTTGCGGCGGGCACGATTGCGAAGCAATACACGCAGGCTTTCGGGCCGATTCCCATCGATGGTTGGGAGATCGATCCGGTGATCGCCGAAGTTGGGCGCCAATGGTTCGACATGACGGAGCCCAACTTGAACGTCCTTGTGGCGGATGGCAGGTGGGGGCTTGCGCATAGCCAACATGTCTACAGCGTCATTGGCGTGGATGCCTATCGTCTCCCTTATATCCCTTGGCATCTCACAACGCGTGAGTTCTTCGTTGATGTGAGCGCACATCTCACGGAGGATGGGGTTGCCGTTCTCAATGTCGGACGTACGCCGCAGGATCGACGCCTAATCGAGGCCATGGTAGGTACGATGGAATCAGTTTTCGCATCCGTTCATGTCGTCGATGTGCCCTATACCTTCAATACTATCCTCTATGGGACTGTCCAGGAGACCGATCCCAGGAACCTTGTCGCGAACCAGCTCATGCTCAATGAACAGGACGTATCCCCGATTCTCATCGACGTTATCCAGCGAACGATTGACAATCTTCAACCTACTCCCCAATCTACGATGGTTTTTACCGATGACAGAGCTCCGGTGGAGCAATTAACGAACTCCATGGCCATCCGTTTTATCTTGGGTGGCGATTTGGAGATCTTGCGCTAGTGGGGAGGTAAGGGTGGGTTCTAAAGGTTTTTCATTGAAATATATTAAGGCGGCGGGCATTATGGTGCAGGTCATCTTGCCGATCGTGCTGATCTTGCTTAGTGTTTGGATCATCCTTGTCTCTGCGAAACTGTGGACCCCGCTCGAATATCGGCTGCCTGGTTTCCCCGAGGACCGCTACGGTTTCACCATTGAAGACCGCATCTACTGGTCTTCGGTCGATATCGAGTATCTCCTCAACGATGCGGGACCTGCCTACTTCGACGATTTCACTCTCGACGATGGTTCCCCGATGCACAATGCACGTGAGCTAAAACACATGGAGGACGTGAAGCAACTCATTCAAGCCGTGTGGGGGGGCTTGGGTGTGGGTGTTGGGTTGATCCTGATCACACTCGTCCTTCTATGGCGATCGGGAGCCAAGGACGTTGCCGTCCGTGCGACGCAGCGTGGTGCGATTTGGACAGTGCTATTAATGGTGGGCATTGGGCTGACCATCGGGTTGTCGTTTGGTGTACTCTTTGTCGCCTTCCACCGGCTCTTCTTCGAGGGCAATACCTGGATCTTCCCCTACTCAGACACTTTCATTCGCCTCTATCCCGAGCGTTTCTGGCGGGACGCGTTTATCTACATCGCCCTCGTCACACTTGGGGAGACCGGTCTGGTGTTTCTGTTATCCCGGTGGATGCGCAAACGAATGCGAGTTCTTGTTTAATTTAAAGCGTTACGACGAATTTTGGCAGCTTGCTAGGACCAGTTCTAGAAATGCGCCTCGCCCCTTGTTATTGGCAGGGGACGAGGTTTTGATTGCAAGCACGCTAAGCATATCGATCCGTGAGATGCGAATTGGGCGAGATTAAGCTCTACCCGGGTGCTCGTAGGATATCCTGCAAACTTCATCTCACAGTGCAGGTTTAGGCACCGTATTTTTGAAGCCGACCGGCGTGCGCAAGCATGATGGGGAGCAGGTCCGTAGCAGGGAAAGTTCCCAGGCCGCCCTGCTCGCAGGCTCGCTCTCCAAACCGTTCCTGGCGGTCTGGTCGCACGGTTGCGGGTGCCCAAAGGAGCAATGGCACAGGGTGCCAGGAGTGAACGCTCATACGGGCGGGTGTGGAATGATCCCCGGTGACAGCGATGACATCCGGTTTCAGGCTTAGCAGCGAAGGGAGCGCGGCATCGACAGATTCGATGATCGATGCTTTCCCGGCGAAGTCGCCATCCTCGCCTTTGCTGTCGGTCTTCTTGATATGGATGAAGAAAAAGTCATAGGCATCCCAAAATTCAGCGGCGACCTGAAATTCATCTTCTGGCTGGTCGCCGGTAAATTCCACGACGTCCATACCAACTAGACGAGACACACCGCGGTACATGGGATAGACGGCGACGCAGGCAGCCCGCAAGCCGTAAATGTCTGGGAATTGGGGTAGCTGTGGATCGGTGGAGAAACCACGCAGCGTAAGCGCATTCGCCTTGGGCTGCTCGGAGAGAAGCTCGCATGCTTTTACCATCCAGAGGTTGAATAGACGGGCAGCCCGATCTGCATTTGCGGAATGGGGGACGGCTTGGAGCGGTGCGACGCCGGTTTGTTGGGGATCTGTGTCAGCGATGTCGGGGTCTAACCCCGCACCGCGCATGACGACGGCGAAACGATATTCCCTGACGGGTTGCACGTCGATTTGAACGCCCTCGATCTCGATCTCATTAAGCTTCTCAACAATGGGCAGCGCCTCTTCCGTAGGGATGCGCCCTGCGCGACGGTCGATGATCAAGCCATCGGCGTCAACGGTGCAGAAGTTCCCGCGGGCGGCAACATCGCCCTTTGAGATCGTCATGCCAATGCCCGTCGCTTCAAGCACACCTCGACCAACCTCGTAGAGGATCGGATCGTAGCCGAAGAGGGACAGGTGAGCGGGGCCCGAGCCAGGTGTGATGCCGCGCCCGATCGGGATGGTCTGGCCCAGCGTGCCTTCGGCGGCCATGCGGTCCAGATGCGGGGTCTTGGCGGCTTCAAGTTCGGTGGGTCCACCGGGTTCGATCGGGAGACCGCCAAGTCCGTCCATGACCAGGAGCACAACTTTACTTTGTGTCTTTAATTTCAGTTCACGCATTAAATCGAAGTTTGCCATGGAGCCTTCCTTCTCTTACAAGAAAACCCCCGGCCTCAGGAGGCTGGGGGCTGTGATATCAACTTCTCGTACTAGCGAATCGCTTTCTGATCACCTTCGGTCTCAAAGAGATGCATGTTGTCGACATTGAAGACGACCGTGGATGTATCGCCGATGCGAAGTTGGGTTCGGGGATCGATGCGACCAACGTAGGAGTATTCGCCCGAGACCAGGTACATGAATATCTCATTACCCATCAACTCGGTCACGTCGACTTTCGCTTCTACAGGCGCAGTTGTGATGCCTGGGGGTGCGAACGCGGGATCGTGGATATCGTCTGGACGGATGCCGAGGATCACTTGCTTTCCAGCATAGTTCATGAAGCGATCAGTCTTCGATTCGGGAACTGACACTTGAAACGCCCCGGCATCGACGACGAGAGAGCCATCGGCGCGGTCAAGCTTGGCATTGAAGAAGTTCATGGCAGGTGATCCAATGAAACCTGCCACAAACACATTCGCAGGGGTGTCGTAAAGGTTTTGCGGAGATTCGACCTGCTGTATGATGCCATCCTTGATGACGGCGATGCGAGAGGCCATCGTCATGGCCTCGACTTGATCGTGTGTGACGTAGATGAAGGTCGTTTGAAGGCGCTGATGCAGTTTGCTGATCTCGGCGCGGGTTTGCACTCTAAGCTTGGCATCCAGGTTGGAAAGCGGTTCGTCGAACAGGAATACTTTCGGTTCCCGTACGATTGCTCGGCCCACAGCCACTCGCTGACGCTGTCCTCCGGAGAGTTGCCGCGGTTTACGATCAAGCAGCATTTCAATGCCCAGGATCTCGGCGGCATCTTGTACACGGCGTTTGATCTCATCTTTGGGGGTCTTGCGGAGCTTCAGGCCGAAGGCCATGTTATCAAAAACAGACATATGGGGGTAGAGCGCATAGGATTGGAACACCATTGCGATGTCACGATCCTTGGGGGCCACGTCGTTGACAATTCGATCCTCGATATAGATTTTCCCCTCGGTGATCTCCTCCAGGCCGGCGAGTAACCGTAGTGCCGTGGTCTTGCCGCAACCGGACGGCCCAACCAGGACGAGAAACTCCTTATCTGCGACCTCGATATCCATGTCGTTAACAGCAACGACATCTCCAAAACGTTTTGTTACATGTTCATATGTTACGTTGGCCATGGGCCGTCCTCCTTCGTTGTAGGTATAGTGATTAGATTATACACTGGTTGGTTGTGCATTCAAGAAGGCTTTATCCCGTATTGACGAAGGCAGGTTGCATCCGTGTTGGAGTCTCCGGCTTCTTAAGAATGGCTTTTGCACGCGGAAGCGTTCCCTGAGCGCAGAGCATAGGTTATATCGGCGGGACACCTCACTTTAAGGGCACAGGTTGACTGCACCTTGGCTCTCTGGTATAGTCGACAACGTGCAAAATAATGCGAAACATGGCGCTAACGGTTCTGTCGACAACCGCTGGCGTCGAATTTTGAGGTGGCTAGAACCAGGGCTGGGGGTAAAGCGGTGGCTGGGAATCATGATTCTCGGCACGGCTTTGATCGGCCTTGCTTTGGCGATTATGCTGTTGGATATCTACCGCAATTACCCAGACGCGCCAATACTTGCGATTCTAAGCTTGCGTACATTGCCACGCTGGATGCGAGCAGCTTTGCTTGGTCTGGCGGGTTTGGCCATTCTCCTAACAGCAGTTTTTCGATTGAACCGAACGCTGCTTGCTCCCTATGTTCGTCCAGGTAAACCCGTTGTGGAGGCTATCGCTCAGCACCGCCGCCTTGGTCGGGGACCGAAGATCGTAGCGATTGGTGGCGGGACAGGCCTTGCTACGCTTCTGCGAGGCTTAAAGCGCCGCACAGGGAATCTAACGGCTGTTGTGACGGTGGCTGATGACGGTGGATCATCTGGCAGATTAAGGCAATCCTTAGGCTTGCCGCCTCCCGGGGATCTGCGCAATTGCCTTGCGGCCCTGTCGGATGATGAGGATCTGCTTACGCAACTCTTTCAATATCGGTTCATGCAAGGCGAGGAACTTAACGGACATTCCTTCGGTAACCTTTTTATCGCTGCCTTAGCGGGCGTGACGGGCAGTTTCGATGAGGGCATTATGGAGGTAGGGAAAGTCCTCGCAATCCGAGGCAAAGTTGTCCCTTCCACATTAGGGGACGTAGCCTTGGTCGCCGACAAGTCGCCTGCGTTGGACGCTGCGGCGATACGCGTTGAAGGGGAGAGCCACATTCCAGAAGTGCCAGGTCAGATTCGGCAGGTGAGTTTGCTACCCAACGATCCTCCGGCTTATCCGGGCGCTATTCAGGCCATTCTGAACGCGGATATGATTGTCATCGGACCTGGCAGTCTCTATACCAGCGTTTTACCCAATTTACTCGTCCCTCGTATCGTCGATGCAATTCGGACATCGCGCGCATTCAAGGTGTATGTTTGCAACGTAGCAGTTCAACCAGGAGAGACAGAAGGCTACAACTGCCCCCAGCATCTCCAAGCTATTGAGACCCATGTTGGGCGTGGTATCGTAGACATTGTGGTCGCGAATGACAGCAGCGAGGGAATTACATACAATGGGATAACCCTCGTAGATGCCGCCGTTGACGAGATTACACAGACCCCTGTTTATCTCGCTCATCTTCTCGATGACGAGCATCCCTGGCGTCACGACGCAGAGAAGCTAGCAGAAGCTCTGATCGCTCTCCTCGAAGAGCGGACGGGACCGTTGGATCTGGTATCTGAGAACCATTCAGCATCTTCAACAAAACAGTAATCCATATTTAGGAGAAAAAAATGGCTACTCGAATCGGCATCAATGGATTTGGCCGTATCGGCAGGCAGGTGTTAAAGGTGATGAAGGAAAAATATCCAGATGACTTCGATGTCGTCGCTTTCAACGATCTCGGAGACCTGGAAACCATGGCGCATCTATTCCGATACGACTCAAATTACGGCGCGTACAGCGGGAAAGTAGAAGTGAAAGAAGATGGTCTTATCATCAACGGTGATTTTGTTAAGGCCATTTCACAACCCGATCCCGCACAACTGCCATGGAAAGATTTGGGTGTTGAGATCGTCGTTGAAGGAACGGGCGTATTTCGTACACGAGAAGGCGCTTCAAAGCACTTGGATGCGGGAGCGAAGAAGGTGATTATTACAGCTCCTGCGAAGAACCCGGATCTAACGATGGTGTTGGGGGTCAATGAAGGCATGTATGATCCCGCTAAACACCATATCCTTTCCAATGCATCTTGCACCACAAACTGCCTAGCGCCGGCTGCGAAAGTCGTCCAGGATGAATTCGGAATCGTTAAGGGTCTGATGACGACAATCCACTCCTACACGAATGACCAGCGTATTCTTGATCTTCCACACGAGGATCTTCGGCGTGCGCGCGCAGCAGCGCTCAATATCATCCCGACAACCACAGGTGCGGCGAAAGCAGTTGCGCTTGTGATCCCGGAACTCGAAGGGAAGTTTGACGGCTTCGCAATGCGCATACCAACACCGACAGTTTCTGTTGTGGATCTTGTCGTAACCCTGGAACGCCCCGCAACGACCGAAGCGTTGCATGATGCCTTTCGTGCGGCAGCCAATGGACCGCTGAAGGGGATTCTTGGATTCTCTGAAGAGCCATTGGTAAGCATGGATTACAAGATGGATCCACGTTCCAGTATCGTCGATGCGCAATTCACGTTTGTTATGGGTGGGGATATGGCAAAGGTCGTAGCCTGGTATGACAATGAATGGGGGTACTCGGTTCGAACCGTCGATATGGCGGCGTTGATCGCTAAATCACTTTAGGGACTCGGCGCGGTGCGAGAATAAGTAAGTTCGCACCGCGCAAGGATTTAACCTATGTTTGAGAAGAAAACCATTCGGGATGTTGATCTTGAGGGTCGGCGTGTACTCGTTCGAGTGGACTTCAACGTTCCCCTTAAGGATGGGGTTGTGGCTGATGACACGCGGATCCAGGCCGCGCTCCCCACAATTCGATACTTGCTTGGGGAGGGCGCAGCGGTCATCTTGTGCTCTCACCTTGGTCGGCCGAAAGGGAAAGTTGTCCCCGAGCTTTCACTGCAGCCAGTCGGCGAACACCTCTCGAAGCTCCTTGGGATGCCGGTAGCTTTTGTCGAGGCCTGCATTGGACCTGAAGTACGCGCAGCTGTAGATGCACTGAAGCCAGGCGATTTGCTGCTCCTCGAGAACACGCGCTTCTACCCTGAGGAAACTGCAAACGATGACGCATTCGCGAAGGAACTGGCATCCCTGGCCGATCTGTTCGTAAATGATGCCTTTGGCTCAGCGCATCGCGCGCATGCCTCCACCGAAGGAGTCGCGCATCATCTACCAGCCGTGGCTGGATTCTTGATGGAAAAAGAGCTGAACTATCTCGGGGTAGCGCTTGAGGATCCTGCGCATCCTTTCATTGCAATATTGGGCGGCGCAAAGATCTCCGATAAGATCGGCGTTGTGAAGCGACTGTTGGATATTGCAGATTATTTGCTTGTGGGCGGCGGCATGGCCAACACGTTCCTCGCCGCACAGGGGAATGACCTTGCCGACTCGCTTGTTGAAGCAGACGTCTTGGACACGGCCCGCGACTTACTCAAGCGGGCTGGTGATCGTCTTCTACTCCCTACAGATCTTGTCGTTGCGGATGCCTTCGCGGCGGATGCGTCATTCAAGGTTGTACCCGTAGACGCAGTACCCGCTGGATGGAGGGCGTTGGACATCGGTCCCGACACGATTACCGCATTTACACGGGCGCTTGAGGGCGCTCAACTCGTCGTGTGGAATGGGCCCATGGGCGTTTTTGAGTTTGAGCGATTCGCAGTTGGAACGCGTGCAATTGCGCAAGCCGTGGCGGCATGTGGTGCAACCTCTATCATCGGCGGCGGTGATTCGGCCGCAGCTGTCCGCCAAGCGGGCGTAGCGGATAAGATCAGCCACGTCTCCACAGGAGGTGGCGCTTCGCTAGAGTTTCTTGAGGGTGCGGTGCTGCCTGGCGTAGCCGTGTTGCAGGATCGCTAATTCGACGAGATCATGTAGGTTTCATCCTGCTGAGTCGAGTCGTGAGATGATTGGATGCGAGGGGGCGTTGAGATCAATGCCCCTGTATGACCTCACAATTTACTTACATTTGACAATCCTTTATTGTTTCCATAATTTCGCTCGACTATAATGGTCGCGACCTTGATCCGGAGATGAAATGCCATTTACCGCAGGAGAAAATGTAGGTCCGTATCGGATCATTGGACAGCTGGGGCAGGGCGGTATGGCGACGGTCTTTAAGGCCTATCACCCTGCATTGGATCGCTATGTCGCTATTAAGGCGCTGCATCCAGCGATCATGGAGGATGCGTCCTTCCTGGCTCGCTTCGAGCGGGAGGCGAAGGTCGTCGCCAAGCTCGATCACCCAAATATCGTGCCCATCTATGATTTTGCAGAGCACGATGGCCAGCCCTACTTGGTGATGAAGTTCATCGAAGGGGAGACGCTGAAAGCGCGTTTGGCGAAAGGTCCCCTCTCGAAATCCGAGGCGATCAAGATTGTCGAGGCAGTGGGCGAAGCTTTGGCATATGCGCACCAGCGAGGATACCTCCATCGCGACATTAAACCCTCCAATGTCTTGTTGAGCCCTGATGGCGCGATTTATCTAGCCGATTTCGGACTGGCGCGTATTGCTGAGGCAGGCGCTTCAACGTTATCTGGCGACATGCTGATGGGGACGCCTCACTACATCTCTCCCGAGCAGGCGCGAGGGCAGCACGATCTGGATCAGGGTACAGATATCTATTCCTTTGGTGTTGTCCTCTATGAGCTCATCGTTGGGCGCGTCCCTTATAACGCCGATACACCATTTTCGATCATCCACGATCATATCTACACACCCTTGCCGATGCCTCGCAAGGTCAATCCCGCCGTGCCCGAGGCGATTGAGCGCGTCTTATTGAAGGCGCTGGCTAAAGAGCGAGGGGATCGCTATGGCTCTGTTGAGGAGATGGTGAAGGCGTTCAATGTCTCGCTCACAAAAGGTCACGTAGGGGTGCTCGCATCAGACAGCATACCCTTGCCTGGAGTCTATCCATCGCAGCAAGAGGTGGTTGATGGGGCTCAGCCATCCAGTCCGGTTTCACCACCCGTGGTCGAAACAGGCAGGACAGCTATTCCGGAAGAGGCCCCTGGAACGGTAACCCTTAGGCGAAATTTGCAGTGGCTTTGGGTGGTTGGTGGGCTGATGGTCACATGTCTGGCGCTTGTGGGTTTCGTCGCCTTGGTGCGGAGCCCCAGCGAAACTGAACCCCTGGAAAACCTCGATCTGGAAGTGATGGATCCTGATGCGTTTATTCAACAGCCGGAGGTACTAGAAAGCAGGGATCCTGAGGTACATCTTCACCGGGCGGAAGAACTGCTCGCTGAAGGAGAACCACGCGGCGCCATCGAAGAGATTTATAAAGCGAATGATTTATTGCTTGAAATGGGAAGATATGTCGAGGTTGTCGATAACTATCGTTGGGCGGCAGACATCGCTAATACTCCGTTGAACAAGGATGACAGAATCCAGATCAAGCTGGCTCAAGCACTCTTCCTCGGTGCTCCTGAAGATGGGATGCAACCTATCCTGGATTCTTTCCGAGAGCGATATCCCCAATGGGATCTCGTCCAGATATCGGTGGCGCGTGCAACACTATTTACTGGAGCACCAGAGCAATCGATGCGGATTCTTAAACCGATCCTAGAGAACGATCCCGGGAATGCATTTGCAAATGCTGTCATGGTTGAGTGTCACTTCGCACTTGGGGAGGAAGAGATCGCCATGACCATGCTCGGGGATATGCTCCAGGATCGGAGTATGCCACCCTGGCTCCGTATGCATCTAGAAGCACTCAAGCAAGTTCGTTAAAAATTCACGAATTCGCTTTGAATACGATATTCACCGAGGCGTCGAGCCTCTCCGCTTTCGCTTACTTTGTCTTGGCAGCAATAAACATCATAGCCACGCTTGTGGGACTTCGAAAGCTGTACCGCTGCATGAGTGGCTCTCTGTCGTGGATTAGTAAGACAGGATTTAGTAACTTATGCTGTCCCGAATTGCCTGTCTCCTGCATCTCCCAGACCAGGAACGATGTAGCCCGCTTCATTTAGATGATCATCGACGGATGCCAGGTGGATAGGCACATCGGGGTGATGGTCATGAAGGAGCGCGATCCCCTCTGGGGCCCCGATTATGCCCACGAACTTGATCTTGGCAACACCCCACTCCTTCAAAATGTCGACGGTTTCGACTGCTGAACCTCCGGTCGCCAGCATGGGATCGAGAATAAGGCAGACCGATACGGTAGGTTCAACAGGCAGTTTATTGTAGTATTCAACTGGCTTGAGCGTTTGTTCATCACGATATAGACCAATATGCCAAACTTCTGCGGAGGGCATCAATCCCCAGACACCCTCAACCATCCCCAAACCTGCCCGCAGGATCGGGACTAAGCCTATTTTTTCGGCCAGTACTTGCCCAGAGGTCTCTACAAGCGGCGTTATAACATGGACTGGATTGGTGAGGAGATCCTGGGTCGCTTCATAGGCAAGGAGCGCGGAGATCTCTCGTATCAGCTCCCTGAACTTCTTGGGCTCGGTGCGCCGATCGCGCAGCTTGTTGAGTTTATGGGCAACAAGGGGATGTACCGATTCATATAGGTTCTCGATATCCATCCATTTCTCCATGATCCATCAGAGCAGATTAGATCTTTCCTTCACGTTCCGGAGGGTAACAACTGTCATATCATCACTGAGGAAGGGTGAACCCATGAAGGATGATACCCTGCTTGCAATCTTATCAGCGACGAACTGTGCCTGCCAGTTCTTCAGTCCGAGTACCAGATTCTCGAGGCGGTGTAGGCCAAACAACTCCTTCGCATCCCTTTGGGCCTCGGTCACGCCATCGGTATACCAAACAAGTAGCTGCCCGGGCTCAACGGTGAGAGAGAAATCTGTGTAAACCTCATCCATCCGAACCCCTAAGACCATCCCGTGCTCGCGTAGTAGATGTGCCGGCTGTTCGGGTGTGAAAAGGAGGGGTGGATTGTGACCTGCATTGGCATATGTCAGCACACCAATTTCTGGCTCCAACACACCGTAAAAGACGCTCACAAATAAATCGGCGTTGGAATCGGCGAAAAGAAGGTTGTTCACTCGCTGTAAGGTCTGACCTGGCTCAATGCGACTCATCGCGACGGATTTGATGAGCGTTCTGGAGAGTGCCATGTACAAGGCGGCAGGAATCCCCTTATCGGCGACATCGGCAACAACGAACCCCCAACGCGGACCATGGGGTCCCTCGGGCAAGATGATGATGTCGTAGAAATCACCACCCACCTCGCGTGCGGCCGACCATTGAATCCCGATTTCCCAATCCGGATGAGCGGGCAATCTCTTGGGAAGAAAGCTGGCCTGGATATCGCGCGCCATAGCAAGCTCATTCTCCAGCGATCTGCGTGCGGCCGCTTCTTCGATCAGGCGCGTATTCTCCAGGCGCAGAGAGATCTGGCGAGCGATTCCGACGATGAGTGAAAGGCGGCGACCGGATAGTTCCTGCTCCTCCAGGAGAAGAATCCCGAGGAGTGAACTGCCGTCACTCAGGAGGATCGCGAGAGCTTTCTGGCTTAGAAGTAGCTCTGCCAATGCGGCCGGTAAGGGGACATGCTGAAAAATACCGTCTTCGCGATACGGTTGCGAGATGTCCAACTCTTTCGGTGAGATCCGTATCGTACGAATCTCCTCTTGCTTTTGGCGTCGGAGCCCGGTGATCGGCCCAACGCGTAACAGATCATCTTGCTCGCTCGGGAGAAGCAGCACGGACCACCTGACATCCGTCAGCAGTGAAATGAGTTGAAGGACCGCTTGCAATGCGATCTCGGGGTCGCCCGGTTGAGCGGCATGTTGGGCAACCTCCAATAAGACCGTTGTGATCCAAGCCTCTTCCTGTTGAATAGAATAGTTACGCGCCTCGAGGATAGCAATTGCGATTTGGCTGGCGAGCATCTCTGTCAGGGCAAGATGCTTGGGATGAAGTCGTTTACCGGATGCGTAATGGATGTCTAGAATCCCGAGCACACGGTCTTCGACTTTGAGCGGTATCGCAATCTCAACATGGTGTTCGTGCGTTGTGGGTTCGATCGGTTCATCGGGATCCTCGAGAAGCGCACGACCTTCCTCGACAGCGCGATGAACGATAGGGGAGACGGGAGGTAGTTCTTCACCAGATTTCGCTGTAGAATAGCTGGCCGAAGCCCGCAGGATGAGATTCCCTTCGAAATACTCGTAAAGATTAACGGCTTGATAGTTCAGGGTTTGAAGAATGATAGGGGCAACTTGCTCGAGTCTTTCGCTCAGAGGTTGTAAGGAAATCAGCCTTCGCGAGGTTTCCTGCAGAAGAAGGTTTTGTAAGGTGAATTGCTTGATCTCACTTTGCACGTTTATCAATGCAAGTGAGGACGCAAGATAGTTAGCCAGAATGGTCAAGCGGTGTAGATGATTTTGGGAAAAAGCGCCAGGCCTTCGATTCTGGATGCTGATCAGACCGATGACATCATCCTCCACAATTAAAGGTACGAAGATGCCTGCGCGTGGTGGGCGTTTAGATTGATAGCTTGGAAGTGCAGGGAGAGAATCGCGTTCTGCCTCAAAGTCTGAGATAAGCAACGGGCGACGAGAATCACGAATCCACCCCGTGATCCCTACGTTATGGGTTTCCAAGGTGAAGGTTTGATTGTCGACACGCTGATTGTCCTGTACCCACAATAGTGTACGGTAAGTGTCCCCTTCGAAAACACCCAATTGAAAGAAGTCGGTCTCGAGGATTCGAGCTGCTTCGAGGTAGGTAATTTCGGCCAATTCCTCGAGCTCAAGTGGAGCGGTGGAGATCGCATTCCCGAGGCTAGAGAGAGAAGCGAGTTCTGACAGGTTCGACTCCATTTGAACCCGCGCTGCTCGACGCCGGATGAACCATGCCACACATCCGATCAAGAATAGAAGGCCAAGCGAAACCACACCAAAGGCAAGTAGGGTTGATGTTTCGGATTGGATCAGTGAATGTGTGAGGAAATGTTTTTGGACGACCATTACCGTTTAGGTCGCTTCAGGATTGTAGATCTTAAACAAGGTGAGTTGGTTCTGATTTCCCCTGCGGGAATACTCAATCCTATCCATGACCTTATGGATAATCTTCAAGCCAAGGCCACCGATGGGTGGGTCAACCTGGTCTAATTCCTCGTCAGTGGGTTTCTTTGCGGCGTTGAATGGTGGTGCGGTGTCACATAGGGTGATGGAGAGTTGACCAGGGTTGGAATCAACTTGGATCTCGATATCACCGAGTCCTTCCTCACCATAACCATGGAGTATGATGTTCTCACAAGCCTCGCCAACAGCGAGCTGACAACAATAGCTCGTGAGATCATCAAAACCTGCCTCCTGAGCGCCTTGATCAACGAGTCGACCAATGACCTCAATTTGATCGAGGCGACCAGGTACGGAGAGACTCTGATCAGCCATAATAACCTTAGAATGAAGCAATCGCAGATTCTCGATCCGGGAAAGTTGTAAAAAGGACGTCTAACCCAGCGATGTCAAGCGTCTCGACAACTCGTAGCGAAGGTTGAGCAATCAGGATATTGCCACCAGCGCCTTGAACCGTTTTGCGAGCTGTGACAAGCACTCTCAAGCCAGCCGAAGCCAAGAATTCTACATCTGCCATGTCGAAAACGATGTTGATCTTACCCGATTCGATAACTTCCTTAACCGATGATTCAAATTCGCCCGCCGTAGCTGAATCGACCCGACCCGTTACGGTAAGGACAACGACGCGTTTATATTCTTTAGTTGTGATCTCCACAGCTGCCTCCTCAGGATGGTTGTTATAAGGTACGGGAAAGAATGTAGCGAGCGAGCTCATGTAAACCGGCACGTTCGGGGCTTTCGGGTGCTGATTGTAGAAGCCGCTCACCACTTTCTATGAATTCGCTGGCCTGCTCCAAGGCCTGATCAATCGCGCCAGAATCATGAATCGCATCGATGACTTCCTCGAATGTATCTTGATCTATGGATCGATTCTGGAGTTTCGCCTGAAGGCCATCACGGTTGGGATGGGTTTCCAGGTAGCACAATGTGGGGAGGGTAATGATGCCTTGGCGAAGGTCGTTGGCAACAGGCTTACCCACCTCTTCCTCGTTGCCGACGAAATCTAGGATGTCATCCATGATCTGGAATGCCATCCCGAGATTATATCCAAATGCTTTAAGGGATTCGACGGTATCTTCATCCTGGTCGCTAAGGATTGCACTGCCCTCCGTAGCTACTTCGAAAAGCGATGCTGTCTTCGCATAGATGCGATCGAAATAGTCCTTTCGTCCATCTTTGCCAGGTGGGTTAAACATTTGTGAAATCTCGCCATTCACGATTGTCATGAGTGTTCGGGCGAAACTCTCCATGAGAGGGCGAGAACCGATCGTTGCGGCAATGTGCGCAGCTCGAGCGAAAATATAATCGCCTGTGAGGACAGTGGCCCCAGGTGTCCATCCAGCGTTGAGGGTGGGAATACCCCGCCGAAGCAAGGAGCCATCGATGAGATCGTCGTGCACGAGCGTTGCCGTGTGCAACATCTCGATAGCGGCAGCTAAGTTGACCGCATAATCCGGATTGACTTGCAGCATACCCGAGGTAAGTAACACCAAAATCGGACGCAGGCGCTTACCTCCCGAGCTGAGAAGGTGCTGGATTGCAGCCTCCAGGTTTGGATGGTGGTTCCCTCCGGGAGAGGTGCGCATACGTTCTTCAACCTGCGATAGCAAGGGTTGAACCAATCCGTAAAAAGACGTTTCGCTAACCTTCATTGTTCCAACCGAATAGGTTTGAGGCATTCTTGGATGTCCGTTCTGCGACTTCACAGATATTCACCTTGAATAATAACGCAATTTCCTCAGCAACCAAGGGGATATTTGCAGGTTCGTTTCTTCGGCCACGTATAGGTTGCGGAGATAAATAGGGAGCATCAGTTTCGAGTATGAGTCGCTCTAGAGGGCATTTTGCGATTAGGTTGCGATGATTTTCAGATTTTGGATAAGTGATAGGCCCTGCGATGCCTAGATAGAATCCGGCTTCCATCGCTGCACGTGCGGTTTCCATATCTGCTGAGAATGCATGTAACACACCTCTTCGACCACTGAGTCTTTCCGGCAGATCCCCAGTTCCCCTCAGGATACCTTCTATCAAATCCGCACTGGAATCCCGATTGTGGAGGACCACGGGTAATTCAAGCTCGGCAGCCAGATCGAGTTGGTCGTGGAAAGCCCTAATTTGAGCATCCCGGGGGGAAAGATTGCGGTAGTAATCAAGTCCGATCTCTCCGATCGCGACGACTTTTGGTGAGCGTGCTAACTGGCGGATTTTATCACGAGTAGCAACGTCCCATTGAGATGCATCGTGTGGATGAAAACCGACCGCGGCGAAAACATCCTCGTTTGATTCAGCAATCCGAATTGCATCCTGGCTCGATCTCACGTCCACGCCTGGGATGAGAAAGCGTCTTACATTTGCCTTGCGCGCCCGTTCAAGAACCGCATCACGATCTTGATTGAAATCTTTCATATCGATATGGCAATGCGTATCCGCCAGGTATGCAGACTCAGTTTTCATCCAATACCAACGATCTTCAAGCCATCTTGTAAGATAGGATCGACACGCTGCTCGCTCGTTGTTTCGCAGTACACCCGCACGATTGGTTCGGTGCCTGAAAACCGGATGAGTAACCAGCCGCCGTCCTCCAGGTTGAATTTATACCCGTCAAGCGTATCTAGTTGGGTCACTCGAAGACCGGCGATCATCGCAGGGTTCGCCTGTCGAACGTGGTTTTCGATTTCCTCCCGTTTGTCAGCAGGTAAAGGCGAGTCGATGCGATTGTAATAATGAGCACCAACTTTTTCAAAAAGCTTCTCGAGAAGTTCGGAAGGCTTTAAGTTTAAACGGACCATCATATCTAAAAAATAGAGCCCGGCAAGGATGCCATCTCTCTCCGGGACATGGCCTTGAAATGCATAGCCTCCCGATTCCTCGCCACCGATCAGAGCATCCACTTCCAGCATCTTCGGTGCGACGTACTTAAAACCTACGCCAGTTTCGAAAACCGGGACATCGTAGAGCTTGCCGAGTTTGTTGAGCATGGAGGTTGTTGATATGGTCTTGACGATAGGCCCACGTTTCCCGAGCACTTCCAGCATATAGTATGCTAACAAGCCGTAGACGCGGAGCTGGTTGACGAAATTGCCGCCTTCATCCCCCACGCCAACTCGATCGGCATCGCCGTCTGTGATGATGAGCACATCTGCACCAAGTCCCTTGGTCGCTTGAAGGCCAGCATTGATATTGGGCGGGATGGGCTCCGGGCGTGTCATCTCCGGGAAGAGCGGGTTGTGGTCGGCGTGGATCTCGATAACGCGCGTTGAGCCACCTTTGAGGAGTTTACTGAACCAACCTATGCCATTCCCCCACATCGGATCGACCAGGATTGTCAATCCCGCCTGTCGAATCGGCTCAAGATCCACTAAGCGTTTGAGTTGATGGATATAAGCCGGATCAGGATCAAAGCGTTCAATGATGCCTTCGGAGAGGGCTTGATCGAACGGCATCCGTGGGATCTCATGATCGTCTGGCGGGATTGCCGCTTCAATTTGCTTTAAACCCTCCGGGCTGACAGCTCCACCGTAACGGTTCCGAACTTTGAAGCCATTGTCGCTTGCAGGGTTGTGAGATGCGGTGATATTAATCGCTCCTGCGGCACCTTGATGAGCGACGGAAAAAGAAATCGTAGGTGTTGGAGATGGACCATCGGTTAGTAAAACACGAAATCCGTGAGCAGCAAGGACTTCCGCAGCAGTGCGCGCAAAAGCATCGGAGGCGAAGCGTTTATCATATCCGACAACAACCGGCTTCGTATCCCCCTCTGTGTCGCGCAAGTATTGTGCAAAACCGTGGGTGCATCGTCGCACTGCTGTAAAGGTGTAGTTGTCTGCGATTCTGCCACGCCATCCATCTGTGCCAAAAACAATACGGTTGTCTTTCATCCTCCCTCCCGTGGTTGCTATGATTAAATGGCTCTGACAAAAATCGGGCCAGGTGAATATCAACCTGGCCTATTTTTCAGGGTGAGCTTGTAATGGCTGTGGCTTACAGATTTGAGGCTTCTTGCAAGGGTTGATACCACATCCATTATCTCTTGACCCCAGATGATTGAATTATACCGTGAATAAAACCACGATACCAGTTGAGGTTGCAAAATAGGACACTTCGTGTTAAACTTCCGTTCGCTGGTTTTTCAAAAGAATAAGATTACGTACTTTCCGCTTCCACCACATGCCGCCCGGTGTGAGTGTGGAAGCAATCCCGTGGGAAGGAGACCTCTGTGCGTAATTACGAACTCGCTTACGTTGTAGATCCTGACCAGGACGAACAGTCACTTGAAGCTCTTGAAGAGAAGGTAAAAGGCTGGATCGTTTCTGCAGGAGGAAAAGTAGGGAAGGTTGATCGCTGGGGAAAGCGACGCCTGGCTTACCCTGTGAAAAAGCAGACGGAAGGATTTTATTTCATTCTTTCCACTGAAATGCCTCCAGGCACCGGTGCGGTTGTTGAACGTGATCTGCGGCTATCGGAGCCAATCCTACGTTATATGATCACGCTGCTAGAATCAGTCTGATTCATTCTTGTACGACTTATGAACTTAGGGGAAAGGAGATTGGCGTGAGTCGCGGACTTAATAAGGTTATGGTAATTGGCCATCTAGGACGCGATCCTGAAATGCGTTATACCCCTTCAGGGCGTCCTGTAACGACCTTCAGTGTGGCAACGTCGCGCTCATGGCACTCGGCCGAAGGCGAGCGGCATGAAGAGACAGAGTGGTTTAATGTCGTTTCGTGGGGAAGTCTTGCAGAGATCTGTAATCAGCATCTTCGAAAAGGCCAGCAAGTCTATGTCGAGGGACGGTTGCAAACCAGGCGCTGGGAAGACGGGGAAGGCAACAAGCACTTCACGACAGAACTTGTCGCGAAGGAGATGATCATTCTCAGTGACCGCCGAGACATAGACACGGACGCATACACATCAAAACCTGCGGAGAATGAATTCTCACAGTATTAATCTTTTTATCAGAACTTATCTTATCGGCGAGTTATGCCGGGGGAGGAGTGAGTACCTTGGGTCAAGAAGGATCACGAAGAATGAATTCGTCAGACGATGAGCCCAATCGACGAGGAGGAGGCAATCGGCGTCGCTTTACGCGTCGACCGAGGGTATGCCAGTTTTGTGCTGAAAAGACAAAAACTATCGATTACAAGCAAGTCGACATTTTAAAGCGCTTTGTGAATGAGCAAGGTAAGATTCGCTCTCGTCGTCAGACTGGGACCTGCGCTCGACATCAGCGTTTGCTTGCGCGCGCGATCAAACGCGCTCGACATCTGGCTTTACTTCCCTTTGCAGCAGAGAGGATGCGATAGCCAACGAGGTCTCGCGCCCTTGCATATCTGAGACTTGCGTTAATCCGTATCATCCTACCAGGAGGCTGCTAGATGAGTAAGCGGCGGGCCGCGCCCCGGAGCACGAAGAAACACCTGGCTCGGGCGGAACGGGAGAGGATTCAGAGAAACTGGATCATAGGCGGCACAATTGCTACCGCTCTTGTGCTTGTCGGGATCCTGGTATATGGGTGGGCCAGTATCCGTTTTCTTCAGCCAGGCCAACCCGTTGCAATCGTTGATGGTGAAAAGATTTCGACGCGTGATTTTCAAGCCAGGGTTCGATTTGAATTGGCTTCTGGGACGGATCCGATTACCGCAGGCAGCCAGGTTTTACAGGGTATGATTGACGATGTCATCATTCGCAAGGAGGCAGAACGTCAGGGCATTGCGGTAACGGATGTCGATGTCGACGAGGCCCTTCAGGAGATGTTTGGCTACTACCCCGATGGTACACCGACGTCCATTCCCACAAACACACCCGATCCGACCGCTTTAGCGGAAGCTGCCAGCGAGACCCCTGAACCCGTTGGAGATGAACCAACGCCGACCCAAACTGTCGGTCCCGAACCGACTCCATATACGCAGGAGATTTTCGAGCAGAATCTAGCATCCCTTAAAGATACGTTGGAGTTAAATTTCAATGTGACGATGGGGGATTACCGGGCACTGGTGGCGGCTGAACTCAACCGCGCGCGTTTCCGAAAGACCTTTGAAGATCAGGTATCGAGAGACCAGGAGCAGGTGAATCTTCGTCATATCCTGCTTGGAACTGAGGAAGAGGCGTCGGAAGTCCTTACCCGACTTGGTGAGGGCGAAATGTGGGAAGATCTTACTGCGGAGCTCTCCCAGGATTTGACGACTAAAGATACCAGCGGGAATCTCGGTTGGTTCACGATGACGCGGTTGCTCTCACGGTTTGGTCAAACCGCTATGGCAGCGTTTTCCGCCGCAATCGGTGAGATTATAGGTCCTATCGAATCCACCGAAGGTTGGCACTTGATTTTCATTGAAGATCGCGCTGTTCGTCCCCTTGCTGAGCTTGCCTACCAGCAAGAGTTGCAAAATATGATGGACCAATGGCTTCAAACCCAACATGGAATCATCGCGCTGGAGGTCATGGATTATTGGGTTGAGCGCATCCCGCCGACGCCATCGCCAATCCCCTAGCTTGGTAGATGTGATCACAGCGATCGGGCTGAGTTGTGCAACTCAGCCCGATTTTGGTTTTGGAGGGATCTGTAACCGTAACCTCATGCAACCCGCGAGCCCAGCATGTGCACTGGTTCGAAGGGAACTCGCGTTTCCGAGGAGCATGACTGGCATGTGGTATCGTGGTGAATGGTTTGGACCGTGTGCGGCCCTGGCATACTCAATCAGATTGAATGGATAGAAATCCTATCCTGGTTCGATAAAACTACTTGATCGTGCTCATAGCTGCGGCTATACTGAGTTAAGGTAAAGCTTGATGAACCTAGAAGGATTGCTAAGCGCACTACCTGAAGATATTAGCCCTGCAGATAAGACGCTCATTGAACGCGCCTATAGGGCGGCCGAGAAGGCGCATGAGGGTCAAAAACGTGCCTCCGGGGAACCTTATTTTCAACATAGCCTTGCAGTGGCAATGATTCTCATCGAGCTTGGCGCACCAATTCCTGCCGTAGCTGCTGGTTTATTGCACGATACCGTTGAAGATACACGTGTCACGCTGAAGAGCCTTGAGCGTGACTTCGGATTGGAAATCGCAACACTTGTCGATGGGGTCACGAAGCTCACGCAACTGCCGAGAGTGAGTCGCTTGGGTAAGAGCTCCAAAGCTGCGCTAGCCACAAAAGGTGAGTTAGCCAAGGAGACTTTGCGAAAAACGTTTCTAGCGATGGGAGATGATGTACGTGTTGTCGTGATCAAACTGGCGGATCGACTGCACAATATGCGCACACTTTCTCATTTGCCACCCGAAAAACAACAACGCATTGCGGAAGAGACGATCGAGATCTATGCCCCCCTCGCGAGCCGGCTCGGCATCTGGCAAATGAAATGGGAGTTGGAAGACCTCTCATTTCGCTATGTTTTCCCGGAGAAGTACAAGGAAATCGCAGAAAATATCGCCGAGCGCCGCGTTGATCGTGAGAAGACACTCAATAACATCAGCAAGGCTTTAAGCCAGATTCTCTCGGAAGCTGGGGTGCAAGCAGAGGTCTCTGGCCGACCTAAACATCTCTATTCCATCCACCGGAAGATGGAACGTAAAGGCGTTCCTTTTGATATGGTGTATGACGTTCGAGGTGTTCGGGTCATCGTAAACAACGAAACACAATGTTATCTTGCCTTGGGGGTCATTCATAACCACTGGAAACCTATCCCGGGCACCTTCGATGACTACATCGCTACGCCGAAGGATAATTTCTATCAATCCCTCCATACTGCGGTCATGTACGACGACGGACGGACACTCGAGGTTCAAATCCGTACCCCTGAGATGCATGAGAAGTCTGAATACGGCATCGCCGCACACTGGCGCTATAAGGAAGGTCGCGCCAGAGACGACAGTTTTGAGCAGCGCGTTCTCTGGTTGCGAAGGTTGATGGAATGGCGGCAAGATGTTGATGACGCGGGTGATTTTGTTGACGCGATGAAGTCGGATGTTTTCGATGATCGCGTCTATGTTTTTACACCCAAAGGCGACATCATCGATCTCCCAGCTGGCTCAACACCGATCGACTTTGCCTATCATATCCACACGGCTGTTGGACATCGCTGCCGTGGGGCGAAAGTGAACGGTAAGTTGATCTCGTTGAATCAAAAACTGCAGACAGGCGACTCGGTCGAGATTCTGACCGCGAAACGTGGCGGGCCGAGCCGAGACTGGCTCAATCCCAGCCTTGAGATGGTAAAGAGCCAGCGTGCGCGCAGCAAGATCCGTCAGTGGTTCAAACGGATGGATCGTGAACTTAATATCTCTCATGGTCGACTGCTGCTGGAGAAGGAGCTTCGCCGTTTAGGGATCAATTCCGTCCCCTACGATGATATCGCACGGGATCTTGGCTTCTCTCAAGTTGATGACATGCTCGTTGCAATCGGATGCGGGGATATCCACCTCAGTAAGATCGTCGCTCAAGTCATAGAAGATGAAGCGGAGGATCTTGAGTTTATTCCTGAGACCGCCGCTGAGCCACCAACCACCATATCAACGGAAGATGTGAGTATCTTAGGATTAACCGGGCTGCTCACACACATCGCGCGTTGCTGCAACCCAGCACCGGGTGATCCGATTATTGGCTATATCACACGGGGCAGGGGGGCAACAATCCACCGCCAAGATTGCCCCAACGTCCTGCGAATTAAGGATCGGGAGCGCTTAGTTCAAGTTTCTTGGGGCTACCCCAAACAAACTTACCCGATTTCAGTCCGATTGCGGGCTTATGATCGTGACGGGTTGATGCGAGATGTCTCGACGTTGGTAGCAAATGAGGGCATCAATATGTCTTCCATTCACGTCTCAACGAAAAATAGTTTGGCTATCTTTGATCTGGTGCTGCAAGTGACGGATGTCTCTCAATTGAGCCGTATCCTCAATCGGCTTGAGGCCTTACCGAATGTTTTGGAGGCTCGCAGACTTCCTCCGGGGTAATCGGTGACGGGTAGGCAATCAATCGCACTGCGATTTTTGTTTCCCATCCATACATACGAATTATGCGAAGGTGATTTTTACGAGAGCGCGCGGGCAAAATATAGTTCATCAGCCGAAGTGGGGCCTGGGTCAGTCTGGCTCAAACCACTTAGCACTTCCTTTACACAATCCCTGGGGAACTCAGGGAGTATGAATTTTTATCTAGCCGTTGGCTAGGAGTCTGTTGTATTATGGTCTATGATCACTTAGTAATAATACAGGTGGTACGGGTGATCATGCTGCAGGGTCGACGGAGTGCATCTAAGTAGCTGGCGCATACGGGTACCTATAAATCCTAATGGTATAGGATGGTATAGATGATCAGGGCGGTGTCGAGTTGTTGGGAGTATGAGCTACGCCTTCGTTGTTTATCGATAGTGACGGCATCTTTTGGTCTGGGTATTTCGCTCTACCTAGGGCTGTTGAAAATCACGAATTCATCAGCGGTATGCAGGGGTGTTGGGGATTGCGAGACGGTCGTGTTGAGCCGATACGCCGAAATCTGGGGAATCCCCATCGCATTCCTGGGTGTGCTCGGGTATGGCATGATTGCCGGGCTTCTATTTTATGAGCGTCGCATACCGCATAAAATGGAAGGCATTCGTTTTGCCGTATTTGGCCTGGCGTTGATAGGCTCTCTATATTCTGCCTATCTTACCTATGTCGAGGTGGCTATCCTCCAAGCGATTTGTCCTTATTGTCTCGTCTCTGCTATATCTATGGCTGCTTTATTGATGATGAGCATTCTTCGCCTACATGATGATGAGATGACGATGTAGGGAGGTATCCAAGTATGCCGCGAATTCGTTGCAATTACGTGGACTGCATCTTCCTGGAAGCTGGCTTTTGCATAGCCGAGATTATTCGCATCGACCCTGATGAAGGATGCTTGACCTATACGCGTCTCGACGAAGTTGCAATGGCTGATGGCGAGACATGGGAAGATGATGACCTCGATGAAATATGGGAAGATGAGGAAGATGAACTCGAAACTGATCTTGAAAATGGCTGGAGTGAGGACGAAATTATCTGATCCAGCCTTTCGGGTCTATACCGCTTCAAGATCTGGACCGAAACAGATAAGGTTATCGCTGCGCGCGATATCTAGCGAAATACTGAAATTATAGGGAAAAACTATTCGAACGATCGTTTGGAGAGTCCTTCTCAAGGTCCGTTTAGGAAGCATGCAGCGAGGGCAGAAAAGAACCCTCGCAATTCATTTTAATGGGACCTATTCTTTCGCAGAAGTAGCACGCATTCGCTGGTGCAAGGTGCGAGAGAGAATATCTTCTAATTCGTCCTGGCCGCTTAATGACTTACTTTTCACAGCAGGTTTCTCAGAAACTTGAGGCTCTTCTTCGGAGTGCTCGAGGGCCTGGCGCAGCGCAAATTCCATCGCCGTTGGTGTGATCTCTTCAGTTTCTTCTTCATCATCCGTGAAATCGAGGGCTGATTCCTTCATGCTCAGGCGAATCTGGCGTTTCTTACGATCCACTTCCAGAATAGTGACATCTACTTCGTCGCCGACATTTACGACCTCGGAAGGATTGCTCACATAATCTGGGCTCAACTCACTGACATGAACCAAGCCAGGGCGTTCCGCGCCAATGTCAACGAACGCACCGAAGCCTTCCAGGCGTACGACCTTGCCTTTGACCCTCATGTTGGCCTTAATATCTTTCCATTTGAGTTTTAGAGGCCGGATCATGGTGAGTTCAAGGCGTCTTGAATTCACATCGACGCGATGCACCCAGACCTCCACCTGTTGTCCTTCCTGGACGACATCCTCGACGCGATTGATGTGCCCGCGTTTCAACATGGAGATGTGGACCAAGCCTTCCCGTTCTGCGCCAACATCCACAAAGGCACCAAAAAGTTCGATTTTTATTACTTTTCCTTCGAGCTTCATTCCGTGTTTGAGGTCCGCTATCGGGAGAGGGGGGGATGTGCTCTCTACATTGTCCAAATTCGCACCTTCCTAATAAATTGCATGACCTTTGGGGTCGAGAAGAGATTATACCATGGCTTGGTGTGCATTCGTCCCGGTTATGCTTCTCGAATGGATTTTATAGCTGATAAAAAACGCGCCTACTGCGTTGTGCTCGATGATCCTAGATTACGTTGCGTTTGGAAATACCATTCGTTAATCCTACTGAATCGATCGCTGGGATCGAATAAGGGCCCTATAGAAACACCCTGAATCTGGGCATCAATGGCGTAGTTATAGACAGGGTAGTAGAGAAGCAATGCAGGAAGTTGGTCTTGAAATCTATGCTGAAAACTCCTATAGAGTTCTGCACGGCGACCAAAATCTGGATTTATACGAGCCTGTTCCAGCCAGATGCTGATGTTACGATCCGCAAAACCGGAATAATTTTGCCCGGTCTCGGTCTGGGAATCATGCCAGAAGGGATATGGATCAGGGTCAGGGTAATTGGAGAGATTCAAATCCGTTAGAACCGCTTGGAAACTCCGAGGTTGAAGATATGCTTCCATCAGATCTTCCGTGTCACTCGGTTTGAGTTGCACATCGATCCCGATCGCCTCCCAGTACGCCTCGATGAGTTGAGCGACTTTTGTGTGGAAAGTAGAGTCGGGATGGATGAGTTCAAGTGTCAAGGTCTGCTCATCCTTCGTACGCAGGTATTCCGGTGTCCCTGGCGTGGCTCCTGTAGGAAGTTCCCATCCCAAAGTGTCGAGATATTGCGCTGCCAATTCGGGATCGAAAGGATAAGGGTCTAGGCTGTCTGCGTAAGCCCACGTTCCAGGCTGGATGGGCCCGATGGGGACCACCCCTTGCCCGTTGAACGCCTGGTTGATGATCCACTGACGATTGATGGCAAGAAGCAACGCCTGTCGAAAGCGTTTCTCAGCGAGGTAGGTTTTTTCCGGATCTTTCAAATTGAGATATATGATCCCCATTTTCGGAAGACGTGCAGAATGAAGGTTCAGGGATGTGGTCTCTAAGATTTCAGGCAGTGTGTTGTCATCCACTTGCCCTATACCCTGCACTTCCCCGAGAAGATACGCTTCCAAAGCGGCTTGGCTATCCTCGTAGAAGTGGAACTCTACCCTTTCAAGGAAAGGGGGTCCTTCATAGTAATCTGGGAAGGCGCCTAAACTGACACCGATAACTTCTTCACCCTTGACGATATAGGTCTCAAAACGGAATGGACCACTTCCAATGGGATGAAGGTTGATGGGATGATCGACGAGCTCGGTGACAGATACTCCCCTGAGCAGGTGATCTGGCAGGAGGCCGATCGTCAAATAGTCAAGAAAGGGTGCAAACGGTTCAGGAAGCTGGAATTGCACACGCCTTTCGTCGAGGCGGATAATGTTTACTTGCTGCCATAAATCCTGTAGGTCCTGTGGGCCGGGGTAACCCGGGTCTTGGAATTTTGAAAAAGTGTAGATCACATCATCAGATGTAACCGGTTCGCCGTCGTGCCATACGGCGTCCTCGCGTAGTGTGATCGTGTAAAGCGTGGCATCTGCAGTGACAGCCCATTCGGCTAAGTCGGGAATTGGGATGCCGCGTGAATCAAAACGTAAAAGCCCGCTGAAAATTACGCGATCGATATCGCGATCGGGTTGGTTGGATGAATCTAGAATGGGATTGAGCCGCATCATGCTGCCGATGAGTGCTTCTATATAGACGCCTCCGCGGACGGGTTGGGGCGCGGTGTATTCACCCTCAGGGGTTTGACCAATGAGCAGCCCAATGACCAGGATCAGGCCGCCAATCGCGATCAAAATCTGCCAGCGTAAGCTTCGCATTGCTATAGTAGCGAGGATAAGGGGCGAGCCGAGATTAAGCTCAACCTACTAGGATGACCGTCATAATCGCGAGCAGGAAGAACACGACGCTCAATCCAATTGTGACGTTAAACAGTAGGCGTTCGATCCCACGCCGGACGTGAAATCCCATACTCCCGCCTAGATCTCCTCCACCGCCGAGACCGCCGAGGCCGGCGCCACGACTTTGGACGATAATGATGACAATGAGCGCGATGGAGGTAACAACCATCGCAAGGTTGAGATATAGTTTCACTGAGGAACCCTCCTCATACTGGTGAGCGGGCGGATTATAGCAGATGGCACCCGCGTCGACAAGGTGAGTTATAGTGACTGGTTGATTGAAGCGCGCAGGTAGGCTTCGATGAATTCGTCAAGATCGCCATCGAGTACGGCGCTGGTGTTTCCAGTCTCATAGTCTGTACGGTGGTCCTTAACCATTTGGTAGGGATGAAGCACATAGGACCGAATTTGGCTTCCCCATTCGGCTTTCACATGATCGCCCTTGATCTTCGATATAGCCTCTTCTTGTTCTTGTTGTTTCAAGTCAAGCAGGCGGGCGCGTAAAACCCGCATGGCATTGGCTTTGTTTTGGGTTTGGGAGCGTTCATTCTGACAGGTTACTACGATTCCAGTCGGGATATGCGTAATCCGTACTGCGGTTTCATTTTTTTGTACATTTTGCCCCCCAGCTCCAGCCGAGCGGTAAGTGTCGATCCGTAGATCAGAGGCATTGACCTCGATTTCGCTGTCGCTTTCCACTTGCGGTAAGATCTCGACAAGCGCAAAGGAAGTATGCCTGCGATGATTGGCGTCGAAGGGGGAGAGGCGTACTAAGCGGTGTACACCTTTCTCAGCTTTCAGGTATCCGTAAGCATAGTCGCCGTCCACTGCGATCGTCACACTTTTTATCCCTGCCTCCTCGCCTTCGCTAACGTCGAGGACATCGGCAGTGTATCCTCGTTTTTCACACCAGCGCAGGTACATCCGCTGGAGCATCTCTGCCCAATCCTGTGAATCGGTTCCGCCCGCGCCTGCATGTACCGCGAGGATCGCGTTTTCGTGATCATATCGTCCCGATAATAAAGCTTGGAATTCGCGATTCTGCAACTCGGTCTCGATCGATGTTAGCTCAGCCTCAATATCCACTCGTAGATCCTCATCACCTATGCCAGCGAGCTCCAGAGCGTCTTCGGTGCGTTGCACTAGACTGCGCCAGCTTTCCACGTTCCGACGCAGACGAGCTAAACGACGCATGGTATTCTGTGCGGCTTCAGGATCATCCCATAGTGTGGGATCCTCGCCTGCACGCTCTAATTGG
The DNA here is from genome assembly GCA_964385305.1 of uncultured Anaerolineaceae bacterium. GTDB lineage: Bacteria > Chloroflexota > Anaerolineae > Anaerolineales > E44-bin32 > CAYLOP01. The sequence continues at coordinate 15,758 of CAYLOP010000009.1, read as the reverse complement.
ATTAGATCCGACTCTTGTTTGGGGAGGTCAAAGACGCACCAGGAGGTCTTGGATTCGTTCAAGTGCATTCTGAAGCGGTTCTTTCAGGTCATCCATAATCTGGTTTTCCTACATCCATTTATTCTAAAAAACTAATCCGCAAGGCGATCGATGGTATTGTACACTCACGAACCTATCGGCGTGCCATTCTCGGCTAATAGCCCATCCACATAAGCATCTGGGTTAAAAGGTTCAAGATCATTCAACCCTTCTCCCAAGCCCACATAGCGGATGGGGAGATCGAGTGTGTCCACGATGGCAAAACCAATGCCCCCTTTTGCTGAACTATCGAGTTTGGCAAGCACGATCCCATCGACATCGACGGCTTCCGCAAAGGTTTTTGCTTGTGAGAGACCGTTCTGCCCCGTTGTCGCGTCTAGCACCAGCAGGATTTGGTGGGGGGCGTTGGGGATGACCTTCCCTGCAACGCTGCAGATCTTTTTAAGTTCTGCCATCAAATTATGCTCAGTGTGCATACGCCCTGAGGTATCCACGATTAGAACATCGCTCTGGCGTGCGAGCGCTGCCTGACTTGCGTCGAAAACCACAGCGCCCGGATCCGTTCCGGGTTTGCCCGTGATCACTTCGGCATTTAATCGCTCACCCCAGATCGCTAATTGCTCACTTGCTGCAGCGCGGTAGGTGTCAGCTGCGGCGAGTAGGATATGTTTGCCTCGATCTTGCCAGCGCCGAGCTATGCGAGCCGCTGTCGTGGTCTTCCCGGAACCATTGACACCGATCAGGATGATGGTATACGGATGAACATTCGGTTCCTTCTCAGGCTCGCTCGATAACCGGCTCAAGAACAACCTTCGCAGCTCCTCCTGAACTTGCTCACCGTTTGTCAGCCCATTCGACCGAGCGACATCTTGCAGCTCGCCAACAATAGCATGGACGGCGTTCGCACCCAGGTCGGCCTGGATAAGGGTCTCCTCAAGTTGCTCCCAGAAGGAAGGTGTGAGATCAGAGGTGCCCAGCAGCGTCGCCAGACGGCCAAATGCTGTCTTGCGGGTTTTGGATAGCGCATGGCGCCATCGATTTCTCTTCACGGGTTTCATTATACCATCGGCACTGCGAAGCACACGCACGCGGCTCTAGGAACCATCCTTCTGACCTCAGCGCTTGAATCGCTTCTCCACGAGGCTCAACGAAAGCGGTCGTCAGACCGGATATCCGAGGCGCCCTTGACACGCTCACTAAGCCAACCAATACGAACGTTGTCAGGCTGGTCGAATTCGGGGACGAATGGCTTGATATCCAGTAGGGGCGTGCCATCGAGAACGTCGATGTTGAGGACATACAAGATGTTTGCTTCGATCCTCTCCAACTGAACGACGGAGAGACCAATGGGATTTGGGCGAACAGGTGCACGGGTGGCAAAGATCCCGCGCGGGGTTTCGTCCAGGAAGGGTTTAATCGTCAGTTGAGGTTCCTGCGTACGATGGAAGTGATAGAGCAGAAAGATGTGTGAGAAGCCGTCCAGATCCTTGAGCCCTTCACGGTATGCGGGGTTTAACACAACATGACCGCGTGTGCCACTTGCCCCAACCGGTTGAATCGGCATTTTGCGTGGATCGGTAAATGGTGAGTATATCTTCCCGATGACCTGATATTGGAAAGTGTCCATAGGTTTCGATTATCCATGAAGTCGCGTAACGATTATAAGCAGTTCATCATCACGAGGATAGCGGATTATCGATGAAATCCACGAGTCTGAGGCATCAGGATTTTTGCGAAAAGGTAACGCCCGGAGGGGTTCGATCTTTTTCCGGGCGTTAGATGGCTGGGGGTCGAGGATTCGAACCTCGGCTTACGGATTCAGAGTCCGCTGTCCTACCACTAGACGAACCCCCAATCGCGAAGCGCATTTTACCATACGTGTGGTAAGGAGGTCCACTTCCACTACGAAAGTCCCCTCAGGACTTCGATTGCGTTTCTCACTCTCTCCAAGACTTCGTCCTTGCCAATGATGGCCATGCTCTCGATCAGCGGTGGGCTGACACGTTGTCCGGTGATAGCAATTCGCAAAATTCCAAAAAGCTGAGCGGCATTTAACGAGAGTTCGTCCGCGAGCGAACGGAGGGTTTGTTCTAATGGTTCAATTTGCATATCCGGCAAAGCTTCGATGACCTTGTAAGCGCTTTCAGCGGCGTTTGCTGATTCAGCCGCGGTCATTTTCTTGCCTACCAATTCTGCGGGGTCAGGCTCGATGTGATCTTGGAAGAAGAAACCAGCTATCTCGACAGCTTCCGCAAGCGTTCGAATGCGTTCTTGGATGATCGGTGCAATCTTAGTCAGGCGCTCATCATCGACTGCGAATCCTGCTCCGATAAATGCGGGACGCAGGCGTTCGACTAACTTTTGAAGCGACCAACTCCGAATATGAGATCCACTGAAATGATCCAATTTTTTATAATCGACGGCGGCCGGGCTTGGATTAAGTTTGTTGAGGGAAAATTTTTCGATGAGGTCGGGCATGGTGAAAAATTCGGTGTGATCATCGTAGGACCAACCCATCAACGCAATCCAGTTCGCGAGTCCCTCGGGGGCATAGCCCATCTCCTTGAGTTCTAGGACAAAGATACCTTTCACACCCACATCACGCTTGCTCATTTTTCGCCGGCCGCTTGGGTTCAGGAACACCGATAGATGGACCCAATGGGGCTGCTCCCACCCAAGTGCTTCGTAAATGAGCACGTGGATTGGGAAAGTAGGCAGCCATTCAGAGCCTCGGAACACATGTGTGATTTTCATGAGGTGATCATCGACCATTGCAGCTAGGTGGTAGACAGGAAGGCCGTTGGATTTGAGCAAAATATAGTCATCAAGTGTGCTGTTCTCGACGGTGATCGGCCCCCGCAGGAGATCGATTGCGGTCGTGGAACCCTCTTGAGGGGTCTTAAAACGGATGACATATTTCTCGCCCGCCTCAACCCTTGCGAGCGCCTCCTCGGGGTCGAGATTTCTACAAAGGCCATCATAACGAGGCGGCTGCTTCAACTTCTGCTGGCGTTGTCGGACTTGGGATAACCGTTCCGGTGTGCAAAAGCAGTAATACGCGCAGCCAAGATCGATTAATCGCTTGGCATGCTCGTGGTAGATCTCCTGCCGTTCGGATTGGCGGTAGGGACCATAGGGTCCTCCCATATCGGGCCCTTCATCCCATTCCAATCCCAACCAGCGCAGGGATTCCATCATCTCTTCTTCTGAGTCAGGGACAAACCGCTTGCGATCGGTATCCTCGATGCGTAGAATGAATTGACCTCCCGTCTGGCGAGCAAGGAGATAATTATAGAGGGCTGTTCGAGCGCCCCCGATATGAAAGTGTCCCGTTGGGGACGGGGCAAAACGCACCCGAGCCGGGTGTAATTGTGTCATGGCATACCTTTGATCATGAGTATAAGCGGATTATAGCTCTATTCGTTTGTGGCGTAGAACCACACTTTCTACCAATCCAATACCTAGCAACGTTGCCAGCAGAGACGAACCACCATAGCTGAAGAAGGGAAGTGGTAACCCAGATACGGGGAAGAGGTTTAAATTCATGCCAATGTTGAAGGCACCTTGGAAGAATATAAGGATGGCGACGCCGTAGCAGATGAGCGCACCGTATGTGTCTCTTGCCATTCGTGCCGCTCGAAGACAGCGCAGGATGATAATCGTAAGCAGAGCGATGAAGATCACCGCACCAACAAAGCCAAATTCCTCCGACATCGCCGAAAAGATGAAGTCGGTATGGCGCACCTTGAGGAAGCGCAATTGAACCTGCGTTCCATGGCCGTAGCCTTGCCCTGTCCATCCACCCGATCCGATGGATATAAGCGCCTGATTGACGTTATATGCTTCCCCGTATTGCGCCTCCGGGTTGCGGAACAGGAAGGTGATGACACGCGATTTCTGATAGGGCTGTAAGAGCGGCCATGCAAGGAGCGGGGATGCCAGAGCGGTAGAGACGAGGACTGCCAAATGCTTCGCCCGAATGCCTGCCGCCCACACAAGCGCCAGCCAGATCACACCGAATACGATTGCCGTGCTCAGATCAGGTTGGAGGAAAACCAAAAACGCTGGCAATCCGATTAGAATCAGGCTTCGAATAACCGTCTTAACCTGGTGGATTTGATGTTCGTTGCTTGCCAGGTAATCTGCCAGGATGAGGAGCACGAAAATTTTTGCAAGCTCGGAGGGCTGGATCAAGACGATACCCACATTGAACCATCGGGCTGACCCAAATCCGACAAAACCCGAGAGGATAATAAAACCCAGCATGGCAAGGGTGAAAATATACAATGGGCGAGAGAGCGCAGACCAGATACGGTAATCGATCGCAGCCGCGATCAGTACGACCGCGAGTCCGATGATCGCATAGATCGCTTGGCGCAGCACATTTTCAGCGAGGTTCTCGTTTCCCCCAATTGCGGAGCGTATCATCGCCACGCCAGCGATGGTAAGCATGGCCACAGCAGCGAGCAGCCAAATATCAAAATGACGCCAGATGCGCGTCTGTTGCATAAAGCTATCCCGCCCTTCGCCTTCTTGCCCGACGAGGTGCTAGAGGGATATCTGCGACCAGACGTTGCTGATCGCGATCCTTCGTAAGTGAAAAACTTACAGCCTTTCGGTCGATTTCTACGTGGCGTGAAAGCACTTCAATCACATCATCACGGATGGCTTCGAGCTTGCCTGGTGAGAGTCCCGCGCGATCATGAATGAGCACCAATTGGAGGCGTTCTTTTGCAGCCTTCGCGCTGCTCTGTCTACCTATTCGCAGGCGATCGATCAAATTCATTCTTCGCCTCCTGATCTAATCAAGCGCGAAATGCGCCCAAAGAAGCCATCTTGAGCCTCTAGATCTTGGAAAGGTACATGTTCGCCATTCAAGCGTCGCGCAATGTTACGAAAGGCTTCTCCAGCCTTACTGCGAGGATCAAGAGCTGCCGCAGTTCCTCTGTTCGAAGCCACAATAACGCTCTCGTCCTCTGGGATAATTCCGATAAGTTCGATCGCCAGCACATCCAGGATGTCTTCTGTAGCGAGCATATCTCCGCGCCGCACCATTTCAGGCTTAACACGGTTGAGGAGTAGCTTTCCAGGTCCTTTTTCCTCAGCTTCGATGAGACCAATAATACGATCCGCATCGCGCACAGCAGACACTTCTGGGTTTGTGATGATCAAAACATCGTCCGCCGGTGCGATAGCATTGCGAAAACCACGCTCGATACCGGCGGGTGAATCGATGAGGATCCAATCGAAATTGGGCCTCATTTCCTCCGCAATTCGGACCATATCCTGCGGCGAGATAGCGGTTTTATCACGTGTTTGGGCGGCAGGGATGAGAAAAAGGGTTTCCAACCGTTTATCCCGGATCATGGCCTGGCGAAGTTTACAGCGCCCTTCGACCACATCCACGAGATCATAGACGATGCGGTTCTCCAGGCCCATCACAACATCGAGGTTTCTTAGCCCAATATCGGCGTCGATGCAGGCCACACGCAATCCAATGTCGGCAAGGGCAGCACCTAAATTGGCTGTGGCAGTTGTCTTTCCGACCCCACCCTTACCAGAGGTGATGGTGATAATCGTGGCGCTCATGCAGGTATTCCGCCTCCTTGATTGTTATCGTTTTCGCTCAGCCTGCCAGGTCTCGGCGATCAATTGACCTTCTCGAACTCTAGCAACTTCTGGCTTAGCGTGACCGCTTCGTTTGGGGGAGATGGCAATTTGATTCGCGATGCGAAGTTGAGTCGGCGATAGATCGAGTGCGCAGACGATAGCATCTTCGTTGCCTGCTGCACCGGCATGCACGGTGCCGCGTAGACGTCCCCAAATAATGATATGCCCTCCAGCAACGATCTCTGCTCCCGGATTGACATCTCCGAGTACGATCACATGGCCAGGGTGGCGGATTGTGTGACCAGAACGTAGCGTTCGTTTCACTAGAACTGCCTCTTCTCCGTGGAGGACGCTTTCAAAAGGAATATCGATTTCCTCATCAGAGGCTTTCGAAGCCAGAAGTTCTACTGCCAATCCGAGGTCAGCCGCCGCCGTCCTGCTTATAGCTGATGTGGAGAGAGTCGCCCATAAAGTTGCCTCTCGTTCCGCCAATGCTACCCGCAAGCTCCCAAGTTCAGCAGCTCCGAGGCTTCGATCTCCCAATTCCAACGCCAGACGTGCGCCGCGGAAAAAGTCGGCCTGCTCATCGATCGACTGCAAGAGAGTCGATTGAACCTCAAGCCAATCGCCCTCCGGAACGGTGATCAAGAGTCCATCCCGGATGCCTTTTATCGAGAGAGATGACACTTTTGAAGACACGATAGGCGATTATAGCATGCTCAAATATATCAGTCGAATGAGTGCTATGCTTGAATGAAGTGCCCAATTTGCTGCCCAGAACTGTAGGTTATCACGAACCATGGAGTCCGCAAGCGTTGCCCAGAATCGCTCGATTTCAAGCAATTTTGGTTTGAACAACGAAAGTGCGGGAAAGTTGACGGTTACCAGTATCGCATGGATCGGGAGCACGATGCGTGGGATTCCCTAGTCCGCTAGGGCGACATCGATAGATTTGAGGGAGAAATAAGCTTCAAGTATTTGCCGTACGATCGGGCCGGCGGTGACGGCGCCCTCACCCCCGTTGTAGACGAACGCGGCTACGGCGATTTCTGGATTTTCAAAAGGCGCATAACCAACATACCATGCATGTGTAGGCCATTCGCCTGGCTGGCATAGCCCCTTCTCAAACGCAACCCTGTCGCAGAACTCGCCGGTTCCTGTTTTGCCGGCCGAGGATATCGTTTCGAGGTCGGCGTAGCCTTCAGCCGTGCCTTCTGTCGTAACCAGGTGCATTCCTTCCTGCGTAAGTCTGATGACCTCAGGGTCGACATTCACATCTGGTGTGCCAATAGTTTGGCGGGAGCTAATGATTAATTCTCTGGCATCATCCGGCAAGGTAGGGCAGTTTGCACCGATTTCTTCAAGTGGGGTGATAACGCCGTCTGCGATGTCCCACAAAACACAGGGTTCATACCGTTGGATGATGTTGCCCTCACCATCGAGAACTTCCTTGACGATATGCGGCCACATTACTTTACCACCATTGGCAAGCGTGGTGATCGAGGTGAGAACCTGGAGGGGTGTTGCGCTCACAAAACCCTGACCCACAACGGTATTGTAAGTATCCCCAGTAGACCAGCCTTCACCAAGATTGATCCGTTTCCAATCCTCGTTGGGGATAAGACCATCCTCTTCTCCGGGCAAATCGATCCCCAAGAGCCCGCCATAACCCAAGGCTGGTGCGTATACGTTTATGCCTGCAACACCTAAGCCCGGCTCAACTTCTCCGGGGAATCCACCGCCGATCTTGTAGAAGTAGACGTTGCAGGAGTAGGCAATGCCATGCACGAAATCAACATACCCGTGCCCCTCTGGAACCCAGCAAACGAAGTCTTTTGCTTTTCCAGGGTCATTCGGGAAGTAACGGTTGGTGATCGTGATCTTTCCAGGATCAAAGAGCGTGCGTTCGGGTGTGATGATGCCCTCGTTGAGGGCGCCGATGGCAGTAACCATCTTGAAGGTTGATCCGGGAGGGAACTCTCCCGAGATTGCGTGATTGATGAGGGGCTTGCCGCGATCGTCTGCTTCTAATTGCAGGTAGTAATCTTGAGGGATGACACGTGCGAAGCGATTGTTCTCATAGGTGGGCATGGAGACCATCGCGAGAATTTCCCCCGTCCTGGGGTTGATCGCGATGACCACACCGATTGGCGTTCTCTCTTCTCCAGCATACCGGTTGATAAATTCCATGCGGTTGAGGAGAGCGGTCTCGGCGATGGATTGTAATCGAGTGTCGATGGAGAGCATTAAGCTGTTGCCCGGAGTGGGCTGTGTGACCACGCCAAGCTCACGTAGTTCCTTGCCAGCCACATCACGCTCAATTTGTTTCTCGCCGTTTTGTCCCGCCAAGATGCTCTGATACCATACTTCGATGCCCGAGTAACCGATCTTATCCCGCCCCGCGACGAAGCCAACTTCCTCATATAGGTCTTTCAAAGATGCGGGGATGGGGCCCAGGTAGCCAATAAAAACTGAGGTGAGTTCGCCGGAGGTGTAGTCGCGGACTGGTTCCACCTCAATGCTGACACCCGGGAGGTCGACTTGTTCTTCGCTCAAGATTCGAGCTACAGTTTCGTCGACATCGCAAGCGATGGGCCAGGCATCGTACGGGCGGTTTGTGGCACCCTCCTTAACGAATTGTTTGATCCCTCTGCCTGGTACGCAAGGGGCTGCAAGAGGTCCTTCCTGATCGATCGGAACATTGGTTAATTCCGACAGTCGTGCGTAGATGGCGTCAATCTCAGCAAGGCTGTCGGGGAGGAGGGCTGGCGTGATTACAACGTTGAAGGAAGGAATATTCCGGACGAGTTGGAAATCGTTGCGGTCATAAATCACGCCGCGTGGCGCCGGCTCATTGACCGTGATGAAGCGATTTTCATTCGCTTGTTGGCGAAAGCTCTCACCCTGAAGGATCTGCAGGCTGAATAGACGCACTACGAACACCGCCATGATGGCGATGATCACGGCAATCGTCGCTTGCAGTCTTCTACGGGGGAGATTTGACTCGCTTTCGTTCACCATTAAATCTCTACTTTAGGCGGGTAAAGGCGTGTACGCAAGCCTTCCATGATTTGAGCGGTCGGGATGGCGAGAAGAAGGTTCAAGAAGGTGCTGGGGAGGATAACCCGCGTTAACGCTATGAGGAGATCCCATTCTCGACCAGCTAACGTAAGGACGGCGAGACCAAGGCCATGGAAGACCAATGAACAAAGAAATACCACGCCAATGGGCGTTAGGAAATGCGCTTCCCAGAAACGATCTTCCAATAAGGATACCAAAAAAGCGATGAGAATGAGGGGAATAGCAAAGCTGCCAAGGGGCAGTCCAGAGAGAAGGTCAAGAAATAATCCCCCCACCATGCCCCAAACCAGTGCCTCTTCTGACCGTCCTGAAAGCCCCCATCCGATGACACATAACAACACGAGATCGAAGTGTCCATCCAGGAGATGGATGTACGTGAAAGCGGATGATTGGAGGATGGCTAACAGTGCCAACAAGGGAATACCAATGATATAAGACATCGGATAAGCCTCAGGGAGAGCGTGGTTCGGAGGGGAGCGCTTGGAAGTTGGTTATGACAAGGACGAGTTCCAGATCATCGAAATTGACGCTGGGTTGTATTACTGCCTGTTGGAAAATCTCATAGTCACGCCGGCGAATGCTGATGACTTGTCCGATCGGAATATCGGCGGGATATTTACCTCCCAATCCGGAGGTCAGGACGAGCTCTCCCTGAGTCAGCTCCGCACTCTGATCGATCAAATCGACCCTTAGTTCACCGTTGACCTGTGCGGATAAGACACCATCTGAACGCGCTGTCTGGAATTTGACGTTCACAGCGGCTTCAGGGTCGCTGATCAATTGCACACGTGACGCGCTTGGGAAGACTTCGACTATACGGCCGATCAAGCCGCGTTCGGTTACAACAGGCATACCAAAAGCAAGACCTTCATCGGATCCACTCCCAATCCAGATTGAACGAAGAAAGGGGCTTACGTCCCGCCCAATCACAGGGACAGCTTTTGAGCGGCTATCGGGTTGAGAGCGAGCGTAGTCGAGCAGCGCTGCAAGGATTTCCGCTTCAGCAACCTGTTCTCTAAGGGCGATGATCTCCTGCTGCAAGAGAGCCACTTCGGCTTCGAGCCGTGCGTTTTCTTCTCGCAATGAAGCGAGGTCACGAGGTGAGGTCAAGACATCGCGTATTGCAGCTATGCGTAAGGAGATCCAAGATTGTGTACCACCAAGCGGGCGCAGGATGAGATTCTCGATGGGTGTGAGGAAACCGCTCAGGCTCATGACAAGCAGCCCGATCGTAATCACAATCAGGGTGGTTGCTATCAGGAAACGTACCGTAGGGCGGGTCATTGATCAAGACGCAAGCAAAGGGGAAGATGCCGTTTGGATGTGGCTCACTTGGTGCCGCGTTCAAGGCCGACGGTGAAATCACCCATTCGATCCAAGTCTTCAAGGATCATTCCGGCACCTCGTGCCACACAAGTCATGGGGTCTTCTGCCAGCCAGACACGAATCCGAAGCTCGCTGGAGAGGCGATCGGCCAAGCCTTGAAGTTGAGATGTGCCGCCAGCGAGGCAGACACCTTCCTCCATGAGGTCTGCAATAAGCTCCGGGGGAACCTCATCGATGGCATCTTTTAGAGTTTCTACGATGACATTTACAGATGGGGCTAGCGCTTCACGGATCTCGACGGATGAGACCTCAATCGCTTCTGGAAGGCCTCGAACCAGGTTCCGGCCGCGCACGCTCATCGTCTTCTCTTCTTTGAGGGGATAGGCTGAACCGATGGCTATTTTCACTTTTTCGGCCATACGCTCACCGATGAGCAAGTTGTACTTGTTGCGGATGTAGTTGACGATATCCTGATCCATCTCGTCTCCCGCGACTCGAAGGGACCGCGAGACGACGACACCCCCCATAGAAAAAACTGCAAGTTCGGTTGTGCCACCGCCGATGTCGACAATCATAGATCCGCGAATCTCGCCGATCGGCAACATTGCCCCTAAGGCGGCGGCTGTCGGTTCTTCGACCAAGAATGTTTCTCGTGCACCAGCCGCCATTGCTGCATCATACACCGCGCGTTTTTCGACTTCTGTCGCTCCAGTAGGGATGCCGACGACAACCCTTGGCCGAGGGACAGGGACGATGCTTTGCTCGTGCGCTTTTGCGATAAAGTACTCGAGCATTTTCTCTGTGATATCGAATTCTGAGATAACGCCATTACGAAGCGGACGGATCGCGATCACATTGGCAGGCGTACGGCCCACCATGTGTTTAGCTTCGCTGCCGATCGCTAAGGGCTGCTTGGTTCTTTTCTCAATGGCCACCCACGATGGCTCGTTGATAACGATTCCCTTGCCGCGCACGTTAACAATCGTGTTGGCCGTGCCAAGGTCGATACCGATATCCAAAGAGAAAAGACCCAGTAACCAGTTAAAGGGGTTGAATGCCAAGTTTGGAAATCCTCCGGTGCAGCCAACGCTGAATTATAGCACAGTGACGTTGAAAGCCAGATATGGAATCGCTTGGATTCACACAGGACAATGCGGCTCTGGAGAGCTCGGTGCTATAATCGCAACACGATGACCGTAATAGAGCAGGTTGCGAATTTCATAAACGAGAAACGCTTGCTTGAATCTCATCAAAGAGTAGTGGCAGGCGTATCAGGCGGCCCAGATAGCTTATGCCTATTGGACTGTCTTCACACGTTGGGTTATGAGGTCGTCGTAGGTCATTTGGACCATCAATTACGTCAGGAAAGCGGGGATGAGGCGAAATTTGTGGAGGAAATCGCGGATTCCTATGGTGTGAAGGCTGTCATTGGCCGGGAGAATGTGCGTGCGCTGAGCGGGAGTGGCACTTCCTTAGAAGAGGCCGCTCGATTGGCACGATACCGTTTTCTTGTGCACCTTGCAGAGTCGCATGATACATCGGTCATCGCCACAGGCCATACAGCGGATGATCAGGCAGAAACAGTGCTCATGCATTTTCTGCGGGGAGCGGGTCCATCCGGTTTACGAGGTATGCTGCCCGCTACGAAATTAGATACATGGCGCGGGATTCTGGATTCGGTGGGCATCACACTCGTTCGTCCCCTCCTTTGCATCACAAGGGAAGAGACGCAGGCACACTGCAATGCACGCGGACTGTCACCTGTTATCGATCACAGCAACCAGGATATAACCTTCTTCCGCAATCGTTTGAGACACGAATTGCTGCCCGTGCTTGAGAAGTACAACCCGGGTATCCGAAATGTCTTGATCCGTATGGGCCATGTGATGGCCGGTGAGGTATCTTTGCTCAAAGGTCTTGTAGCCAGGGTTTGGAATGAGATCGTGCACGCGGCAGGGGATGAAGCGCTTATCATCGAGATAGAACCATTTCTATCGCAATCGCTTTCCGTGCAACGTGAACTCATTAGAACCGTGATCGACTGCATGCGACCAACGCTACGTGACGTTGGATTCGAAACGGTTGAGCGCGCGTTGGGCTTCATCGAAGAAGGTGCTCGTGGTAAGAGATTGCCGCTAACAGGTGGATTGGAGATGATGCGCTTGCAGGATGAGGTGGTGATCTCCTTCCCCGGTGCGGCGATTGCCTTTCCACATTTGCCACAGTTGATGGCAACAGTGGGACAAATCCTTGAGATTCCCGGTCAACGGCAACTGGCTCAGGGCTGGAGCCTGGTTGCGGATGAGAAGTGTTTGCCGCAAACGGATAGGGACGATTATGTTTATAGCGAAACTGCGATGAAAGCGAGCTTCGACACAGCGTCGATTCGAGGATCTCTCATCCTCCGCCCTCCGAGACCAGGGGACCGTATCCGGCCGCTTGGTATGCAGGGCACAATAAAGGTCGCCGATTTGCTCATCAACGAACACATCCCTCAACCTGCACGCGCACACTGGCCATTGGTCGTCTGCGATGATCTCATCCTTTGGGTGGCAGGGCTGCGGATGTGCCATGAAGCCCGCCTAACCCCAGACTCCGAAGTTGCACTCATTCTGCGTTTGCTCTCTCCCCAGGAGGAACTGCCATGATCGTGCCTCGATATAATGTTTGGCTTGAGAAGGATGGCGAGGTGGTTATCAGTACGTGGCGGGTGCGGTTGCTTGAAGCCATTGAGCGGACCGGCTCGATCACGGCGGCAGCGAAGGAACTCGATGTTCCCTATCGAAGGGCATGGGAGAAACTGCAGGAGATGGAGGATGCGTTGGGCGCCCGCCTTCTGGAAACGGAAACAGGCGGGGCAGGAGGCGGCGGAGCTACTCTGACCGCCATTGGAGTGGCATTGGTTGAGCATTTCCGCTCGTTTTCGGGCGGCATGGAAGACGAGATCCTGGATCGCTATCAACGTGCCTTTGGGGAATGGTTAACAGAGGCTTCAACCAATGAGTGAAGCGATAGGGAAGGTTGGGTCATTAATGGGAAGATGAATGGGAATGCGCTATCAGTCGACCAGGAGCTCGAATAAGTCCTGCTGCTTGACTCAGCACTAGCGTTTTGCTACAATGCGTCCGGTCGCAAGCAGCGGTCAACAACAGAATAGTGGGAGATGAGCGTATGGGTCTCAGCATTTTAGCTGAGATTACGAGGTGGAGGTTCCTCATCGCAAGATGAGCCTAACCCCGGAAAGATGTCGGGGGAAAATCGAAAGATCAGCGGATGCCTCCGAAGCCAGCCACAGGCTTCAATTTCCCTTCCAACAAAGTAATCGACTAAAACCATTCGGTGACAGGTGGGACAACAGCGGTTACAGTGGCCAAGTGAATCACAAGTATGTGCGCGGACACTTGCTATATGGGAGGGAGGTTATGGAAGCCGAGAAAAAGGGCACGCCCTGCGTGCCCTTATGTGTTACTTATATGCGGGAAAGGGCCTTGAGAATGCCCTCCCCGCCTTTTCTCCCTCCCCTTGAAAACGAGCCGAAAATTGACGGCGTAATAAATAACCTGAGCTGCTTGAGGCATTGATTCATGGTTTGGCTGAGAGGAAAGGAGTGTAGAAATGGCAATCAACATCTTAAAACGAGTGGTTGAAGATGACGTAAAATTTGTCTGCCTGCAGTTCACGGATGTCACTGGGGTCGTAAAGAGTGTTGATCTTCCCGTGCAGCGCCTTGAGGCCGCTCTTAAGGATGGCGTGTGGTTCGATGGTTCCTCCGTTGAGGGTTTCGCAAGGATCCAGGAAAGCGATATGCGCCTCGTTCCAGATGTGGACACATACACTCTGCTTCCCTGGTCGCAGCCTGGGAGAAGGCGCGCCAGGGTTTTCTGCAATATCTACATGCCAGACGGGGCACCATTCCCGGGTGATCCGAGAGGTGTTCTCGAGCGCGCGCTTGCGCGGATCGAAGAGAGAGGCTGGCGCTTCAACGTTGGTCCAGAGCCTGAGTTCTTCCTTCTACGTAGGAATGGTCCGGACAAGATCCATCCTGTGCCCCACGATGTAGGCGGCTACTTCGATTTCTCTGCCAGTGATGAAGCCCAACAAGTTCGAGGCGAACTGATGTTAGCCTTGGGGGCAATGGGCTTGGAAGTCGAAATGGGGCATCACGAAGTCGCTCTTGGTCAGCATGAAATCGACTTCCGTTTCACGGATGCACTCCGAGCAGCAGACAATGTGGTCACACTGAAATATACCATTCGAGCTCTTGCTGCTCAGCAGGGTTTGATTGCGACTTTCATGCCGAAGCCCATCTTCGGGATCAACGGGTCGGGGATGCACACGCACCAATCAATTTTCAATCAAGAAGGGCGGAACTTGTTTTTCGATCCCAAGGATGAAAATTACCTCTCGAAATTGGCGTATGGCTTCATCGCCGGTCAGATCGAACATGCGCGTGCGTTGGCGGCAATCGTTGCGCCAACAGTAAACTCCTACAAACGGATCGTGCCCGGATATGAAGCGCCAGTCTATGTTTGCTGGGCGCAGATCAATCGTTCTGCGATGATCCGCATCCCAAGTCATACCGCCGGCAAGGAGGATTCTACCCGAGCCGAGCTTCGGTTCCCTGATCCTTCCTGCAATCCATACCTGGCTTTCGCAGCTATGCTTTCCGCAGGTTTGGATGGGATCGAACGAGATTTGACTTGCCCTCCACCCGTGAACAATATAAACATCTATGAAAAGAGTTCGGATGAGTTGGATGCGATGGGGATCGCTCAACTCCCAGGTTCACTGGAAGAGGCCTTGGGGGAACTCGAGAAGGATGAGGTGTTAAGAGACGCGCTGGGCAAGGAGGTGTATGAAGCCTTCGTACGTGCCAAGCGAGCAGAATGGGATGAGTATCGAACACGCGTGATGGATTGGGAGGTAACGTATTATCTTGAGACGGCGTGAGCCCGACTTGCTGCGAGCTTGAGAAGCAATGCCGTTTTACAACAATGGAAGCTGCTTACCGGCTGCTGGAGTGGGGTAGGCACGATCACATCCAGGAACACTTGGCAGCTTCGAGAAGGTTTTTATGAAGCTCCTCCACTGTCTGACATTGAGCAGTGGGGGAGCTATAATGTTATAAAAGAAGCTATCGCGAGGCGGAGTGAAAGAGGTATTCCCTTGGAATCACAACCCTACTGCAGTGGTAGAGAAATGTCCCTGGACAGGTATCTAGAAGCGTGCCGGGCTGAAATTGGTTTCCGTGTCGAAAAAATCCACTTGCTCTGCGCGTTTCAGCTTGTTGACCACCAGATAGGTCAGGGGGGTAGCAAGCGCTTCGTAGGCACTTTTAAACAGCCATTGGCTGAGGATCATCCCGCCGATGATGCCGCCAGGCAGAATGCCGCTAAAGGCGATAGATAAGAAAATGGCAGAATCCACGCCCTGACCCACAAGCGTCGAAGCGATTGTTCGGGTCCATAGGAGGCGACCCTGCGTTGCAATCTTTAGCTTTGCCAATACAAAGGCGTTTAAGAACTCCCCGCTTAAGTAGGCGATGAAGGAAGCCATCAACAGCCGAGGGGTAAAACCAAGAATTGCTTCATATGCGAGTGAGGCCTCGCTGGGCGAGGAATATACGCCGGCAGTCCAAGCGGCGTCAGCAGGAAGCAACCCGGCAAGCCATATTGCGATGACGGCCAGCAAGTTGCAGCCGA
>CAYLOP010000008.1:0-46823 GCA_964385305.1 uncultured Anaerolineaceae bacterium | reverse complement strand
ATGTTCGTGAGACGATTGAGAAACTGGGTGTGTGATTTTTTCTATTGCTAACCGCAAGGATGTGTCGAACGTACTAAAGGCCATTACGTCCTACCTGCATGAAAGAAGCCCGGTGGAAAAGCACCGGGCTTTGGATTTCAGAGATGTCTCATCTTAGGGTGTGGGTGTCATCTCAATGGCAGCGCCCGACCAGGTGAAATCACGCTCCATGCTGCTCGCGCCTCCTGACGTGTAGCGCGGGTCACCGCCGGAAGTTGTACCAATTTGACGAACGACCTCAACCCGCCAGCGCATAATATGTGGGGCGGTTTCTGCAGGGCGGAAGGACGTTGGCACAATATATTTGGTGTCTTTCACATAATCCACCAGGCGCTGGGTTCCTGATCCCTCGGTGATATCTTCCAAGGTCACTTTGTACGATTCGTTTTCGCGAAGCTCCCCAACAGAAGCCCATTGCAGTGTCACGGTGTCGTTCGCTAACGTGAAAGATGCACCGTCGAGCGGAAGCAGGAGGTTCGGCGCTGGATAGGGTGGTGGGGGAGTGGGCGTTGGCGTTGGCCCTGGCGTCGGGAGACGTTTGCAAAGCGGGATGATCAGCACTTGCCCCAAGTACACCGTCTCGCTCGCCATGCTGTTGTAATCCATGATCGCTCGCATATCGACGTTGTAATTTTGTGCGATGGCACCGAGTGTGTCGTTCGCTTCGACCGTATATGGGATTGTCTGACAGGCAGCTCGCGTGGCTTCCTCGGGAGGCAGTGTGGATGTTGGTTCGGGTGATGGGGTTGGCGTCGGTTGAGGGAGGTAGATTTTCTGCCCGACGGAGAGCAAACACTGTGTTGACAACCGAGGGTTATGCAACAGAATGGATTGAACAGAGATGTCGTAGCGAACGGCGATGCCAATACAAGTATCATTTTCGAGAATGATATACTCAAGCGTCGGAAGCGGTGTAGGGGAGGGTATGGTTGTTTCCGTCGCGGTTGGCTCCGGTGTTTGGGTCACTGTCGGTGAGATGGTCGGCGTTTCGGATGGTGCTCGCGGTTCACCGCCTGCGAAGAGGCGAGTGGCGCCATAGGTCAATCCAGCGGCAAGTATGGTGAAGATGGCAAGAAATGTGATAGCAAGCGGGATGGAGAGGGTGATCTGGGATGCGTTTTGCACTGCGGAGCGGTTCCTGCTTGCTTGAAAATCATGGCCGCATACGCCGCATCTTGTGACGTTCTCACCGAGATTCGTCCCACACGTGGGACAAACACGCCGGCCTGTTTTGGAATCGTCTGTTTGTTTGGCCATTTTGTTTTTACGAATGCGATGAATTTGATCGTGGCATTATACCAGCACAAAGGCTAATGCCCAAGGATCGGAATTTCAATTCAGGCGTATTGGTGATGAGATTTCGCGGGTTTATTGCATGGTCGCAGTAGCAGGGTCTCCTGCAAGATCAAGCTCATCCGCGATGCCGCGCATGGCTTGGATGACTCGGTCGACATGTTCCCATAAATCGACGCCAAGCTCCTGCGCAGCGCGCTCAATCTCGGATCGATCGACGTTCGCCGCGAAGTGATGGTCCTTCCATTTCTTTCGCACGGATTTCACCTTTAGATCATGCAAAGAACGTGAAGGACGTACGAGTGCCACAGCCGTGATGAGGCCCGTAATCTCATCGCAAGCGTAAAGCGCACGCTCCATCAGCGAATTACGCGGGACGCCTGTGTGGTCGGCGTGGCTGAGGACACAACGCACAATGTGCTCTGGGACCCCACGTTCACGCAATATCGGTGCCCCCTCCTGCGGATGAGATTCAAGCGATGGGTGGATCTCCCAATCGAAGTCGTGCAGCAAGCCGGCAACTCCCCATTCCTCGGGATCCTCACCGTACAAATCCGCATAGGCACGCATTGCAGCTTCGACAGCCAGCATGTGGCGGATGAGGTTCTGGTTTTGGACATACTCTTGGACAATTGTAAGTGCTTGATCGCGGTTCATGCAGGTATTAAGCCTCCTCGAACAGTGGTGGTTGCTGGGATAGGGACTAATTGCGATTGGCAGATTGACGGGTGTCCCATAAAGCTCGAATGGTAGCTGGGATCTCGCGAATTTCCCAAATCAGTTGGGCACGATAGGGATGTAAGTCGGCAGCTACGCCGATGGCTGTGATGCCAATGGCATCACAAAGGGCGAGAGCCCTCGGGAGGTGGAATTGTTGTGAAATGATAATGGCCTGCTCGACGCCAAAGTTTTGATAGGTGCGCAGGCAGGATTGGTAAGTGCGGTCTCCGCCCGTATCGAGCAAGATTGCCTCATACGGTACGCCCAATTCGGAAGCAAGGCCCCGCATCGCTATCGGTTCGTTGTAGCCAGCACCACGGATAGAACCGCTCATGATGATCTGATCTACTTTCCCTTGCTCGTAGAGCAGCGCGGCGGTGCGCACACGATCGGCGAGGACGGTCGAGGGGCGACCATCTCTCCGCAATCCAGCGCCCAGGACGACAGCGGTTGGTAGCGCCGGTGCTTTGTCAAGTGTGTAGATCTGGTCCTTGAAGCGTTGGTGCAAAAGCCAGCGAGGGATCGTCAGCACGAGCACTACAAAGACCAGCAGCAAGAGACCCGATAAATATAGCCAAAGACGACCTAAAATCATAGCTGCATTTTACCAGAGGTCAGGGGAAAGAGAGGCTGCTGTGCGAATTGGGAAGCGTCATCCTTCCGGTTAGAATCCTCCGAATTTGGGTCGTTTTCCAGGCCTAAAATAGGGTGCCTGGCGAGCGATGCATGCTTAATTGACAACCGAATGCCAGCGTGATATACTCTGCTTAATCTAATATATCCTATTCATCATATGATTAAATGATGCATACTACTATAGTGAGAAGGACATGTCGATCAATCTTGAATCAGAGTTTTTGAACTATCTTGTCGAGCAGGGCTGTGAGCCTGGCCGGCAATTGCCCTCGATCGAAGAACTAGCGAAGGGATTAGGGGTAAGTGTCAGCAAACTACGGGAGCAACTCGAGGTGGCACGCTTCCTTGGCTTGATTGACGTGAAGCCAAGGAGAGGGATGCGTACCCTTGGTTTCTCGTTGCTGCCCAGCCTGAGGATCGCCTTACGCTTGGCGATAGCGCTTGATCCTGCGAACTTTGAGTTCTTTGGTGTGCTGCGCAATCACGTCGAGGCTGGTTTTTGGTATAAAGCCGTGCGTTTATTACAGCCCTCCGATAAAAGTCATCTAAGCGCATTGGTTGAAGACGCCTTTAAACAATTACGTGGAAATCCGGTCCAGATCCCCCATGAAGAACATCGTGATTTCCATCTCGCGATTTATTCCCGCCTGAAGAACCCCTTCGTTCATGCCATTCTTGAAACCTATTGGGACGCGTATGAGCAAATCGGTCTCAATGTCTACACAGATTACAAATATTTGGAGGAGATATGGGGTTATCACAAGCAGATTGCTGATGCGATTCGAGAAGGGGATTATGAGAGAGGATATCAAGCTCTCGTGGAACATACAGGCGCCTTACTCCATCGTCCAGAGATCAACCTTTTCCAGCCAATGATGGGCTTCGAAAAGGGTGGTGATGGTAAATTGGAAGCTCAATGGGGTGAATTTGAATGACTCAATTACGTGTTGCCAGTGAGGATTTAGCAGAACCTGGGCAATCTTCGGGGGCAGTTGTGAACGATTTTTCAATGGTCGTAGCATCCGTGAATGGTTCCGGAAGCCAGACATCGAACATGGCGATGATTCGAGCGCTTTTTAAGATGGGTATACCAATAAGCGGTAAAAATCTATTCCCCTCGAATATCCAAGGGTTGCCGACGTGGTTTATTGTACGGGTGAACGCGGACGGGTACACGGCTCGAAGGGAGGAGAGTGAAATCCTTGTCGCCATGAACCTGGTGACGTTCTCGGAGGATTTGGACAACTTGCCGCCTGGAGGCGTTTGTTTTTATGATGATCATTTTCCCAAGCCGCGCACACAGAAAGATGTGACCTTCTACCCGATGCCAATACAGGATCTTGTGAAAGAGATATCACCTCCGCGCGAATTGCGAGATTACATAGGGAATATGGCATACGTCGGAATCGTTTCTGAGATGCTTAGGATAGATCTATCGGAGATCGAAGCGGCGCTCATGTCCCACTTTCGCGGTAAGAAGCGACCCATCGAATTGAACATGCAGATGGTCCATGCGGCGGCATCCTGGGCGCGTGAGAATCTTGTGAAAAGCGACCCATACAGCGTTGAGCGAATGGAGGGCAAAGAGGATCAAATACTGATTGATGGCAACACCGCCGCCGCTTTAGGCGCTATTTATGGGGGTGTGAACTTCGCAGCATGGTATCCGATCACACCGGCTTCGAGCCTGGCGGATGCCCTGGAGGAGCATTTACCGAACTTACGGAATGATCCAGAGACCGGGAAGGCGACCTATGCTGTGATCCAAGCCGAAGATGAGATCGCAGCGATAGGGATGGCGGTCGGAGCTGGGTGGATGGGTGCACGTGCCATGACATCAACTTCTGGTCCTGGAATATCGTTGATGGCTGAATTCGCAGGGCTCGCCTTCTTCGCAGAGATCCCAGTAGTTATCTGGGACGTTCAACGCATGGGACCAAGCACGGGTTTACCCACTCGGACCTCACAAGGCGATTTGATGTTCATCCGCTTTCTCGGGCATGGCGATACTCGGCAGGTGATGTTGATCCCGGGGAGTATCGCGGAATGCTTTGAGTTTGGCTGGAGAGCATTCGATCTTGCCGATCGATTGCAGACACCGATCTTTGTCCTCAGCGATCTTGACTTGGGCATGAATGTTTGGATGTCCAAACCTTTCACCTATCCCGATCAGCCCATTGATCACGGGAAGATACTCAGCGCAGAGGATCTTGAGCGGATCGGTGAATTCGCCAGGTATCGCGATGTCGACGGGGATGGCATTACGTATCGAACCCTTCCGGGCACGGATCACCCGCTTGCAGCGTATTTCACACGCGGCACGGGGCATAACGATCGGGCGATGTATAGCGAGAGTCCCGAAGATTGGGAAGATAACATGACACGCCTTCTTCGGAAGCATGAGACAGCCCGAAAGTACCTTCCACGCCCGGTCATTCAAACGATGAACAACGCAGGGATTGGGATTATTGGCTATGGGTCAACAGATCCAGCAATCCAAGAGGCTAGGGATTTGCTGGCAGAGAAGGGCCTCGCTGTGGATTATCTGCGTGTGCGAGCGATTCCACTTGACGATGAAGTCGAGGCCTTCATTCAAGCACACGACAGGGTGTATGTTGTGGAGATGAATACTGATGGCCAAATGAGGATGCTGCTTCAGATTGCATTCCCATCTCAGGCAGAAAGGTTCGTATCCGCGCAAAGAAGCAATGGTCTGCCGCTGAGTGCGAACTGGATCTTTGATATGATCCTTGCGCAGGAGGAAGGTTAGGTATGACGACTGGGATGGTTGAGAAGACGGCGGATTCCAAGAAAGTGAATGAACTGGGTTTGACGAAACAAGATTATTATGGCTTTCCTTCAACCCTATGTCAGGGTTGTGGGCACAATTCCATCTCAAGTCAGATTGTGGCGGCCAGTTATGAAATGTCGATCAAGCCGGAGAACGTGATCAAACTTTCGGGTATTGGCTGCTCCAGTAAGAGCCCAACGTATTTCATGAATCGAGCGCACGGTTTCAACAGTCTTCACGGGCGAATGCCATCTATCGCAACCGGCGCTGTGATTGCAAACAAGAACCTGAAGGCGATCGGTGTATCCGGTGACGGTGATACGGCCAGTATCGGCATTGGCCAATTTGTCCACATGCTACGGCGCAACGTTCCCATGGTGTACATTGTGGAGAACAACGGCGTTTATGGCTTGACGAAGGGTCAGTTCTCTGCAACCGCGGATAAAGGGCAGGTATTGAAGAAGATCGGCGAAAACCCCTTCTTACCTGTGGATGTGTGTAAGGAAGCATTGGTAGCGAACTGTGGTTTTGTCGCACGGTCATTCGCGGGTGATCCTAAGCAGGTGAAGGAGCTTCTGAAAGCAGCGCTGAGCTACAAAGGGACGGCTGTCCTTGATATCATCAGCCCATGTGTGACGTTCAATAACCGCGGTGAATCGACCAAGAGCTATTCTTGGGCTAAAAGGCATGAGGATCCCCTCCATGATGTCACCTGGGTACCCAAGCGAGAGGAAATTCGAATCGAATATAGCGCTGGGGAAGTCAAAGAAGTGCAGATGCACGATGGCTCAAGCCTCGTGCTGAAGAAGCTCGAGTACGATTATGATCCTACAGACCGGATTGCTGCGCTCCGCATGCTCGAAGAGACTTGCTGTGGTGGCGTTCTCGTGACGGGTCTGATCTTCTTCGATGAACAACAAGAGACTTTAGATGAGATTGAGAATCTTGTCGATACGCCGCTTGCCCATCTCCCAGATGAATTGCTGCGACCTTCAAAGTCATCGCTGGAAGCGTTGATGCGGCAATATCAATAAGATTGACCCTAAACATAAACGAAAGCTAAATATCGTTCAGGATGCACGGGGAGCGCTCCAGAGGGCTCCCCGTGCTCTGTTGCGAGTAAAAACCTGCGGTGTATAATGTACGCTCTTAGAGGTGCTTGTGACAGCTTTGGGAGTGTTGGCCGGCCTCGCCGCTGCGAGTATTTGGGGCGGCATGTACGTCGTCAGCAAAATCGTTCTCGATATCATTCCTCCCTTTGCACTGCTCAGCTCACGTCTTATTCTGGGTGTGTTGTGTTTAGGGATTATTGTTTTATGTACGGGAGGGCTTCGAGGTACACGCCGGCAGCTACGTGAGGTTTTTCTCATCGGAGTTGTCGGCTATGGCATTTCGTTGGGGTTTCAATTCGTAGGTACTAAGCTTTCAACTGCGGCAAATGCCGCCCTGGTGACATCTGCTTCACCAGCATTCATCATGCTGTTTGGCGCGTGGTTACTCAAGGAGCGAGTGACACTCCTGCAGGTGTTTGCGCTCATCATGGCGACGGCAGGGGTGGTAGCCATCGTCAATCCCGGCAGAGCCGTGGAGGCTAGTCAGGTTTTCTGGGGAAACCTGGCGCTCATCGGCGCATCTTTGACGTGGGGGTTGTACTCAGTACTTGTCAGGCGTGCGAGTGGTGCGCTGAGCACATTGGAGATCAGTACGATTGCGTTTCTCGGCGGTTTACCGATAAGCCTACCTATCTCTGCATGGGAGTCGGTGACGGTTGGTTTTGGAGAGATCACTATACCTGTGATCCTCGGTGTACTTTATTTAGGGATTATTTCCACAGCTTTAGCGATGTACCTTTGGAATAAATCCCTGGCCTTGCTCAACGCGAGCATTGTATCGTTGTTGTTTTTTGCACAACCTGTTGTGGGGGCGGGCTTGGGTGCTTGGTTCTTGGGTGAGGAGCTGAATCTCGGTTTCTGGATCGGGGCGATCCTGATCGCTGCGGGATTGCTGACATCGGCACGCGCACAGTCTTCTAAAAGCATCAGGACTGAGAGAGCATAAATGGATGTAGGAGTTCACCCATGACACAATCGTCAGGTTGTCCTGGACCGCTAGGAAAGATCATAGGAGCAGTACTGGCGCTGACTGTTATTGTGACGCTGCCCTTAGCAATCTTGGCGAGCGACACTGCGCATGTTGTATTTTCGTCCAGCTCTGTGGCCGATCTCATCCGCGAACGGCTTATCTACTCCGGGGTACTTCGCCGGTTGGTTACGGACGTGTTCTCCTCTTCTGAGTTTCTCGAAAGTCAAAGCCCTGAAGAGATGAATATGGGGCAAGCCTTCGCAGAGCTAAAACCCGCGGAGTGGGATTCCATTGTGGAATTAGTCTTACCTGAAGCATGGATCGAGGAGCAGGTAAGGATGCTGACTGGCGATATCATGGGTTGGATCGACGATAGTCGACCTTGGCCAGAGCTTAAAGTCGATTTGCAGCCTATCAAAACCAAGCTTCTGCACGGTGTGACGAGAGAGATCGTTGATATCGTTGTTGATTCATGGCCAAGCTGCTCGCCAGAGCAAGTTCAAAGAATGCAGGAAGAGAGCATGCGCTCAGGGGAGGCGCCGTTGCTCTTTTGCGAACCCCCAGAGCCATTCCGAAGCCAGCTGACAGAATATGCCACGGTTGCACTGGACAAATTTATCCGCGAGTCGCCGTCTGTATTGCCGTTACGGGAGGAATCGCCGGGTCGGGATTCGGCGGTAGAGAACTTTGCACTTAAAGAAAACCTAAGGGCTATTCGTCAGATCTCCTACGCGAGTTGGATGCTGCCCATCGCGTTCTTGGGCCTGATCATGGTATTTGCCATTCGGTCCTGGGGTGAGGTGGCGAAATGGTGGGGGATTCCACTCTTGGCGGCGGCGATCCTGACTTTGCTTGGCGCCCTCCTTGTACCAACGGCAGGCAAGATACTCCTCCAGCGCATGATGTCGGCGGTGGAGGGAGATATGGGTGTCCTGCAGAAAATTGCAGTGGACTTGATGACCGGTGCTTCGGAGATGATTGCCAGACGGGTTCTCCTGCATGCAATCATTGTACTCTTCGTCAGTTTTTTTATGCTATTCCTCGGATGGATTCTGCACCGCATAATGCTCAAACGAGGAGCCAACGTAATTGCCCCAGCCGAGTCGTGGTCAGGTGCCCCACAGTCGCAATTTGTCATCGACTCAGCTCCTCTTTCCTATCCGCCGCCACCTCAGATACCACCCATGAAACAAGCTGGACCTCACGCAGAGCATGCGGAGACACAAAACCACGGAGAGGATCAGGCAGAATAGACGATGTGATCTGTTTTGCTTCCCTGTGGAGAACAAGCGAGTATACCCGATCTATGCACATGTTTAAGTGGGGTATCAAAAGCGGATGCTAGCCTCCGCTTTCTCGAAATTGGGGTGCAAGCGCTATATGTTGAGCAAACATTACGGGTCTGCAACCAATAATCGCATATATTGCCCCACATCCTTAAACTGATCAAACTCCCACGTCGCTGCGATGATCTCATCCATGTGGCTTTCACCGACGACGCCGGCAGCGTTCGCGCGGAACTTGGCCTCCAGCTCATCATCCGTTAGTGGATCTTCCGGAGCGCCCTTGGCGACATCACACTGCGCACGATGCTGCTTGCCATCCACCGTTGTGATCGTGACCCGCGCTCGCTTGACCCGAGGGAAAAGGGCGTCGATTTCGGGGTCGGCGATAACCTTGATTTTTGGCAGCGTGGCCAGGATCGCGGTATCTCGCAATTTCTCCTCCTGGAAGGATGCCGGCAGCACGTTCCCGTCGACAACCGCCACAGCGATGACGTATGGTAAGCTGTGGTCTGCGGTTTCTTTCGTCTCTGGCTTGTACTTACTGGGGTCGGAAAGAATGTCCGCGCCTCGCGTGGTCGTTTCGACGAGGATGGACGCGACTTGTGTGTGGTCGATGTTGTGATCTTTGCAAATTTTGAGTGTGGCGGTGATGGGCTGGTGGGTAAGCGCTTCTGTGGGAAAAGCTTTATAGTTGCAGCGCTGGATGATGAACGCCTGACCGAGTCCTTTGAGCAATTCGTCGGTGTTCCATACGACGTTGGAAAGGACTTCGATCAAGCCCTCCTTGCCCTCGATCACTTCCGCCGGACCTTCGTAGCCCTCCCGTGCCATGAGCGCCGCATATACGCCCGCTTGCGCGGCCAGAGGATCCGCAGTATTTTTCATGTTCGTCAGACGGCCGGCCACCACACCACCGAGCGTGAAATGACTGCTTCCGCTGATGCCGACGGCCGCGACAAGCTGGTCGATGTCCAGGTCGTACATACGGCCGGCCGCGAGGGGGCTAACGAACTGGGTAAGGGAGGCGTGATGCCAGCCAACCTCACGGATGCCGGGGTTGGCTGCATGGCACCAGCGCATTTCCAATTCATATACGAGTATGATGCCGACCAGCGCATCTTGTCCCGATTTTCCCATCGCTTCCGCGGATGCCAGTACGGCGCCGATAATGTCGGAGGGGTGGCTGGGATCCTGCTCCCAATAGATATCGTTGTAATCCAGGGCGCGTGTGAGCAGGCAATTCATGAACGCTGCGTTGGGCGCATTTGTCTGCAGGCCACTACCAATCACGGTGGCTTCGGGCGTACCGCCGAGTCTCTCGATAAAGCGGTGTATGGCATGCATGGACGGGTTTCGTGTAGCCAATAATGCACAGCCAATACTGTCTAATAAAAAGCGCCTGGCCTCATGAATCGCCTTGGGCGGGATGTCCTCAAAGCGTAGATCGTGTGCAAATCGTGCTAGCTCTCGGCTAATCGAATCCATATTCAATCTCCACATTAACTTTAAGAGATTTTTTCAACGATGGCATGGGCGACATCGAGCGTAGTACTGTCACCGCCAAGATCGTAGGTCCGGACTCTTCCCTCTACGATCACATCCGCAATTGCGCTCTCTAGGACTTGCGCCATATCGGTTTCACCGAGCCAGGCGAGCATCAGACGAACTGCAAGGAGCATCGCGGTCGGATTGACCTTATATTGGCCCGCGTACTTGGGGGCAGAACCGTGTGTGGGCTCGAATACGGCAAAGGAATCGCCGATATTTCCGCTTGAAGCAAAACCCAATCCGCCTACAAGCTGTGCGGCGAGGTCGGAGACGATGTCGCCGAACATGTTGCTGGTCACCAACACGCCGTAGTCTTGTGGATTTTTTAAGAGCCACATCATTTGGGCGTCGATATTGGTCTCCCACAACCCGATATCTGGGTATTCCGTAGAGATCTCACGCGCTATCCGCGTCATCAAGCCGCTGGTCTCACGAAGTATGTTTGGTTTTTCGACCAGTGTTACGGTGGGATACTGAAACAGGCGGGCGTACTCGAAGGCCTGGCGGATGATGCGCCTTGCGCCCGTTTTCGTGATGACCCGCAAGCTTATCGCCATCTCATCGTCTGGGACTCTATCGAAACGCATCATGTTAGGGCTGAATTGAGTGAGCGCTGCGCGGACTTCTGGTGGTACAGGATGGAATTCTACGCCGCTGTAGAGGCCTTCGGTGTTTTCTCGAAAGACGACAAGATCGATGTCGTCGCGATAATTGAGCGGGTTGCCTTTATATGCTTTGCAGGGGCGTAAATTCGTGTACAGGTCGAACAACTGCCGAAGATGAACGATCGGGCTGCGATAGGTGAGTCCTTTGCCTTGCAGGTCGGGAATTAATTCTATGGCTGCCTCATCTTTCGGCTTGGATGTGATCGCACCAAAAAGACCGCAGGTGCATGTTTTCAAGATTTCGATGGTTCGCTCCGGTAGCGGATCACCTTCCTTGCACCAGAATTCCCAACCGATATCCGCGTCGATATATTCTGCATCCAACTGCAGGCTGTCCAGGACGATGCGGGCAGCTTCCATGACATCGACTCCGATGCCGTCACCAGGCATCCAGGCGATGCGGTATTTTGACATGCTCATGCCTCCTTTGGGTTTAATCTTGATTTCTCGTTTCACGAAGTGCTGCTGCGACTAAGATCGCGCCGACGATAAGCACTGCGCTATTGAGATAGAACGGCGAGGAACGACCAACGACATCATACAGCCACCCGCCGCCAACGGGGCCTACGACCGCCCCCAGGAAAAGAGCAAAGGTGTATAGACCATAGCTTGTGCCGCGTACATCCACACCCGCAATGTCGGCGACGAATGCCCGTTCTGCCGGAAGGGATAAGATGTAGCCGAGCGTTTCAAACGTCCATAGGGCGGCTAGCGCAAGCAGTGAGCGCAGGTGTGGCATGAGCGAAGATGCGAGTGCACCCACAAGTAAGCCGACCATCATGGGTGCTTTGCGGCCGAAACGGTCGGCGATCCGCCCGGCCTTAGAGGGCAGGAACGAGCTCAGCAAGGCCGCTGGGAGGTATGCAAATGCCAGGCCCCAGACCTCGGCCTTCAATTGATCCTGCAAGAATATCATGAGCAAAGGCCAAACCATCGCCGACGATGCACCGGTAATGAAGACGATCCCCATAAGCACTAAAAGCTGCCTGGATAATGGTTCTCCTTGAATGGACGCGGTTTCGGCGGATGGCTTGGTCTCGCGCACCCCGCGCCAACCATGCCATAATGCGAGAGCGGCAGGGAAACAGAATCCAACGAATACGAGAAACCAAATCTGGTTCTGACTCAAGTCCGTGTAGTTGAGGGCGATGATACCCCCGAAGCCGATCGTTGTGCCGATGATCGCACCCCGGTTGGTGGCTTCATCGACGATGCCAAAATCGTGCCCGCGGCCTGTTTCCCTTGCGGTATCGGCCACAATCGTGTATGCGGATAGCCATAAAAAAGCCGTTCCCAGGCCTTGGACAAAGCGGGCAAGCGTGAGCAACAGCACCGAATCGGCAGCAGCAAAGAAGATCATCGCTACCAGGTAGCCAAAAAAGCCCAAGAGTAAGAAAGGCCGGCGCCCCCAACGATCGAGTGCGCGTCCTAACAGGGGGCGCACAATAACAGGAACCACCGACATCGCAGAGAAAAAGCCGCCGATCTCCAAGGCGGAGGCACCCAATTGTTTCCCATAAATTGGAAGCACAAAGGTCAGGATACCGAAGGGGAAGGAAACCCAGAAGATCGCCTGCCAGAGACTCTTCAGGGTATGGGCGTTCTCTTGAGTGTTTGATTGCATCAATTCAACGTTGTCCACGGATACCATCGTACGTTTTTTTGAATTTCATGTTCCTGGAGCCTCTTAGGGAGCATCTAGGAATGGGTGAACCTTATTCAACGTCCTCCATGAGGCCTTGTTTTTGGAGTCGACCGCGAGTATATGGGATGAGCCCTCCCGCATCAAAGATCGCCATGACGATCTCGGGCAGTGGCGAGAAATGGAACTCCCCTGAATTGATACGAAGGACGCCCGAGGCGAGATCAATTTCAATATTCTCACCATCTTCGATAGCGTCGACAC
This sequence comes from uncultured Anaerolineaceae bacterium, assembly GCA_964385305.1. Lineage (GTDB taxonomy): Bacteria > Chloroflexota > Anaerolineae > Anaerolineales > E44-bin32 > CAYLOP01. Next base: position 33,857 of record CAYLOP010000008.1, on the reverse strand, counting down.
CATCGGGACAGATCAAGGCTGGCAAGGCGGCGTTCAAGCAATTCCGATAATAGATCCTCGCAAAAGATTTCGCCACGATGGCGCCGAGGCCGCATTCTTTGAGGCATGTCACAGCTTGTTCTCTAGACGACCCGCATCCGAAGTTGCTCCCCGCGACAATGACATCGTTCGGCTGTACATCCGACGTGAAGCGTGGATCAAGATCCTCCAATGCGTAATGTCGCATCTCAGAGGGCTCGCTGACCGTGTAGGTATACTTACCTGGAAAGATTACGTCGGTGTTGATGTTATCGCCGTATTTCCAGACACGGCCTCGAATCGTAGCTTTCCCTGTCATCATGCGAGATCCTTTGGGTGAGCGATTTTTCCTGCCACCGCTGAAGCGGCAACGACGGCTGGACTAGCAAGGTAAATCTCACTTTCCTTCGTGCCCATTCGACCTTGGAAATTGCGATTAGCGCTGCTGATCGAAACCTCCCCCACCGCTGGGACTCCCATGTGGTTGCCCATGCATGCGCCGCATCCCGGACTCTCGACCACAGCACCCGCAGCGACGAAAATCTCAATGTAGCCCGCACGTAAGGCCTGTAGGTAGACTTGCGAGGATGCAGGGATAACGATCATGCGCTTCCCAGGCGCGACCTTCCTACCTTCCAGAGCCTGCGCTGCTGCTGCCAAATCTTCCAGTCTACCATTGGTGCATGTGCCGATAAATGCCTGGTCGATCGGCGTGCCAGCGACCTTAGAGAGCGGCTGAACGTTGTCGACCGTGTGCGGGCAGGCGATCATGGGTTCGATCTCTTGGGCATCATACGTGAGGACCTTCGAGTACTCGCAATCGGGATCGGGATAAATCGGCGTGAATGCTCGCACTGCGCGACCTTGGAGAAATTGGTGGACCATCTCGTCTGGAGGGATGAAGCTGTTCTTGGCACCCATCTCTGCCATCATGTTTGTCAAGACAGCTCGGGATGCCAGGCTGAGCGCCTCGACGGCTTCACCGTGCCACTCGACAGACATGTAAAGTGCGCCATCTGCGCCCTGGTCGCCGATCACATGCAGTGCAAGGTCTTTCGACGTCACGTCTTTGGGAAGTCGCCCGCGCACGGTGATTTTCACGCTTTGCGGAACGCGTAGCCACAGCGCGCCGAGCGCCCAGATGGAAGCCATTTCGCTGCGCCCTATCCCTGCTCCGAAGGCCCCCATCACCCCGGCGTGGGGTGTGTGTGAGTCCGAACCCAGGACAACTTCACCGGGCAAGGCCAGGCCTTCTTCGACTAAGACCTGGTGGCAGACGCCGCGTCCGATATCAAAGAAATTCGGGATGCCTTGTTCTCGGACGAATTCGCGAATGATACGATGGTTTTCAGCGTGCTTGGTTGTTGGTGCAGGGGCGGCATGGTCGAGGAAGATGGCATGCATATCGGGATCGAAAACCCTCTTGCCACCCATCTTTTGGAAGATGCCGTAGATCGGAGCGGTGTTGTCGTGGGAGAGCGCGACATCCGGTACGATTTCCACGATCTCGCCTGGCGCCGTCGCACTTCGATTGGCCTTCTTTGCCAGGATTTTCTCTGCGAATGTTTGCCCCATAGCTACCTACGCTCCGTCTTTTTCTTGTGGGATGGGACGAACCGGTGTGTGATGCGATCTAGTCGAGGGCTTGTGTCTGTGCATGATGGTTTCCACAAGCAAATATTACCAGTTTTGAGCAAGGTGAAACTCTGTAAAGTCGGCATGGTGGAAGATGATGGACTCAGGGCGGCGCTTGAATTTATCCCCTTCCCAGGAGTGTGTCGCAACGATGTGCATTACGCCTTCGGGGATCCCATGTTTGAAGCATAAACCCACACCTGTAAAGGGATGTCGGAGGTACTTGGACATCGGTGCCCATTCAAAGGTGCCGTCCGTTGCTCGCACTTCAAGAAGTTTACCCACATCTGACAGCAGGGCTCCTGCGATAAGTGTGTCACGATCGACTGGGAAACGATCGGCATAGGCCTCTCGCAGCACACTTTCCATCGCCATACACAGCCGGCAGACCACACTGACGTGCTGCGGAAATGTGATGCCCACATCATCGATGAGCAGGGTGTAAGGCATGTTTTGGAGATCCTCAAAGGACCATTCGCCTAGTTCCATCGCTTCAAACCAGACGGCCAACACACGCGAGCGTAAATCCTCATCTTGGATGTTGTTAAACTCGGGGATGAGATCGGTCAACTCTCCTGGCATTTTTCATACTCCTAAAGCGTAATAATAGTTACCGAATGTGCACCCACAGGGGTGCGGCGGGATCATGGCTCATCGCGATTGAGCCATCATGAGAGCGATCTTGGCTCAGGTCAGTCATAGGAATGTTCGGTGGGGTGGATGCGACGCATTGGGCGTTCCCTGGTTTGCTCCTCATAGACATGCGCGACAAGCCCGGGAACGCGTGCTATGAAGAAGAAGGCGTTGGCCAACTCGCACGGGATATGGAGGTCGACCAGCAATGCAGCAATAGCGCCGTCGACGTTGATGGGCAACGCTTTCCCGGATGCGGCGAGTGCGGCCTTGAGCGCGCGTATCATGGAGACGCCCTCGCCGGCTACCTTCAATTCTTCCGCCAAGGCAAAAAGCTTCGCAGTGCGCGGATCGTCTGTGTGGATGCGATGACCGAAACCCGCGATGCGTTTCTTCGCAGCGCGATATTCGTCAATCAACTCCGCAGCGACGGTTTCGATCGGTTTGCCGCTTTCCGACGATCGCTGAAGTCCGTCGAGCAGGACCTCCATGCAGTCGTGAATCGCACCGCCGTGGAAACGGTTGATCGAAAGGACGCCGACGGCTACGGCGGCGTTGAGCGGGGCACCCGTGGATGCCGCGGTTCGAGCTGCGAGTGCAGAGGGCGGCGTGGCGCCATGGTCGATGGAGGAGACCAATATGGCATCCAGCAAGCGGGCGACGTCAGAAGTGGGCAGTTCGCCGGTTAACGCAAGAAAAATCGCCTGTGCGAATGTCACTTTTCCCATCAGGTCATCCATACGGTAACCGCGCAGACGAACCTCGTTCGGTTTAATTTCTGTGATGGCGGTTTTCCATGACTGATCGCTCATCCTGTTATCCCATGCCTCTCTAGAACTTCCTTTGTCGCCCGAGGTAGGTCGCCAAAAGCCTCCACCACGGTTGCGCCAGCTTCACGCAGGCGTTTTACTTTCCCCTCATAGGTGCCACGATTTCCCTCGATGATCGCACCAGCATGGCTGAAGCGAGTCCCGCTTTTTGCAGCCTTGCCGCCAATGAAAGCAATGATGGGTTTGGAAACCTGACCGGCAGTGACCAAGTCAGCCACCTGCTCCTCCTGACTGCCGCCAATCTCGCCAAACATGACGATCGCCTTCGTCTCTGGGTCCGCCTCAAAGAGCTTGACAACTTCAGGGTGAGGGAGGCCGACCACAACATCACCACCAACATGGACCATCGTTGTTGCTCCGATGCCTTCTTGCGCGAGGTAATAAGCCATCGACGACGTGATCCCGCCAGAGCGAGAGGAGATCCCGACGGGTCCGGGGAAGAACCAGGATCGGGCAGAAGCAGCGCTGCCTCCGATCATGCCCAGCACACCCTTGCCTGGTGAAAGTACACCCAGCGTATTCGGACCGACGAACTTTGCGCCTGTGTTCTTGGTGGCTGCGGATATTTCAAGGACATCGTAGATTGGTACTCGATCCGGCACAATGACGAGCAGCTTAACGCCGGCTGCGATCGCCTCGAGTGCCGCGCTCTTGACCAATGGCGCGGGTATGAAGAGAACGCTGATATCGATAGGACCGACGATCTCCAACGCTTCTTCCACCGTGTCGTAGACCGGGACATCTTCCACATCCTGCCCGCCTTTACCGGGCGTTACCCCAGCGACGACTTGCGTGCCGTATTCTTTCATCAAACGTGCTCGGGCGCGGCCCTCTCGGCCTGTTATGCCCTGCACAAGGACACGTTTGGTTTGATCGATCAAGATGGACATATTCGCTCCAGAGTGAATGTTTCGAATAATTGTCTCTAATTTTTCTCGGAAAGTTCATCGAGCCCAGGGATGGGGAGCAAGACCCTTCCTCCCCGGTTGCCCTCAAAAAAACACTCGATCTCGCATGCCAGGCATTCGATACAGCCTCCCTTCCTAGCTTTTTCCGGTGAGATATTGAGGACCGGGACGCCATCTTCAAGCTTGAGAATGCGAGGTACGCAGCTTTCGATACAGACCTGGTTGGTGCAATCTCGGCAGGCTGCATGATCGAGAATAACCCTGCCACCTGTGATCGTGTCGAAGGTGTACGGTTCGAGAGGTTCGGTCCTGGAGGAAGGCTGGGGAAAGGCACGAGGAGTCTTGGTCCCCTTAATTAGTTCGTCTAGGCGCTCAGCACAGTAATCTGGCGTGTCATCCTTCCCGTAGCCCTCGACAGGTGCAGGGATCTCATCCGTGGCTCGCTCGAGAATAGCGATGGCTCTTTCTTCGGCGTTTCCTCCGAGCCTGATAACGGCTGGCACATGCAGAGGGACTTCCATGAACGCTTTAACAAGGCCGCGGGCGCTGTGGAATTGTTCCTGCGAGGCAACGCCGGAACCCGAGGCGAAGTAACCATCGATTCCGTGTTGTGCAAGGATGATCCGCGCTGCACGGTACACTTTGGACGCTGGTGGATTGCCGCTTGTATCGACGAAATTCGCCAGTTTGTAACCCCGATTCAACACTGCATCCATGCTCATCATCGAACCGCCCCCGCCTGCGCCATGGAAGCCGATCACACCGTTTCCCTTCTCGAAGTCCTGTTCTAGTTGGATGAAGTAGAACGTACCTCGATAATCGTTCTTCTCAACAGCCCAGGCGATTTTTTCTAAGAGGGTTGGGGGTCGGTCAAATTCGCGTGCAATCTCGATGCCGAGTTCGGGATGCCGATATACGGCGTAGTCATCAACTGTGATGCGACAGTCGGCGGCGTAAACGAGGCCATCCTGAGTGAGCACGATGGGGTTGATCTCCGCTGCGCGAGCATCATACCGCTGTGCAACACCCACAAGGCGAACGAGGAGATTGCTCATTTCGAGTAAAAGCTTCCCATGCAAGCCTGTATGGCGAACAAGATTGCGGGCTTCGTGGTCAGAAAAACCCTGCTGAATGTCGATGGTGTGGTAGACAATAGATTCAGGATGGGCTTGTGCAATTTCCTCAATTCCACTTCCACCAATACTGCTAAATATAAGAACAGGAGCTTTAGCTTGGTCGTCAACGATCAAACCGGCATAGAATTCCCGTTCGATTGCTAATTTCTCTTCCACCATTACAGTCTCGACTTCGAATCCCTTTATCTGCATACCGAGAATGGTACGGGCGGCTTCGGCTGCCTCATCAGGATTGTCGGCGAAGTGTATCGCACCTAGGCCAGCCCGGCCGGTGGTCCAGGCTTGCGCTTTTACCACCACGGGACCTGCAATTTCTTCTGCCAGCTGTTTAACGCCCTCGAGCGTTTGTGCTGCACCCCCTTTCGGAATGCGTATTCCTGCGTCCTTGAGTAAGACTTTTCCTTGATATTCGTGCAAGCGGGCCATAGATAGCCTCTCTAGATTGGTCAGTATGTGGAAAACATAGGGGTGGTTTGTTCGACAGCTTCGGTCTCAACCCGACATGAGGATTGCCTCCCTGTGTAATCGGGGGATGCCATGATTGAGAGTCGATGCGTCACTACTTTCAATCCTATGAACCTCATTGCGGGATTGGATGCGTCTAAAGGGATCGCCAAAGGATACGCGAGCGATTATACCTGCCTCAAAAGGAGGATGCAATCTAAGAATATCTCATCGCTAGAATAGCAGCCTGATGATCGCTGAATAATCGCCATTGAATTCCTCTGAGGAATGTACTATAGAGGACTGGGAGGGTATAGGTTTGTCATTGTTTACGGATTATTCTATTAGGGAAGGTCATTGCGAGCGTGTCCTTCCATACTCCTGAATCGGTCCACTGAATATAATATAGACAATATGCAACATTTTCGCTGACAGTTGATACTTGTAAGGAATTTCAAATGCTCCTAATCTGCGTACGTGGTAAAGGTGAGAAATATAAAGTAATCGTATCTAAATTATTGACATAGGAGAATTTCTTGCTGATGCAATCGTTGAAGCTCTGGTAGGGGGTTTTGTGTAGTAAGGTAGATACAGGTCCCAAAAGTCTGCCCAGAGAGGGGACGATGAAAGTATTTTCGCGTACACCGATCAACTTGGCTGAAGTCATTGCGCCCCGAGGCCAGGTATATCTTATCCCTGAACGATGCAAGGGATGTTCGATTTGCGTCGAATTGTGCCCTCGTCAGGTTCTACAAGTTTCAAGCAACACAAACGCAAAAGGATATCACTACCCCGAAGTTGCTGCGGGTAAGGAAGAGGATTGCGTCCATTGCGATTTCTGCACCATGGTGTGCCCAGAGTTTGCGATATTCACACTGGAGGTCGAGGTATGAACGCACGGCGCGTCCTGACTGGACAGCATTTCATGCATGGGGATCTAGCCTGTGCGGAGGGAGCACTTGCTGCCGGTTGCACCTTCTTCGGCGGGTACCCCATAACGCCGTCAACTGAAATCGCTGAACGTCTTGCTCGCCGCCTGCCTCAGATTGGCGGCGTTTTCATCCAAATGGAAGATGAGTTGGGTAGTATCGCGGCCGTACTGGGAGCATCATGCGCTGGTGCAAGAGCGATGACCGCCACTTCGGGTCCTGGATTCAGCCTTATGATGGAGAACTTGGGCTTGGGAGTCATGATGGAAATCCCCTTCGTCCTTGTGAACGTACAGCGCGGCTCTCCTTCAACCGGGCTTCCGACGCTTCCCGGACAGTCTGATGTCATGCAAGCGCGCTGGGGATCACATGGCGATTATGAGATCGTTGCCTATTCTCCTTGTTCTCCGCAAGAGTTCTTCGATCTCACCATCCATGCCTTTAATGTCGCGGATCGATATCGAGTCCCGGTCATCATCCTGGCTGATGAGGTTGTTGGGCACATGGTGGAGCGGGTGATTATTCCGCCCGAAGATCAGATCCCTCATTGGGAGCGCAAACGTCCTGAGAAAGGGGACCAATCCTTCCTCGCTTTCAAAGCTGATGAAGATGACTTAGTCCCGCCTATGCCATATGCTGGAGAAGGTTTCCGGGTGCATTTCACAGGGCTGACCCATGATGAGCGAGGTTATCCGGAAATGGATGCCGACGTCCATCATCGCTTGGTTACCCGGCTTGTTGACAAAGTTCGCTTGAACGCAGATAAGCTTGTGCGCGTCGAAGAACACCGCCTCGAGGACGCTCGTATCGCCGTTTTGAGTTTTGGCAGCACGGCGCGGTCAGCGCGCCGTGCCGTGAATGATGCACGAAAGCTTGGGATTCCGGCGGGCTTCTTGCGCCTCATTTCCATCTGGCCATTTCCGGAAAAAGTGATCAAGACGCTAGCCGAGCAGGTGGATGCCTTTATCGTAGCTGAAATGAACCTTGGCCAGATAGTATGTGAACTTGAACGTCACGTAGATCAACCGGTATATGGTGTGCATCATGGCGGAGGCGCTATGATGCCGCCCGAGATGATCGTGAAAACCATCCAGGAGGTAGCGAATCGTGGCAACGGCCATCGTCGTAGATAAACATCCACTAGACGAGATCATTCGATCAGATCGGATGCCTCATATCTGGTGCCCGGGTTGTGGCATTGGCATCGCGATGCGATGCTATGCACAAGCCCTTCTCGATTCTGGTATTCCCATCGAGAATCACGTCGTCGTCTCCGGCATCGGTTGCTCAGGGCGGGTCGCCGGATATATGAACATCGATTCCTATCACACCACCCATGGGCGAGCGATTCCGTTCGCTCTGGGCTTGAAACTTGTCAATCCAGAATTAGTTGTGACCGTCTTCAGCGGAGATGGGGACCTGGGGGCGATTGGCGGAAATCACCTCATCCACGGCGCGCGACGGAACGTCGATATCACCGTGATTTGCACCAATAACTTTAACTACGGGATGACGGGTGGACAAATGGGACCAACCACGCCCTATGGCGCACGCACAACCACTTCACCGTATGGAAGCCCAGAGCATCCCTTCAATTTCCCGCATCTCCTGTTTGCAGCTGGCGCAAACTTTGTATCACGCTGGACCACGATGCACGTCCGACAGGTGAAGCAGGACATCCTCTATGGTTTCCAGAAACCGGGTTTCAGTTTTATCGAAGTGCTATCACCGTGTCCGGTCGGATTTGGCAAGTCCAATCAATTAGAAGATGGATTGGAAGAGATGCTGCTCTATCGGGACCGCTGCGTATTAGCGGATGGTGTGCCACTTGAGGAAATGGGAATCGATCTGCGAGAAGATCGCCCGATTTACGTAGGCAGACTCGTGGACCGGAATCAAAAGCCATACCGCCCAACGCGACTGGAGGAATCTACGTGAGAAAAGAGATTCGTATCTCCGGATTTGGCGGTCAGGGTGTCGTACTGTCTGGGATTATCCTGGGGAAGGCCTTCTCCTTGTATGAAGGCCTGGAAGCAGTAATGACTCAAGCCTACGGGCCTGAAGCGAGAGGTGGCGCATCAAGCGCCAACATCGTCGTTGCTGATCGACCGATAGACTACCCGTTTGTGCAGGAAGCCGATATCCTGGTCGCGCTTTCGCAAGAAGCTTACAACCGCTTCCGACCTGAAGCCAAACCGGATGCGATTGTCATTATTGACAACGAACTCGTGACGCCACATGAGGAAGATGTGACGAAGAATATCCCGGCGACCAAGTTGGCAGAAGAGCTAGGCCGTAGGATCGTTGCGAATGTTGTCATGCTGGGATTCTTCACAGCCGTAACCGGGTTGGTAAAGCGAGAGACGATGGAGAGCGCCATCGAAGATTCTGTCCGACCGAATACCCTCGAGCTGAATCTCAAAGCCTTTGAAGCGGGCTTTCAATTTGCCAATCAGAAGGAGCAGGTTTCATGAGTGAGTCGGTCCTTGTGATTGGCGGTGGAATTGCTGGAATACAAGCGTCGCTTGATTTGGCAAATGCCGGTGCGAGGGTCGTTCTTGTGGAGAGGGAAGCGACCATCGGCGGCATCATGGCCGTACTCGACAAGAATTTTCCCACACTCGACTGCTCGATTTGTATCGAGGCTCCGAAAATGTCGGAGGTCGATTTGCATCCCAACATCGAGATCCTCTCACTGGCAGAAGTGGATGCGGTCGATGGAGGATCTGGGGATTTCCGGGTTAGGATTCGACAGAAAGCGCGCTACGTTACGGACGAATGCACGCGCTGTGGGGATTGCGCGATGGCTTGCCCGGTTATCTTGCCCAATGAATATGACTCGGGCATGGCTTATCGCAAAGCGATCTATACCCCGATCCCGCAATCTGCACCCGGCGCGTACGTGGTCGATATCGATCATTGCTTAAACGACCCACCGAATTACATCCCCTGTAGCCGGTGCTACGACGTGTGTCCACCGAAGGCGATCGATTTTCTGATGCCTAAGGAGCAAATCATAGAGCGGCAAGTGGGGTCGATCATCGTGGCAGTGGGCTATGACACCTTCGATCCAAGCCGTCTGCGAGAATTTGGTTACGGAACTCACCCGGATATCATGACTGCGCTGGAGTTTGAGCGCCTGGTTAACTCGGCGGGTCCCACAGAGGGAGAGATCCTCAAGCCTTCCAATGGCAAGCATCCCGAGAACATTCTTTTTGTACTCTGTGTCGGATCGCGTGATCATCGCTTTGTCCGCTATTGTTCACGATTTTGCTGCATGTACTCCATCAAACATGCCTACCAAGCCTTAGACCATGGCGTCAAGGACGTTTCCGTTCTCTATATGGATGTGCGTGCCTACGGGAAAGGATTCGATGGCTTCTGGACTCGTACACAGGATATGGGCGCGCGCTTCCTGCGTGGACGTCCATCACGCATTGAACCTAATGGCAGCGAGCGCCTCCGGGTGCAGTATGAGGATACGGATAAGGCCGTCCGAATCGAAGAAGACTACGACATGGTCGTCCTCGCGAACGCGGTCGTACCGCCGGATGGACTCGGTGAACTCGCCGAACGCCTTGGCATACAGATGGATGAGGATGGATTCATCCGCTCGATGGAATCGCAGGGCGGGTTGGTGATAACTAGCCGACCTGGAATCTATGCTGCCGGATGTGCATCTGGGCCGAAAGATATTCCCGATAGCGTTGCAGAGGGCAGTGGGGCAGCTTCCCTGGCGTTAGCGCATCTCACATCGAGATATTGGCCAGAACCGCCCGACGTCGAACCGATCGAAGACATCGAGAATCCGCGCGTCGGCGTTTTCGTTTGTCATTGCGGCAGCAACATCGCAGGTGTTGTAGATGTTGAAGATGTTGAGGAATTTGCGAAAACCTTACCGGATGTTGTCTACACTTCCCACCAAATGTTCTCCTGCGCAGGGAATACGCAGGCTGAGATCGAAGAGGCGATCAAAGCGGAGCAAATTAACCGCGTCGTGATCGCGGCTTGTTCACCTAAAACGCATGAATCAATATTCAAAGGTGTCTTGATACGATCCGGTCTGAATCCTTACCTGCTTGTGATGTCCAATATCCGCAACATGGACTCGTGGGTGCATAAAGCCGATAAGCAGGCGGCAACACGCAAAGCCAAGGACATGGTATGGATGGCGGTGGAGAAAGCGCGCTTGCTCGAACCTCTGGAGATCAGCGAACTGCCGCTGAAGCAGAGCGCCATGGTCATCGGGGGTGGGATCGCTGGCATGACCGCGGCACTTGCGTTGGATCGCCAAGGATTTGAAACGCATTTGATTGAGAAGCGCGACCGACTCGGTGGACTTTTAAATCATTTGGACGATATTGCACCTTCAGGTGTGAAAGCGGGTGCGCTCGTCAATGGGAAGCATAAGGAGCTTCAGTCCAGTACTGTGAAAATCCACCTTGATGCGGAGATCCAGGAGATTCAAGGCATCGTGGGGAGTTTTCAGGCAGTCCTCACAAATGGCGAGGAGATCGAAGCCGGGGCGATTGTTATCGCCACGGGATCTGAACCCTACCAGCCTGAGGAATTTGGGTATGGTAAGGATCCTGCGGTGATCACAAACCTCGAGCTTGAGCGCATGCTGGCGGAAGATAAACCGCTACCCGATCGGATCACCTTTGTTTCGTGCGTCGGCTCGCGCCAGGGAGGCATGGGATGCTCCCGGTATTGCTGCAGCTCGATGATAGGACAGGCTTATCAATTGCGGAAGATGGGCAAGCGAGTGCGCGTTGTTTCTAAAGACATTCGTACATACAGCCGAAAGGCCGAAGAGATGTACGAAAGTGCGATGCGTTCCGGAGTCCAGTTATTCCGCTACGATACGAATCTCCCGCCGCAAGAGGCGCTTATTTTCCAAGACGGCATGCTGGAGCTCGATGATAACCTGCTTGGCAGACGTGTGCGAATCCCTACGGACATGCTTGTCCTCGTTGTGGGATTACGGCCGACCGAGGATAACCTGTCTGACCAGCTGAAGCTGTCGCGCAGCGAGGATGGATTCCTCATGGAGCTTCACCCGAAGCTTGGACCGGCGGAAACGGCGACGCAGGGCATCTACCTGGCAGGGGCGGCACAGGGGGCGAAGGATGTGCGTGAATCCATCGCGCAAGCGCTCGCAGCCACCGGGAAAGTCGGCGCGCTTTTATCTCGAGGTGTGATCGAGAAAGAGCCCCTCACCGCACGAGTGAATGAAGACCTATGTATTGGATGTATGCGTTGTGTCAACGTCTGTCCTTACGGAGCGATCGAACAGACCGGACCCGTGAAGGAGGGTAAGGTCAGGATCTTGGAAGCTGTATGCATGGGTTGTGGGAACTGCGCTGCCGAGTGCAACTTCGATGCGATTGAGATGCCGTATTTCACGAAGGCGCAGATGATGGCACAGATCGATGCAGCGCTGGCAGAGCGAGCAGAGGAGAAGTGTCTTGTCTTCACATGTAATTGGTGCTCCTATGCCGGAGCTGACCTTGCGGGCATTGAAAAACGCCAGTATCCACCCTCCTCCTTGATCATTCGAACGATGTGTTCGGCGCGTTTTGATGAGAGCTTTGTGGCTCACGCGTTTGAGAAGGGGGCAGGAGCGGTTCTGATCACGGGCTGCAGATTGACCGATACCGGCTCAGACTGCCATTACAACTATGCAAACAAACTAACATGGAAACGCTTCCAGCACTGGCAGAAAAAATACGCGCGCAAGGGCATCGACCCCGAGCGTTTGCAGTTGCAGTGGATCTCGGCTGCGGAGGGCAAGGAGTTCGCGGAGAAGATCATGGAAATGGATGAAGTGATTCAGAAGCACCTTCGGAAACCGCAGGAAGCTGCGGCGGCCGAAACGGCTTCAGATTGAGGTTAAGACATCCATGGCGTCTACGGAGAAGAATATAAAGGGCACGGCTGTATGGGTGATCGATGATGATCTTTGGGAAGAGCTCATTGAACTAACCCATGGCGCGGCTGCCCCATGTTTCCAATGCGGTGTTTGTACGGCCGTATGTCCTTGGGGAAAAGTACGAGATGAGACGATATCTGTTCGCCAGTTCATCCGCAAGGCACAACTTGGCCTCGTAGATGACATGGATAACATCTGGCTGTGCACCGCCTGCAGCCAGTGTGAGGCGCTGTGTCCACGCGGGGTGCCGATCGCTGAAGTCATCCGAGGACTAAGGTATATCTTGTGGAAGCGTCGAAACGTCCTGGAGGGACTGCCTTCGCTGTTGTGGTCGATGTATTGGAACAATAACCCATGGCTCCAGCCGCCATCCAAAAGAATACAATGGGCGGCAGATCTGGACTTGCCGATTTATAACGCGGATGAGCATGAATTCCTCTTCTATGTCGGCTGCACGCCATCCTACGATCGACGTGCACAGAAAGTCGCACGTGCGCTTGCCAAGATTTTTATCAAGGTAAACCTGTCCTTTGGCGTACTGGGCGAGCGTGAACCCTGCTGCGGCGAAGCGGTGTTGAGTGTGGGGCATATTCCGTATTTTAAGGAGATCGTTGAGAGCGCAGCGAGCATATTTCAAGAGGATCGTGTTGGATCCGTGGTGACAATTTCACCGCATTGCTATGACGCCTTTAAGAATCATTATCCTCGCTTGAATGAACACTTCCAACCGCTGCATTACACACAATTGCTCGCGAGGATGGTAAGCGAAGGAACGTTGATGTTTGGCGGCGAGTTTCCCAACCGTGTGACGTTCCATGATCCCTGCTTGCTGGGACGTAAGAATGGGGATTATGAGTCACCACGGGTTATTCTGGAAGCCATCCCAGGTGTTTCACTTGTCGAGATGGAGCATTTCGGGCCCGATGCGCTTTGCTGTGGTGGCGGGGGAGGTCGGATGTGGATGGAGACGCCGGCGAGCGAGCGTTTTGGTGACGTTCGAGTTCGCGAAGCCGTCGAAACGGGTGCGAGTGTGATCGCGACGGCCTGTCCGTATTGTATTGCGTGCCTTGAAGACAGCATCAAGTCTTTGGGTATAGAGGGGGTGGTTGTGATGGATGTCGCCGAGATCGCAGCCAAAGCTCTGGTCGCAGAAAGATAAGAAGAGACAGTCATCAACAAGGATCCCAGGGAGAATTTCATGGTCGCCTCCTTGTATGGCATCGAACAAGAGAGAAAAGAGATTTGGATCTTCCTTGAGCAAAACGACGGCGAGCTGCTTGGGGTCTCCAAAGAGTTGCTTTCGAAGAGCCGTCAACTCGGAGACCAAACGGGCTGGCCAGTCATCGGATTGCTTCTTGGCGAGGGAGTCAAGGAGCTTGCGGGGGACGCGTTTGCCTTCGGCGCCGATGATGTGTGGCTCATCGAGCATTCCGCCTTGGAAACCTTCACAGTTGATGCGTATAGCCATGCCGCGTACGCAGCAGTTATGGAGGGAGTGCCTAGCATCCTGTTTTTTGGAGCAACACCGAATGGACGTGATCTTGCCGGTAGGCTGGCGGTACGGTTCAAGGCTGGGCTGAATGCGGATTGCACCGACCTGCGTTTGGACCCAGACACGGGAATTGTTACGTCAGAGGTGACCGGTTTCGGCGGAGGCGTGTTGGCATTGCTCCAGGCGCCTAACCATCGACCGCAGATGTCCACCGTTCGACCGGGTGTCTTTCCGATGAGGGAGCGAGATTCGCAGCGGAAAGGACGGATTGTCGAGTTCTCATTAGACATCCCGCAGGATATTGTCCGAACTCGGGTTGTCGAACGTGTGATCGGAGAGGGTGTGGACCTGACGCAAGCGCCTGTCCTGGTTTGCGGCGGGAGAGGTATCGAAGGTAATTTCGAGATGATAGAGGAATTGGCCGGGTTGTTGGACGGTGAGGTCGGCGCAACACGTCCGCCCGTAGACGACGGTTACATCGAGCGAGAGCGGCAGGTCGGCCAGACAGGTGTGGTATGCCGACCCAAGATCGCCTTTGCATGCGGAATCAGCGGCGCATTTCACTTCGTGGTCGGCATTCAGGATGCCGACATTGTGATCGCGATCAACACCGATCCCGAAGCACCGATCTATGAGTTTTCGGACTACTGTATCGAAGGGGATGTTTCGAAATTTGTGCCCGTACTGATCAAGGCTCTTCGGGAGGAGCACGAGGTGGCCAATGCCTGATCTCCACATCGTTGTCTGCATGAAAGTCGTACCCAAACCTGAAGAGATCCGGGTCGATCCAGAAACACATTGGTTAGATCGTGAGGGTGCACGTTCGGAGTTCAATCCACCGGACATGAACGCACTTGAAGTCGCATTGGTCTTAAAAGATCGACATGGCGGACGTGTCACCTTGCTATCAATGGGCCCTCCGTTCTTTGAACCCTATCTACGAATCGGGCTAGCGATGGGTGCCGATGACGCTATTTTGCTTAGCGATCGGGCTTTCGCCGGCGCAGATACCCTGGCAACAACTTACACACTCGCGAAAGGAATTGAGAAGATTACATCTGTTGACCTGATCCTGTGCGGTGAGGAGTCGTCTGATGGTGCCACGGGACAGGTGCCCCCTGGTCTTGCAGAGTGGATGAATTTGCCGCAAATCACCATGGTGACTAGCGTTGAGGTTGACCTTGCGAGGCGTATCGTGCGCGGACGGCGAGAAGTCATGGGCGGTTATGAGATCTTGGAAAGCTCACTGCCTGCTTTGCTCTCAGTTAAGACTGCTGCCAATGAGCCGCGCTTCATGGATTATGAAATCAAGGAATGGGCAATGAATCAGGCCAAGATCCCTTCCTGTGATAGTGAGTCGCTTGAGACGGATCCCGATTACATTGGTTCACCTGGATCTCCCACGATTGTCACAGGATTGGATCAAGCTGAATCACGCGATCGCAAGCGTGAGTTCCTGAAGGGCACACCGGAGGAGATCGCCGATAAGCTGGTCAGGATCATCCGTGCGGCGCTCTAACAGCGTCGCTTTATAAGTGAAAAGAAGTATTCCGATTATACGGTTGTGAGAAGGGTAAAGTTTGGGGGACCCATCGCACCAACAGGAAGACTGGCGACGACGACAACCTGATCGCCTGGTTTCACAACAGTTGAACGCAAACATACCGCACGAACGCGCTCGAGCATCTCCTCGACGGAATTTGCTTTCGGGCCGAGGTAGGGATCGACACCCCAGAACAGTGCCATTCTTTGGTAGGTTTCAAGCTCGGGGGTAAGGGCGAGGATGGGCACGGCAGGTCTCGTCTTTGACATCAACTGCGCCGTACGGCCTGATCTTGTAAAGACCGCGATCGCGGCGACGTTGCGATCGTGGGCAAGACCACGGGCCGCATAGGTGGTGGCAACTGCGTCGTCATCCGTGTACTCCAGGTCGATGCGTTTTTGACCCCACTCTGCGGCATGTTGTTCGGCATCAGTGATGATACGAGCCATGGTGTTCGTGGCTTGGATCGGATAGGCGCCGATGGCTGTCTCACCGGAAAGCATCAATGCATCGCTTCCATCGAAAACGGCATTTGCTACATCGGAGGCCTCGGCTCTTGTTGGCCGGGGATGCGCAATCATCGAATCAAGCATTTGAGTGGCAGTGATCACAATGCGAGACTTTGCGTTAGCGCGTTGGATGATGTGTTTTTGGAGAGAGGGCACACGTTCTGCAGAGAGTTCAACACCGAGATCGCCCCGAGCAACCATCACGCCTGCGCAAGCATCCAAGATTCCTTCCAGATGCTCGATCGCCTCAGGGCGTTCGAGCTTCGCGATGATCGGAGGGTCCTGGCCTTCTCGCGCCAATTCCTTTATAGCATCACGCAATGTATCCAGATCCGCAGGATGTCGCACATAAGACATGGCGATTGCGTCGATGTCATGTTTCAAGCCAAATGCCAGATCGGTTCGGTCCTTCTCTGTGAGGCATGGCGCCGATAGGGCAATTCCCGGAAGATTGACCCCCTTGTAGCTGTGTAGCTCTCCAGCAAGCACGATCTTGGTCAGCACCTCCGTGCCCTTGGTTTCGAGTACTTCCAATTCCATTCGCCCATCGTCAAGGAGGATCCGATCGCCGGGTTTCACGTCCTTGGGTAGTGCTGCGTAGTTCACTTGGACGCGCTCCGGGGTGCCTTCGGTAGGCTCTGTGGTGAGCGTAAAGTGCTCGCCAGCGATGAGTTGGATCGAGCCATCACCGGGTAATCGACCAGTCCGCAATTTTGGACCGCGGAGATCCTGCAAGATGGTGATGGCGCGATTCGTTGCGCGGCTGACAGATCGAAGATTCTCGATAACGGCCGCGTGATCAGCATGCTCGCCATGCGAGAAATTCAGGCGGGCGACATCCATGCCGGCTTCGACGAGCGCGAGAATCTGTTCTTTAGAGCTGCTCGCCGGCCCTATCGTAGCGATGATCTTCGCACGACGTTTCACAGGTAGTTAAGCTCCCTCGCTTCTCGCTCGAGTTCCTCACGAAAATCTGGATGTGCGACATCGATCAAAGCTCGAGTGCGCTGTCGGATGGTTTTTCCATAGAGATAAGCAACCCCATATTCCGTCACGACATAGTGCACATGATTGCGGGTCGTTACGACGCCGGCGCCATGTTTTAGCATCGGGACAATGCGGCTCAAGCGCGTGCCATCTCGTGGCGTGGCAGTGGAAGGAAGCGCTATGATCGGCTTTCCGCCTTTACTGCGAGCTGCACCGTAGACGAAGTCAAGTTGACCTCCGACACCTGAGTAGAGCCTAGGGCCGATGCTGTCTGCACAGACCTGCCCAGTCAGATCTATCTCGATGGCAGAGTTGATCGAGACCATCTTATCATTTTGGGCGATGACGAAGGGGTCATTGACATATTCTGTAGGGTGAAGCTCTACGATGGGGTTGTCATCGACGAAATCATATAGTTTCTGCGTTCCGAGGATAAAACCTGCAACGATCTTGCCGTTGTGAAGTGTCTTCTTGTCATTTGTGATCACACCGCGTGTGATCAGGTCCATAACGCCATCCGAGAACAATTCGGTATGGATACCGAGATCGCGTTTATCGTGGAGGAAATGCAGCACAGCGTCGGGGATTGCACCGATGCCCATCTGCATGGTGGAGCCGTTTTCGATCAAGTCGGCGACGTACTGACCGATCTTCATGCTCAAGTCATTTGTCTGACCCATGGGTAGTTCAGCGAGCGGATAATCTACAGGGACGGCGAAGTCAATTTTGGAAAAGTGAATGAAGGAATCGCCCAGGGTGCGCGGCATACGCTCATTAACTTCCGCGATCACGATGCGGGAGTTTTGAGCAGGGGTTTTTGAAAGGCCGGCTTCGATGCCTAAACTGCAGAAGCCATGTTCGTCCGGTGGGCTGACATGGATGAGGATAACGTCCAAGGGAAGGTGGCCTTCCCGGAAAAGCAATGGCACTTCGGATAGGAGGCACGGCGTGAAATCGGCGCGTCCATCGTTGACGGCATGGCGGATATTGTGACTGATGAAGAGGGTGTTGATCCTCATGTGCCCTTCCATTTCGGGGTCCGCATGAGGCGCAGGGCCAACTGTGAAAACCTGGACAATTTCCACATCTTCCAGTTCGTCGGCACGGGCGACAAGGCCGTTGAGCAATTTTTGCGGGACGGAGCAGTTCCCGGTAAGGAAGACGCGGTGCCCGGGTTCGATGACTTTGACGGCTTCCTCAACTGTAGTAAGACGAGATTGGTACTTTGAGATCCATGTCATAAGATATTTTCCCTTAAGAAAGACCGCCTAATCTCTTGAGATGTATCGCCTTTCCATTCTGTAAATTCAAACCACACTCGAGGCCTGGCATGCTCGCAATAGCCGCTTCGATCCCATCACGCGCGATTGCTCTGAGATAGGGGTAAGCGCCATAGTAGAGCGCATTCGATGCAGTCCGACCGAGGACACCAGACATGTTCGGTACACAGTAGTGGATAACGCCTTCTTCGATGTAGGTCGGACTGCCATGGTTAGTCGGGCGAGATGTCTCCACGCAACCTCCCTGGTCGATGCTCATATCGATGATAATGGCTCGAGGTTTCATATCTGCAACCATGTCACGCGTTACCACAATGGGAGAACGCTCCCCAGGAACCAGAACGGCGCCGACAAGAACATCCGCATAGGAAGTGGCACGGCGTATGTTGAAGGGTGTAGAAACCATGGTGACGAAATGCGATTGGGTGCAGCATAAGGCCTGCTGCAATTTCTGGAGGCTTGTGTCGAGCAAGGTAACATGAGCACCAACCCCACTGAAGGTCCCCGCTGCCGTGCTTCCCACAACACCGGCGCCGATAATGATGACCTCCGCAGAAGGAACGCCCGTTACGCCGCCAAGCAAGATCCCACGACCGCCGTGGTTGTTCTGCAGGAGACGTGCGGCGATCTGGACAACCATCCTCCCTCCGATCTGGCTCAGTGGTGCAAGGATAGGCAAGTTCCCTTCGGCATCCTCAACCTGCTCGTAAGCGATGGCTGTGATCTTCTTCTTTTCGAATATATCGATCTTATCTTGTCGGGCTGCGACCAAATGCAAGAACCCCGCGACTGTTTGGCCCGGACGCATCATCTTCAGCTCTTCGATAAGGGGACGTGAGAATTTTAAGACCAGGTCAGCACGGCCAAAGGCTTCCTCTTGGCTGTAGACAACCTTTGCACCGGAATTAAGATAATCGTCGTCTATAAAACCAGCGCCTTCACCGGCTCCGCTTTCAACGTATACCGTATGACCGTGCTTGGTGAACATCTCCACACCTGCCGGAGGCAGGCCAACACGAAACTCGAAAGAACGTCGCTCTTTAGGAACGCCTATGTTCATTGTTGATCCCTCTCCTTGTAATGTCTCGGAACGGTGACTTTAGATCGCATGATGTCCTAGGCTCGAGAGGCGAAGTTTATGTCATAAGTGTATAAAGGATGGCCTTTTGAGCGTGCATTCGATTCTCCGCTTGTTGGAAGATGACGGAATGGGGACCATCTGCCACCGCATCTGTGATCTCTTGCCCTCGGTGGGCGGGTAGACAGTGCATCACAATCGCTTCTGGGTCGCCAAGGGAAACCAATGCCTCGTTCACCTGGTAAGGCGGAAAAACCTTGCTTCGCTTTTTGGACTCTTCCTCCTGGCCCATGCTAACCCAAGTATCGGTGTAGATCACGTTTGCACCTCGCGCCGCTTCCTCCGGATCATGTGTGCTGCTGATGGTAGTACCACTTTCCTGGGAGAAAACTTCTGCTGTGGCCATCACGTCATCAGAAAGTCCATATCCTTCAGGGCCCGCAATCCGGAAGTTCATACCAAGTTTTGCGCAGGCAAAAAGGAGGGATACGGCGACATTGTTTCCATCCCCAATGTAGGCGACATCGAGCCCGTGTAGGTCACCGAAACGCTCGTAGATGGTAAGTGTATCTGCAAGGGCTTGGCAGGGGTGGTTGAAATCACTCAAACCATTGATGACAGGAACGGAGGCGTAACTGGCGAGTTCGAGAATGTGTGCATGATCAAAAACACGTGCCATGATTGCATCAATGTAACGTGACAGCACGCGACTCACGTCTGCGATCGATTCGCGCTTCCCCAGGTCAATTTCGCTGGGGGAAAGGTAGAGTGCATCCCCGCCAAGGTGTCTCATGGCCATGTCGAAGGAAACGCGTGTGCGCAAACTCGGCTTTTGGAACACCATTGCCAAGACTTTACCTTCAAGGATGGGCGCATTTCCGCCGGCTTGACGTTCTTTCTTGAGACGGGTTGCCAATTCGAGAAGATCGAGTAGCTCTTGAGAGGAATAATCCGTGATTGAAAGAAAGTGGCGCATCATAGAACTCCAAAAGCGTTTTGTAGATGGTATTGGGATTTGGCAACGAGTATAGCATGACTCGCTGATGAATTGCCGGGATACAAATCATCCCTGCACAGGAAATTCATCGGTTTAGAATCGTCTTCCGATGCGCATGATGTTCGATGAGCTTACGCTTCGGGAGGGGGAGTTGGGCGAATCCGGGGTCGCAGCCAGGACAACAGACCTCGCGTTTGAGCGGGTTTAACAGACGTGTGATCATATCCGGCCAATAATAGAGATGCCATCAAGAGCAAGGCGCCCAGCCATTGCTTGAGGCTGAGCGACTCGGCGAGCCAGATGTGTGCGAGAGAGATTGTCACAACCAATTCGGCCAACCCGAGCAAGGAGGTTCGCATTCCCCCAATCATTTTGACGCCCGCAAAAAGTGCGAGTCGTGAGAGAAAGGTGACGGCCGTAAGACCTACTAGCGGTAGTATGGCCTGGTTTGGGATTTGGGATTTTGTGGGGGAGAAGATACAAAATGCCGGGAGGACAATAATCGTCATTGCGATTAATGTATAGAGCGTGACCGTTGGTGCTGGAACCTCATACAGGACACGCTGATTTATCGGGATGTGTAGGGCGTAGAAAAGCCCTGAAGCTAGCATAAGGAAAACGCCGATGATATCAATTTGGGTGGCAGAGGATTGGAGCAGAAGATAAACGGCGGGAATGCCAAGCAGTAAGCTAAGGATCACAACTTGGGGGTGCCGATAACCATCGAGGTAAAGGATCAGGGCAACAAATACCGGGTAAAGGGCATACAGTAGTTGTGCCAAACCGGCATTGAGGCGCGCAAGGCCAGCATAATAAAGGAGCGAGCCAGTCCCGTTCAATACCCCTGCAATTGTGCATCCAAGAAGTCCAAGAGGATAGATATACAAGAAGCGGCGTCGTAGGACGAGGATCACAAGGAAAAGCAAACAGGCTGCAGCAGCCGTTCGAATTGCAACGACGGCGTAAGAGTCCATGCCCGCGAGGATCGCTTGTTTGCCAAAAATCGGTGCAAGACCAAGCAGGAGAGCAGATGCGATGGCAGTAGGAACGCCGGTTTTGTTCATCGTATAGGATTTCGAGTTTTTAACCTGGCTAGTAAGAGAAATCGATTATTCCCCATGAATTCTCGCCTGATCGAGCGTAATTTTCGTGGAAACAACTCGGTTGTAAAGAGCGTTGCAGAGAGGGTAGTTCCCACATGAGTGATGGAATCATCCCCAGCAACCTAACCACAACCGTAACGCGGCGTTCACTTCTCAAAACCAAGATCGAAAGTAAAAATCTTATTGACTTCGATCGCGCTGTGGACAACCGGTAGAGATCAGTCCGGCTAGTCAGGTAGGTCGAGATTGGATACAACGCTCTTGAGCTTATCGATGTGTTCCACTATCTCGACGAGTGTGTGTTCACGCAGTGCCTCCGACCCCCGGTCAAGCAGCGCCTGGTCATCGGATGTAGGTTCCGAGGGCAATATCACAACAACAGGGACCTTTCCGATGAGTTCTCGCTCCAGCAGTACTTCTAGAACGGTGAAGCCCTCCAGTTGATCCATCAAGAGGTTTACGATCGCAAGATCAGGTATTTGCTGATCGAGCGCTTCGGTGGCGCTGACCGTGTCCTGCGCAATGCGGATTTTACGGCAGCCAAGTCTATGGAGTACGGTGCGTAGATCGCTGACATCAGGGCTATTGTCGTCTACCAAAAGCACATCCGGAGCTCCGGATTCGGGACGCATCGTTTGAAGAAGAATACTTCGGACGGATTGATCAGAGAGCGGTCTCTCTAAGGTGAAGAGAGGCGGGAGAATAAAGCCTGTTTCATCATCAAGCCTCGAGTAGAGGATCACAGGGATGATGTGGGAAAAGGGAAGTTTCTTAAGGTTTGCGAGGATATTCCAGGTGCTCTGGTCCTCCAGAAATAGACTAAGAAGGATTACGGCAGGCTTGAGTTCCGTAATGACGTTGTCCAACTCGCATGGCCACGCAACTTGCTGGAATTGGTACCCCAATCCTTCTAGGTGGGAACGATAGGCCTCAAATATGGTTGATTCCTGATTGATGCTTAAGATGATAGGGGCTTTAAATTCAAGTTCCTCATCAGCGGGTCCGATGGGAAGAGTGAACGCGAATGTGCTACCTTCACCTGGGATGCTGTCAACCCAGATTCGCCCACCATGTAATTCAACCAAATGGCGGCAAATGGAGAGCCCAAGGCCGCTTCCGCCGCTTCTGCGCACCGCAGCGGAATCAACTTGAGAGAAAGGTTCAAAAATCTTCTCCTGATCCTCTGGGGCGATCCCAGGGCCGGTATCAAATACCGCAATGACGATCTGGCGGCTCGTTTCTAGCTTGATAATGCGAGCAGATACGCCGATCTGACCTTTGGCTGTGAACTTGGTGGCATTGGAAACGAGATTGAGCAAGATCTGACGAACGCGAATACTGTCCGCCTTAATGATCGGCAAGTCATCAGGGATGTCTGTGATGAGCTCGATGGGTTTGTTCTTGACCAGACCTTCCGCCGTCGCCATCACGCTGAGGATGGTTTCTTTGAGGTCAACGTCGCTGAGCGTCAGTTCCATTTTGCCGGCTTCGATTCTTGTGACATCCAAAATATTGTTGATCAGTCCAAGTAAGTGTTGCCCAGCATCATAAATCGCCGAGAGATCCTGATTTTGGGTTTCGGTGACCGGTCCGTCAATCCCCTGTAAGATGACATGAGAAAAGCCGATGATGGAGTTAAGAGGCGTACGTAATTCGTGGCTGATGTTGGCGAGGAACTGGCTCTTAAGCCTGTCTGCCTCCTGCATCTCTTCAAGCGCTTGTTGTGTGAGCTCCCGCGAGCGTACATCCAAAAGGGCAAGAGCAAGGTCTTTTGCGACTGCTTCAACTAAGGCTCTGTCATCTTGCGACCAAGGTTGGTCGAGCTCTTTTTCTTCGAATTCCAAAACCCCGAGGGTTTGATATTGCCCGACAATAGGAACAACGATCTTATTCTCATCAAGGCTGGCTTGCATGTCAGAAACCGTTTCGGCACTCATGACCGATCGGATGCCATCCTCATCTTCGATGAAGCCGGGAACGGCACCCCACGTCGGCGTCAAACGCGGGACGGTCAGGGCGCCGATCTCATCCTTGGTGTCTGGCACCGATATTGCCATGCGCTCGGCACGTTGCTCTTCATCCGGAGCTTCCTGCATGGAGATAACTTGAGCGGCACCACGATAACCAAAGTATTTGCCTTCTTGATCGGTGCGTGGAAGCGCGTTGATCAACAGCGTAAGCGCCCTTCCTTCGCGGGAGTGAGCATCTGCCCGGATCTCTTGAATCGGATTGCCTTTCTCGAATGCCGCGCGCAGATTGTCGGCGGCGGGAGACACAAATGCAACTCGATCAACCGGTTTACCGATCAATTCCTCGGGCTTATAGCCGAGGATCTTCTCAACTTCAGGGCTGCACCAGGTATATTTACCGGATCGATCACACTCCCATATCCAGCCGGTTATCCCGCCAAGACGCATATGCTCTAAGCGGGCAGGAGAGAGTGGTCCGGTCCGATCGGGATCATCGGATATCCCCTCAAAAAGCTTTTCAAGCCGATCTCGTAGGCGATCCAACGGTTTCATGGATAAATTGCCTCAACTCTTGCGCTAATTGTCGATATTGCTCTGCACCACGGCTGTTAGGAGCATAGGTCGTGATCGGTTGATTAAAAATTGGGCTCTCGCGCAGCTTTGTATCGATTTCGATCACACTCTTGAAAACTGCATCTCCAAATACTCTTTGAATGTGATCGTGGAGATCGCTATGGATCCGGTTTCTCTTATCGAACATGGTTAGAACCAAGCGGTAACGTAATTCTGGGTTTGTACGCTCACGAACGTTGCGGATCATGCTAAGCATGTTCCGGAGAGAATGGGCTGAGTAGTATTCGCACTGGGTTGGGATGAGTAAAAGATCCGCAGCTGAAAGTGCATTGTATGTGAGGGGACCAAGTGCTGGGGGGCAATCCAATAAAACAATATCATGGCTTTCGTTTGAGTTAAGCATCCCTTTAAGCATTTGCTCGTAATTCTCACGGACGACCATAAAACGTTCCGTCATTGCGAGGTCTGCATTGCCAGGTACCAAGTCAAGGTTAGGCAGGGAGGTTTGAACGACCGCAGATTGTATAGGCTGATCGCTCATCAAGATGTCTCCCAACGTGAATTCGAGGAGCTTTGACTTATAGCCAAGTGCAAGTGTGAGGTTCGAAAGGGGATCAAGATCCACAAGGAGCACTTTATATTGCTGTTCTACCAAGGCGCCGCCAAGGGAGAGAGCGGTGGTAGTTTTTGCAACGCCACCTTTCTCATTTGCGATGGCAATAATGTAGGATGTCATCAAGATGCCTCTTTGGATTTGTCGGATCTTCCATCATCTTGTGTATCCCCCGAACTGTTTACGGTCGAGAGACTGTCGAAAGAGTTTTGCATTCCAGATGGTGCTTCCACGAGTTGGACTCGTCCAAGCTTTGCCCCGAGAACCTGACGTAGCTCATGAACCGCTGTCTGAAGCATCCCATCGATGTCGTCGCTTGCCCGAATCGCGCTCGTAACCTTGAGCACGGCCTGCTCACGCTCAGCACGGCGCAAGGTCGCCTCAAATAGGCGCGCGTTTTGGATCGTGATTGCGATCTGGTCTGCAAGGATTTCGAAGATCGACCTATCGTCTTCTGTGAACGCGTGGGGTAGGTTGTGATGGACATCAAGTGCGCCGATGACCTTATCGCCAATTTTCAGAGGGATAACAAGCTCGGTTCGAGTGTCAGGCAGGAAGGCATTCTCGAAGTAGTAGGGGTCATTATTGACATCATGAGCTAAGTAGCTCTCGCCTGTCTCTGTAACATGACCCATAATCGATTTTGAACCTACATCGATTGAGAGCTTCGCCTCTTTCAAGCGTTCGTTTGCTTCTCCGGCCGACTCACGTACGATGGCGCGCTTCTCGTCTTGATCCAGAAGGAAAATCGAGACGTGGTAGAGGCCGAAACGTTCATAGATAAGATTAACAGCCCTTTGGATTAGGGTGTCCAGATCGAGAAAACCGGTAGCATCACGTGCGATCTCGGCAGCTGTTTGCAACTGTGTCGCACGTCGATGGATCTCATCCATAAGGCGGGCTTGCTCCAACGCATTCGCAACCTCATCCGCTACGGCGCCGAGAATGGCTTGCTCATCTTCCGACCAATTACTTCGACGGTCGC
Organism: uncultured Anaerolineaceae bacterium; assembly: GCA_964385305.1. Lineage (GTDB taxonomy): Bacteria > Chloroflexota > Anaerolineae > Anaerolineales > E44-bin32 > CAYLOP01. The sequence goes on along the minus strand of CAYLOP010000008.1, from coordinate 8,262 downwards.
TGAGAATCCCGAGAGAGCCAAGTACTTCCCCTCGTAGAGAGATTGGCATCTCCATGAGATCCCCCTCCCGGAAATCTCGGAGGGATAGGTTGTCACTCCCATATTCAAACACGCTATCTTCCTGTGAGGTTGATAGCGATGGAAGTAATTGATGCCACGCAGCCGCTGTCTGTTGCCGGTAAAGCGCATCAACTTGCTCAAGACTTTGTTGCGTTTCCTCAAAAAGGCGCGCATTTTCGAGTGAATTCGCCACATGGCTAGCGAGCAGTTCGATAACCTCGATGGTCTCTCCATCGGGCGCGCGCTGCGCCTGTATTTGCGTCGCCAAAGCGCCGATTACGTCCCCGCGCGAGATGATGGGAACGCAGATGGCTACTCGGGACTCAGCATCCGGTTGGGGAGGTGTGAGAATGTCGTCGGGGGTTGATGGGTCCCAAATCTGTGGTGTTCGCGAGGCGATCGTTCGACCAAATACCCCGCGTCCCAGGGGGGCGCTCCTCTGGAGAATCCAATCTAGTTCTTGATCTTTCGATGCAGCGCTGCGGATGACAACTTGACCGCCTTCAACGAGGCCTAAGATTACGCCCGGGAAACCCAAGCTGGACCGGATGATTTCCGTTGACTCCTTGAGGAGGCGAGTATAGCCAAGCTGCCCCGTCATACGGTTATAGATGTCAATTACGTTACGGCGCTGAATTGCAACCCGTGATTGAGCTTCGATCAAGCGCGCATTTTCGATTGCCACGGCCAGCTGGTCGGCCATCGTTTGCAGGACAAAAAGATCGTCTTCGCTGAAAGCATTTGGATCTTTCGATTGAACATCAAGGGCGCCGATAATGGCGGCGCCAGAACGGAGAGGTAGTGCGATTTCTGAGCGCGTCTCGGGTAGGTTTGGGTTTGTGAGATGGTAAGCGTCTGTGCCGACATCCGATGCAATCCGCGGGTTTCCAGTGCCTGTCACATAGCCAACAATCCCGCTTTTACCTACGGCGAGTTGATGTCCTTCGCTCAACATCTTCTTGCCGCCTTCGGAGGATGCGGCGCGCAGCACAGCGTTTTCGCCGTTCTGATCGGTCAGAAAAACGCCGGTATGGTAGAAACCAAATCGTTCAGAAATAAGGTGGACCACTTGGTCAAGGAGGGTATTAAGATCACGAATGGCTACCGCGTCGCGTGCGACCTCGGAAGCGGTTTGAATTTGACTTGTGCGTTCTTGAACGCGCTTCTCCAATGATCCATACATGTCGGATAATTCGTCGGCCATTTTGTTGAACACGACAGCGAGACGCCCAATCTCATCCTCACGTTGTTGAGTCACGCGATGCAATAAGTCACCTCGCGCCAGGCGTTCAGCGAAGTCCGCAAGATCGCCTAATGGGCGTAATGCGCGCTGGGTAGAGAAGGGAACGCTGACGGCTACCAGAGCAACAACAACGATGAAGATGACAGCGATGAAAGGCGCTAACCGGTTGATTTCCGCAAAGATATTCTCTTGCGGCAGTTCAACGACAACACCAAGATCCCATTCAGGGATCCATTCAAATGCACCCAGAACGAGTTGGTCTTTGTTATCGATGTACTCCACAGTTCCTGAAGGAATCGTCTGCGCCATCTGAATGACGGGGTGATCCTTTCCACTTTCGACCACTGGTACAGTGCCATAGCGCTCTAAACGGAGCGTGATATCGGGAGCAAGAACAATGTAGGTTTCACCTTTAACGACTTTGAACACACCACGCTGCTCCCAAAAGATCTGCATCTCTTCCATGAGCGTGCTGAGCCGTAAGTCTAAATTCATGCCGATCAATACGGCGTCGATCGCTTGGGTTCGTGCTAGCCGCATCGGAGCGAAGGTGATGATGGCGACATTGTCGGGATTAAGTAAAGGGTCGTTATAGATTGGCATCGAACCCAGGTTTTCGAATTCAATCACGTCCTGTGATAGAAGGGGTAGCTTCTTTCCTTCCCATTCGGGTTTTGTGGAGGCGATCACTATGGAATCTGAGGCCCTGGCGACAAGCAGGTCTACGAACATGCCTTGCCCTTCACGGGTCTTGAGACTGGCTAGCTGTGAGCGCGCTTCCTCTCTCACATCATTTAACCCACCTGCAGAAGATGTGGTGGGCATCAATTGAGAGAGCGGATTGACGAGCGCAGCTCTTTGTGAGCCAAGCTGAAGGCGCTGTTCGCGGATTGCGGTCCATTCCTCTAACACGCGCACTTGAGATTGCGCTGCAGTGGTCAACTGATCGACAGCTTGCTGTCGCAGGATATTGCGCGATCGTTGGTATGTTACTCCGACGACGAGTAGCATTGGGATTAAAATTAATGGTAAAAGCACCATTGTAAGGCGAGTGCCTAAGCTGACGCGGCGCATGCGGTTTTGGATGCGGGCAGCCAAGGTGATTTTCTCGTCGGTCATACGCCATCCTCCTCCCGCGTTGTTTCGGAATGATGTGTAGTCCCTTCGTTTGCCTGTACGGAGGGTTCATCCTCTGAGGGTTCCGGTGTTGTTGCGCCTATGCGAGCCGCAGAACGTGCTGCTCGTAATGCAATCCCAAGTTCACGCGCGGCAGTGTTTAGAATCGTCTTCATATCGGGAGACTTGCGCACCTTGCTCGTAATTTCACGCACTAATCGCTCACGACGTTCTGAGCGTTGAATTTGATCCAGGAGTCTCGAGTTTTGGATTGCGGCTGCAATCTGACTTGCCAATGTGGTCAGTAGGGCGGCATCGTCTTCGGAGTAACGTTGCTCATGCTCTTTGTCTTGAACGGAGATCATGCCGATGATATCTTCACCAACCATCATCGGGACCCCCAGCCAAGATTTCGGTGTTTCACCGGCTCGCGTCACTCCCATCTCCGCAGCCCGGTTTTCAGCATCTTCAAGGAGCATGAGAGGTGAACGGGTGGTGATAACGATGGATGAGAGATCCTTGCCGAGTGGGTGTGTTGGCAGTGTGGTTATCTCACCTTCGACCGATGCATAGGGGAAGCTGACTTGATCATTCACTGGATCGTAGAGGGCGATGGATAGATCTGTGTCTCCGAAGACCTGGTTGACCTGAGAATGCATGACGCGATAGAGTGAGTCAAGCCGCAGCATTTGAGAGACTGCTTGGCTAACTCGGTTGATAACCTCAAGCTCGGCCACTCGGCGCTGTTCATCTGCACGTTGGCGAGCATTCTCCAGGGAGAGGGCAGCCTGTCCTGCAACAGCTTCCATCAAGGCGATTTCATCCGCCGTCCATTCTTCGACATCATCCGCTCTTCTTGCTCCGATGGTCGCGACCACTTCCCCGCGAACGATGATCGGTACAGCCAACTCTCTGCCGCTGGAGGCAACCACCGTGTTCGCTTTTTCAGAGGCTTCTTCGATTAAGTCAAATCCGTGTTTTTCCTGTGGATGGTCTTCGACGCCGTTCGCGTCAACGTGGAAATAAGTGGGAATGCCAGAGGCGATCAAGCGTCCCCAGGCATCACGCGTCTGACCACGTTGAACTTGTTCGATTCTAGCAAGCTGCTGCGTCATAGCTCTCTTGGTTTGCGAGTTGTCGATCGCGATCGCAAGTTCAGCGGCGATGGCCTCCATCGTGCGAATATCCTCTTCTGAGAATGCATTGAGCTCATCCGATTGAATATCAAGCGCGCCAAGCAGGCGATCCTCGATGATCAGAGGGAAAGCCATTTCCGAGAGGGTCTCGGGAAGTAAGGGGTTCTTGAAATAGAAAGGATCTTCATGGACATTTAACGCGATCCTGGGCTGGCGGTTCGCAGTGGTCCAGCCTATGATGCTCGCACTACCAACCGCTAAGCGATGTCTATGGCTTAGCATCCTGCTGCCAATCTCCCCCGTACCGGCAACCAACTGTGCCCAGATTCCGGTTTCATCGATAAGAAATAAGGAGGCATGGTAATAATGAAAGCGTTCGAGGATAAGTTCCACAACCCGCGACATCAATTCTTCAGGTGTGTCCATCTCTGTAGATAGCTTTGCGATATCTGCAGATGTCTGAAGTTGGAGGGTTTGAAGTCTAAGGCTTTGAGTCCGATGCTGGATTACTTCCTCGAGATCGTGGCTACGGATTTGGAGCTGGTCGGCGAGGTCACGCTCGCGTATGAGCGCGTTCGACAATTCCTGGCTCGTAATTTTATTGAGGATCAATAGGACGATTAATCCCAACCCTAGGCCGATGGTATCAACAGCCACAACGGCTTCAGGAACGATCGCGGCGGAGAGGAAGCCCGCTGCCTGTGCCATGCCGGCTCCAATATAGGTAATCACGCTAAGAACGAGAAACGTTATCGCTGAACCAAGCCCCATCAGGATCCCAGAAATTACTACGACCATCGCCAAGCCGATAATCGTTACATGACCGATGCCCACATGCAGTGTCGAGAGTACCATTACAAGGAACACTGCAATGATGGAGGTTGCAGCTGCAATCCTGACCTTGTCTCGACGACCAAGAAGATACGAGAGAAGGTAGAAGGGCTGAACGACCAGGCCGGCTAGCATGCCTGTGAGGGGAACGCGATCGAGCAACCATAAGATGCCTGTCACCAATCCAAAGAGTAATCCTGAAACCGCAAGGCTCAGAAGGACGGCATTTAGGAGATATTGTCGGTGGGCGATTTCAGGTTCATCCGAGGTAGGTTTCAACCAATTGGTTAGTCGTTCTTTCATTTCCAGCCTCTCGGCGTGCTACTCATGAGATAAGCGCTCAACTTTCACGATCGATTTCGCCTCGTTCGGGCGACTGGATATGGACCATGATTTCGGTTTGGTCAAGTGCGCTCTGTAACGAGATGGCGGTTTTCCTCAGGACATCTTCGACATCCATAGATCCACTGAGTTCACTGGTCAAATCGCTTACCATGTGCGCTCGCTCGACAGCAGCAACGGAAGCACGCGCAAGACGGGCGTTCTGGATCGCAGCGCTTAGCTGATCGGCTAGCGTTTGAAGGACTTCGATATCTTGCTGCGTGAAAGCATCTTCGCCCGAGCTATGAATATCTAACGCGCCTAAGACCCTACCTCCAACCTGTAGTGGAACGGTAGCTTCAGAATCAGTATCTGGGAAGATGCGGTCCATCGTCACGTCACTACTTGGGTTCATTACGGAAATATGGCGGGGTTGATTATTGGCGGTCACCCATCCGATGATCGATTCCGAACCAACTGCGACCTGATGCTGTCTTGCTTTTAGCGCCGCGCCCAGCTCTCCGGTTGATTCCCGCAGGAGGGCATTTTTTCCTTCCTTGTCGAGGAGGAAAATAGAGACGTGCTGGTAACCAAATTGCTCTTGAATCAAGTAGACAGCGCGATTGAGGAGATCCTCCAATGATGGTGTCGATACGACTGCTCTAGCGACCTGCGCTGCAGTTCGAAGGTGCTTGGTTCGTTCATCGACTCGATCCTCAAGGGATCGATAGAGCAAACTTAACTCCTTCGCCATGCGGTTAAAAGCGTGAGCGAGCAAGCCAACTTCATCGTCGCGGTCAACAGGGACGCGATATTGCCAGTCCCCTTGCGAGATCCTCTGTGCAAATTCTGTGAGTGATTGTAGAGGACGTAATAGTCGGCTACTCGTTAGAAAAACGATGATAAGCGCCAAGAGAGCGGAACCCAGGAACAATACGATGAAGAAGGGGGTCAGAGCGTTGATCTCTTCATAGATAACCGACAGCGGGACTTCAACGACAAAGCCCATATCTAATTGGGGAAGCCAAGTAAATGTTCCGAGAACCGGGATCAGGCTAATATTTCGGTACCTTTGGCTCTTGATGATCTGGCTCTCCGTCATCTCAAATACGGGTGGCAAAGCGCTGCCTTCGGATACGGGCGATATTCCAAATCGGTGTACACGGAGCAGTGTATCCGGAAATAAGGTGATGAACATTTCTGTGTTGGTTGTGTTTGGAAAGTTAAAATGCTCCCAAGATGCTTCAATATTCGAAAGGATTCTTAAGACTCGTGTCCCAGATGTTACACCAATCAAGAGAGCATCGATTTGGTTGGCGTTGCCCGTTTGGATCGGGGCGCTAGTAAGAAAGGATAAACTGAATGGGCCGAATAGCGGATGGTTGTACATAGGTAAGGAGCGATATGATGAGGTTTGCATCCTCGAAAGGATGTCGGGTTCAAGCTCGGATGACTCCCAGAGGGGATTTGTGGATGCCAAGATAGTTCCATCGTCCTTACGGATAATCAAGAGATCGTCAAATAGCTGTGCACTGCGTTGGACCAGAAAGTTGGAGAGCGTTTCATTTATGTTCTTAATGGTGTTGGTATAACTCTGGCTGTCTGCCTCGTATTTCTGTAGGGTGCCAACATAATCGGTAAGAGGAGCACGGGCGGCATCCGCTTGAATTCGGATTTCGCGCGTCGTCGTCCACACGGAAAGGTCACTGATTTGGTTTTCAAGAGAGCTGCTCATCTGCATACTGATCTGGTTCTCAAGTAAGGCGCGGGCGCGAAAATAGGCTGCGACACCCGTTATGAGCAGCGGTACCAGGACCAAGGGAAGCAGGATCAGCGATAGACGGCGGCCAAGATTTCCGAGGAAACGCTGCCTCGATCTCTCTCGAGGTTCCGTTATGGTTGCCACGTTTTATCCTACCTCCCAAACCGGTTCTCGAGCTAACATACTGCGAATTTGATTAGGGAATTGATCCGGGTCAATTGGTTTTCCGAGAAAGCCATCAAATCCTGCGGCGCGAGCTTTTTTCATCTGGTCTTCGCTTGCGTAGGCTGTCACAGCAACAACAGGCACATCCTTTAGTTTTGAGTCGCGCAATTTTCGCAATGCTTCGTATCCATCCTCGTAGGGCAAGCGGATATCCAAGAGGATGAGATCAACTTGGGGAATGGTATCTGCGTACTCTACAACCTCATAACCAGAAGTCTTCCATTCGCAAGTGATACCCATGTACTCAAGCATGCGAGCCATGAGTATGAAATTAGCTACATTGTCCTCGACAATCAAGATCGTTGCGCTAATGGGGCTAGTTGGCACAGGAGGCTCTCCTAACACTGATAACGGTTTTTCTGAACACAAGGAAGTTCCCAATCATTGAAGGATGTCATGTACTTCCTGTGGCTATGGGTAACGCGTGGTGAGAGGCATCGTGGAAGGAATCCTCTCCAGCATAGATAGACCATTAACAAAAATATCCAGTCGATCAGAGATGATCCATGCTATCCTGTCAATTAATTGAAAGCCGGGTTTGGGTGTTTTCATTCAATGTTGAGATGCACCCTCACTTTCAGCGTTCATGTGCTTTTCCAGCATAGCATGTAAGGATGGTTGACATCAATCTAGCCTTGGTAAGGCATACGCAGATTATAGCGAATTGGTTTAGCAATTACCAGCAAACCGGTAGCAGGTCTTCCATTCGAAATGGGTCACAGCGGAGAGTATAACCACAGCAGCAATTTGTGACGTAAGAAGGTGTCCATGCGGGAGGATTGAGATCTTCATTTTTATAATTGAAGATGCATCAAGCAAATGCTATGATGGATATGGGAAAATACCGGTTCGGCGTACGGAACCCTAGGAGGAGACATCCCATGCCTGAAGGAGCTTCGTGGCTGGAACGACATGAGCATTGGAAGGAGTTCTCTGAGGGTTCAGTCGAACTCTTGAAAGCCTTGCGGAAAGAGTTGTCAAGCCATCGGTGGGAAATTATGCTTGATGTGGATACCGTCCAAGATTTAGCCAAGATGGCTTTAATGGCAACCGACGAGAGCAATGTTACCGACATTCTCAAACAGATGATTGATTTGCTTGAGAAAATACATCTGGGCTTGTCAAGGATGCCAGAGGATTTCATCCCTGCATTCTGAGAAGGTACGCAAGCAATCTGCCGCGTTCAGTTCCAATTCCCTACCTGTCAAAGAAAAACTCCTTGCGTTGCGCAAGGAGCAAACCTGAAGGGTGTTCTCTTGAGAGCGGGTGAAGGGATTCGAACCCTCGAATGGTAGCTTGGGAAGCTACTGCCTTACCACTTGGCGACACCCGCTTACCTGAAGCGGATTATAGGTGGCCGTGGGATCATTGTCAAGAAAGACACCTGCGCAACAGGTTTAACGCCGCACATACGGCCCATCTGGAAGCATGGGACGGCGGACAGCCATATAGATTGCAGATCGTATTTTTTAAGTGTATGCTTGCAGGTGAGCTTAATTCGTATTGAGGGGGATTTTCGGGTCTTCGCTGGTTGGGCAATTCTGGTAGGGGTCACGCGCATCACCTGA
>CAYLOP010000007.1:0-52668 GCA_964385305.1 uncultured Anaerolineaceae bacterium | reverse complement strand
AACGAAGTTTCCGCTCCCTGATAACAAAGGCGCAGCCACCCTTGGCTGCGCCCACCTTCCACATTCTCTTTGACGTTGCCCCGCCTGAACGAGACCAACGCCAGGTTATTCCTCCCACGTACTACGACTTCTTTTGCGCCTCAACGATTGCGACGACTTCAGGGAGGTCGATCCCCAACCGCTTCAACGTCTCCAGTGTGGGGACGCCGTGCTCGTCCCAACCCCTGCGGGCATAGACGGCATCGACAAGCTTCTCATACTTCTCCTCGCGATGCTCCCGCAGAGATGTAATCTTCGCTTCCGTCGTAAGACCTTCCGGATCGATCCCAACCTCTTCCAGCAATTGCTTATCATAGCGTTCGGTGCGTGACTCATACTCCTCCACCGTCACCGGCCCCATCGCGCGATAGGGCGGATAGTCGTGCTCACGCGTGCCAAAACCCAGCTTGAGGTTAAACACGCGCTGGAAGTTGTAGACCCGCTCCGATTGAAGGATGAGATCCTCCGAAGTTGCCTTCTTCCCGGTCAGTCCTTCATAGAGCCATAGATAATTTTCCACATGCTCTGGGACCTTGGCGGGCTCATCCGTGTCCGCATTATCGACTGGAAGGATGTCGTTCCAGGGCAACTTGCACAATCCATGCAAACTAAACCATGTTCTCCACATGGGGAAGTAGTGCAGAGCTTCCGCTTTATCTTCGAAGCTAGGCAGTTGATTATTGACCTGATCCATAAAGATCAGCCACGCCTCGTCATGCTGAGCGCCCTTGAGCGTCATGGCATAGCCGCCCTGCTGTGCCAGCGATTCTTTGGTAACGTACTCGGAAAACTCCATCCCTTTGTTTTCCATGCCGATGTCTTGCAGGAAATCCGGGTCTGCACCAAATGTCTCTACAAAGTGTTTCTTCATGCTGCGAACGCCCTGCCCTACGATTTGGCCGAAACCTTCCCCTTTCGCCATCTGGTGCAGGAGCTCGAGCGCACTAGCGGCATTCCCCCACGTGAGATCCAATCCACCCGTGTGCTCTTTGGTTAGGATCCCCTCCTGGTAACACTCCATAGCGAACGCCAATGAGTCGGCAAGCGAGATGGTATCGATGCTGTAGGTATCACAGTAGAAAGCCATCTCCATAATCGGCCTTGGATCAAAAATACCAATGTTCGAACCAAGCCCAGCAACCGTTTCATATTCGGGGCCATCCACCATGACTGTCTGGCCGGCATATGGGCCGGTTTGGAGCGCGAAGCGATCAACAGCATGCGAACAAGACATGGTACAGCTCGCCCAGCAACCATCCGGCATACCCTGGGTGAATTTCTCTTTCCATACGCTCGAATCGATCTTTGGCGCTTCAAGATGCGATCCAAAGCGGTAGTTGTTGACCGGCAGGAGATCAAAATGATCCATGATCTCAACCAGGTAAGGTGTCCCGCGCTTGCGCATTTGATTTTGTGAATCATCCAGCTCAGAGATTTCTCGGTTGATGCGTGTTCCTGCTTTTCGCATGAGCTTCGGGTCCACCGCGTTGTTGCTATCCCCTCGCAACCCGCTGAAGTGCACCACTATCGCCTTCATCCGCTTATCTCGAAAAACACGGCCAATTCCACCTCGACCTGCTTGCTTGACGCGCACAGCTTCGCGCCGCACGTCATACCAGCTCAAGTTCAAACTCGAGTAGCGCACATACTCGGCAGCCTGCCCAGCCGAGACCACGGAAACACTGCGCCGATCACGCCCTTCTCCGCCGTACATGGCTGTCAGTTGTTCCGCGAGGAGATGTGTGTCGAGGTCCTCCAGTGGCGCTTCCTCGACCGTCACACGACCCTCATCGCCGTCGATGACGATGATCACATCCCGGTCTGCCTTGCCTTGAATCTCGAGTGCATCCCATCCGGAGAACTTCAGGTAGGGTCCGAAGTAGCCGCCAGCGTTGCTATCCACCACCGAGTGCGTGAGCGGTGAGATGGTCACGACGGTGGATTTCCCCGTGCCGGCGTAGGATGTCGTCCCACCGATGGGGCCGCCTGCGATAACGATCTCGTTTTGGGGATCATCCCACTTCGTATCTCCCTCCACCGCGTTCCACAACAGCCATAGACAAAAGCCTCGCCCGCCGGTGAAGATGTCCTTCATCTGCTGTGTAACGGGTTTCTCCCGGATGGTGTTAGCGGAAAGATCGATGTAGAGCGTGCGATTGGCATAACCGCGTTCAACGGGTTGTAGTTCGTAGTGGTGTTCGACGAGTAGTTGATGAGCTTGCTCAAGTTTTTCAAGGGGTGCGATCGACGTCATTTCAGCCTCCATGCTCGATTCATCCACTGTGTTGAGCGTACGTTTTATTGTACCCCGTGATTATTCCATAAGTTATCCCCACGTAAAAATTAAAGACCTCGATCAGCCAAACATTCATCCTTTTCCTTACCAAGCACGAAAGTATGTTGGCGTTGCGAATGCCGTCAGGTTGGGAAGAGTCCTCTCCTCCTGAAACGCGCTCCCCTCCCCATAATCCGACCCCGCTTTGGTAACTTGAGCCTCTACCGTCAAACACATATGGCAACACCTTCGTCGTTGCCACATCTACCGTATGATCGCCATGCGCACCTTTTAGAATTGGGCCATCCCCGCTCCACACACAATCCCAGTTGCGCTACAATATGGCTGACGCGACGGCAGATTCTATTTGTTGACATCTCATACACACTTGTGTGAAATTATTACTGTTCCACGGGCGAATAAGCGTTCCCGTTGGATCGGCTTCACGCTAGACATGCAGATAGCATCACGACAGCTGTTTATCATTTTCGGTTCATCCCAAACCGGTACTACGACCTGAGCTTCGAGAAATGAACGGCTTCGACCGTGCGATACATTAAGATTGATCCACACAGTTTAACTGTACATCTCATCCTTAATGCCCTCTTCCTGGTCCTCTTGACGTCGGTTTTAGCGGGACTGCCAGCGTTGGTTTTAATCGGTCGGCAGTTGGATCAGCAAGCATGGAACCAAGTTGAGCAGGGGTTGCGCGCCTCGCAGGCTCTATTTGCATCCAGGCAAGACGATATCATCGGGTTGGCCAATCTTACGGCACAACGCCCTACCATCTCCACCCTCATCATCGAGGATGATCGTCAAGAACTTGGAGGGTATCTTGAGACTCTACGGCTTGGGGCGACTTTGGATGAGATCATGATCTGTTCTCCGAGCGGGGAAATGCTCAGCCATGCAGGAGACAACCTCCCCGCGGTCGCCTGCCTGGGGGATTGGAGCGCAGGCTACCAAATCCTCGCGACCGATGTGGGCTCGCATGCGTTGCTCCTCGCATACAGCCCTATCCTCCAAGGGAACAAGATCTTGGGCGACGTTATCGTGGGTCTATACTTGGATCATCCACTCGCCATTACACTGCGGGAGCAGACGGGCCTCGAACACACGCTTTTCATGGAGGGTGAACCCATCGCCACAAGTTTTTCAGGCACGCTTGATGGATTGAACCTCGCGAACCAGGGCCCTGCATCATCCGGACTTATAGATTCTCAAGCGTATGTGAGATTCCTCTACGGAGACAAATCCTACTATGCGTCAGAGTTCTCCATAGGCGAAGATGCGATTCAAGCCCAGGTCGCCCTGGACGTGAGCGGGATCGCATCCACGCGCAGACGTCTAATCTGGAGCTTGGCTGGGGGAATCCTAGCCGTCATGACTTTAGGTTCATTCTTGGGAACCGGTATGGCAAGGCGGATTGGATCCTCGCTCGCAGGCCTTACAGCAGCGGCAAAAGCCCTCCGCGCCGGCGACTTAGATACGCCTGTAGAGATCAACACCCGAGTACGTGATACGATGTTAGTCGCAGAAGCATTGGAAAGCGCCAGGGTCGACCTACAGAAAACGCTTAGCCAACTTCGCCGCGAGAAGGCTTGGTCAGACCAGCTCTTAAATGCCATTGTAGAGGGGATTGTCACGCTGGACAGCCATGACCAGATCACCTACTTCAGCACAGGGGCAGAGCGCATAACGGGCATAAAGCAGGATGATGCCGTGGGTCAATCTTGCGACAAGCTCTTTCAAACTCCTGAGAGCGATGAGCCCTTTAGTGCGCAGATCCCTGCACCCGGCCATCAGCGCAAGATCGTCGTGCAGTTAGCTGACGGTGAGCAAGCCAGCTTTTCTGTGACCGGAGCCCGCCTCGCTCCTACGGGAGCTAGCTCGGCGGAAGTCGTCCTCGTCTTTCGAGATATCAGCGAACAAGATGCTGTCCACCTTCTCCTGGGGCACTTCCTGGCAAACGTATCCCATGAATTTCGCACGCCGCTTTCCGCGCTAGCGGCATCGATTGAGCTTCTTCTCGACCAAGCACAAGACTTGAGCCCTTCGGAGTTCCAGGAATTGCTGGTATCCCTGCATCTGGGTGTGCTCGGTTTACAGACCCTAATCGACAACCTATTGGAAAGCGCGAGCATCGAGGCCGGGCACTTCAGGGTTACACCTCGACCTGCCGATTTGGCGCGCATCATCGGTGAAGCCGCTGCGATCATGCAACCCCTGCTGCTCAAGCGCAATCAAACGCTCCTCGTTGAACTGCCCGCCTCCCTCCCAACCGTGGAGGCCGATCCAAAGCGCGCTTCGCAGGTCATGATCAACTTACTCTCAAACGCGAGCAAGTACAGCCCAGATCAAACGCAAATTGCGATTCGCGCACGCCTGCAGGAAGACTTCGTGCGCGTGGATGTCGTCGATAAAGGCGCAGGCATTCCTGCCGAATATCGTGAGCGCGTGTTCCACCGTTTCGCCAGGCTTGATCCGCTTCATGCCCAAGCCCACTATGGAGTTGGGCTGGGCCTCTCCGTCGTCAAGGCGATCATCGAGGCTCACGGTGGTGAGGTTGGTGTGGGCACCCAAACTTCCGACGGCGCCATTTTCTGGTTCACGCTTCCTCTGGTAGATGAGCTATGAAAGCACTTGTTGTCGATGACGATCGCACGCTTGCGGATGTAGTGGCCTTCACACTTCGTCGAGAAGGGTATCAGATCATTATGGCTTACGACGGTGAAACCGCCCTTCGTCGTTGGGAAGAGGACAAACCCGATCTCATTGTGCTCGACGTTAACCTCCCCAAACTCGATGGTTTCGCTGTATGCAAACATATCCGCCAATACTCCGACACTCCCATCATCTTGCTCACCGTGCGAGGTGAGGAGGACGATATCGTGCACGGTCTGGACATCGGAGCCGACGACTATATCCCTAAACCTTTTAGCCCCCGGCAGCTCGTTGCGCGTGCGCAGGCCGTGCTCCGTAGGTCTGGTCGCCCTCCCACAACCGCAATCCGTAAGCTTGAGGGGATCACCCTCCATATCCACAAGCGAGAGGTCCATGTCCACGAAAAGGACCCGATCCAACTGACCCGCCTCGAGTGCCGTCTGCTCGATTACCTTATGCTCAATGCCGGCTATGTTCTCACTACAGAAGCGCTCATCGAGCACTTATGGGGAGCCCAAGGCGGAGATCGGGATATGCTGCGTCAGATTGTTCACCGCCTACGCAATAAAATCGAGGAGAACCCCTCCCAACCTCACTATATCGAAACCGTCCCCGGCATTGGCTATGGCCTGGCCTTGCCCTACACTCCAGGCTAGGCGACCCTTCGCTTTATCACCATTTCGTTACATCTTCATAACACACTTTGTTATCCACATCTGGAAAAATGGTGTTGTAACCTAGGAGATTGGAATGTCGGATTCGGGATGTCCAAAAACCAAACCCTTGGTTCTTAATGATTTCGCCCTCAATCTCGAAATCGCTCGTCGGATTCCATCCGATCTGGCGTTTCGATTCCACACGCTTCCCGTCGGAGAAGCCTATGGGAATATCACCGTGGCCATGGCTGACCCGAACGACTTTGCTGCGCGCGATGCCATCACCTCGGCTCTTGGCAAAACACCCTACTTCGTACAGGGTAAGTCAGAGGCCATCGATGCCCTCATCGCGGAGGTCTGGCAGGAAGAGCCGCGTCATGATCTCGATATCCTGGTCTTATCGCAAACCGGTGCATCGACAGACACACAGAGCTACGGAGCCAAGCTTGGGGAACAACTGTATGCCAGAGCGGTCGATATATGGGAGATCGGTTCACGAGACGACCTGAAATCGCGCTTGGATGATCAGGGGGCGCATGCCTATACGTTGATCCTTTACGACGCACCCGAGCGCATATTTCGTAGCAATCTCCCCTCGCGGTCGTTCTACACGAAGTGTCTTGATCGATTGCCGAATTCTTGTCTACTCGCACGCATGCCACGATGGCCCATCCAGAAAATCCTACTCATCCTTCATGATGAAAGAAATGATCTCGCCACGATTGATTGGAGCATCCTAATCTCCCAATCCTGTGGCGCGCATGTCACCATCCTGACCATTGTGCCGCCGGCGCCGTCAATGTATCAAGCCATCAAGGCATCTAACCTCAGCCTGCGTGAAATTTTGGCATCCCACAGCGAGCTCGGCCAACACCTGCGTCGAACCGCAAGGCGGCTCGACAGCATGTACATAGAGAGTACGCTGAAGTTGCGTCAGGGTTCTCCGAAATGGGAAATTCGAGACGAAATCATAGGCGGCAACTACGACCTCGTCACGATCGCCGCCAGCCATGGAGGCAGAATCCAGCGTTGCTTCTTAAGCGACCTGATCGATCCGCTGCTTCGCTGGGTGGATCGCCCAGTTCTGATAGCTAAATCCCTTCAAGACATCAAAGATCCATAGACTCGCTGGAGGAGAAGCGCTTTCCAACGACGTGAATGGGGTCCGTGATTCGATCCTTTCCTGCCATGAAACCTGGTGGGTGCACTAACCTGTCCATACGCTCTTATCTCAGATACCATCGCCCGCACCATCATAACACTCTCCGTGGCCAGGATCGCGCCAATCTACAGGAGCTCGCTCGAGCGATAGAGATGACTAGAACTTCTAAGACCCTCCTACAGCTCACTGTTCTTCTCGCTGTGCTTTGCTGTGCTTGCGGACAGCAAGGATCTCTCGAAAACACCCAACCAACCACAACGATCACCGTCTCGGGGGCATGGGCACTTTACCCTATGATGATTCGCTGGAGCGAGGAATATGTAAAACAAAACCCACATATCCGCTTCGATATCTCAGCAGGCGGCGCGGGGAAGGGGATGACGGACGCACTCTCAGGAACTGTGGATATTGGTATGGTTTCCCGGGAAATATATCCTGAGGAGATTACACGCGGCGCCTTCTGGGTCGCCGTCACAAAGGATGCTGTATTTCTAACCGTGTCTGCAGAGAACCCTGTTTTGGATGACCTCCGCCAGCACGGCCTGACGCGCGATGCACTATATGCTCTCTACATCACAGGAGAAATCACGACCTGGGGCCAACTTGTGGGAAGGCCTGAAGTCACCGATGCGATTCATGTGTTCACGCGCTCCGACGCCGCGGGCGCGCCGGCGACATGGGCAGACTACCTTGGCTTCAAGCAAGAAGACCTCCTGGGCATCGGGGTATACGGTGATCCTGGCGTCCTTGAAGCCGTGATCAAGGATCCGCTTGCGGTTGGATACAACAACCTCAATTACGCCTTTGACGCGCAGACCAAATTGCCTATGGACGGCGCATATGTCGTGTCGATCGATCTGAACAACAACGGTCAGGTGGATCCTCAGGAAAGGTTACAGACCAAGGAGCAGGCGGTACAGGCAGTCGCCGAAGGACATTATCCATCGCCCCCTGCGCGCGACCTCCATCTGGTGACCAAGGGAAAGCCTATGGGTGTCGTGCGTGATTTCCTGCGATGGGTGCTGACCGAGGGGCAAGCGTACCTGGGTGAGGCCGGGTATGTGGCGTTGCCTAGAAGTCAGCTCAACCAAGAGCTGGGGAAAATAGACGGATAGGAATGGCTTCCGTGGTTAGAGCCTGGAGTTATCTCATCCTTCGACGCTTTCGAAGCCGAGTAAATACAACGATGATAGTTTCCCGCAGGCAGATTGACCGCACCGCCCGGTGGACATTGGGAATATTCACCCTAGCAGCGATCTTGCTTTTACCCATGATGGCTATCGGTTTGGTGCTCCGCGCCCAACCCATCCTCCAGAGTATGCCCCTCCATGAACTGCTGCTCTCCTCCCGTTGGCGCCCCCTTCAAGGCGCCTTTGGTTTCTTGCCCTTCATCATGAGCACATTATGGGTGACGGCCATCGCCATGATCCTGGCTGTTCCACCATCCCTATTGACTTCCATTTACTTAGCTGAATACGCCAAACCGCACCATCGTGCCCTGGTAAATCCGCTCATCGACCTTCTTGCAGGCATTCCATCTGTAGTCTACGGTATTTGGGGAGTTCTAACCGTTGTGCCTTTCGTTGAAAAAATCGTCGCTCCAACGCTGGGGGGTCTTTCTCATCTCATCCCGCTCTTCCGCGTCGACAACCCTACCGGCTATGGTGTCCTGGCTGCCGGCTTGGTTCTTGCAGTGATGGTTTTTCCCATCCTTATCGCCGTCGCAGAAGAGGTTATCAGGGCAGTGCCGCAAGGCCTGCGGGAGGCATCTTTAGCGTTAGGAGCAACACGCTGGCAGACGGTCAGAAATGTCGTATTGCGGCGTGCATTTCCGGGCGTGTTTGCTGCTATCGTCTTGGCCTTCTCACGCGCCTTCGGCGAGACGATGGCGGTTCTCATGGTAGTTGGTAACGTACCCCAGATCCCGAGCTCCCTGTTCGATGCCGCCTACCCGCTTACCGCCTTGATTGCCAACAACTATGGCGAGATGATGTCTATCCCTTTGTATGATGCTGCACTTATGACCGCCGCGTTAATCTTGCTCATCGTGGTGCTCATATTCAACCTCGCTTCACGGTTGATCCTGCTTCGAATCAAGCGGGCAGCCGAAGGAGAAGCCGTATGAACTGGTCACGTATGGAAGAAACAATCTTCAAAACGCTCATGATTGCATCTACGCTGGTGGTGCTCGCGAGCCTGGTTTTAATCCTGGCAACCGTTCTACGGAGAGGACTGCCTGCCCTCGACCTGGCGATGCTCACCCAGACACCGACGGGTGGTTTCTACCTTGGGGGAGAAGGCGGGATCTTGAATGCGATTATCGGCTCTCTCCTACTCGCAGGTGGCGCCACCTTGCTCGCCCTGCTCTTCGGCCTGCCCATCGCCCTCTACCTGCACGTCTACGCTGCCCGTTCACGCCACGCCGAGATCGCACGCTTGGTCTTTGATGTCCTTTGGGGCATCCCAAGTATTGTCTATGGGATTTTCGGCTTCACCATCATGCTCATACTGGGTATTCGCGCCTCGCTCCTGGGTGGCATGATTACATTGGCGTGCCTGGAAGTGCCTATCATCATCCGCACCATGGACGAGACCCTTGCAACCATTCCAGGCGAATTAAAAGAAGCATCCTTCGCGTTGGGCGCAACGCGTTGGGAGACCGCGTTCAACATCATGGTTCGACAAACCACCCCGGGACTGCTTACGGCCGTTCTCCTGGCTTTCGGTCGAGGCATTGGCGACGCCGCATCCGTGCTCTTCACCGCTGGCTATACGGATCGTCTACCCGATTCACTTCTCGGACCCGCGGCGTCGCTTCCTTTGGCGGTGTTTTTCCAATTGGGAACCCCTTTCCCAGCCGTGCAGGAACGCGCATATGCATCCGCTTTCATCCTCACGGTCATCGTCTTGACGCTCTGCCTGGTGTCACGCTGGATGACGAAGCGTTTCGACAGGAATATCATTCGCTAGGGTGAAGACTCATGACGGAAGCTCGGATTCGCATCGAAGATTTGAACGTCTGGTATGGGTCGCTCCAAGCCCTGAGCGCGATCAGCGCAGAAATACCAGATCGAGGTATTACCGCCATCATTGGCCCCTCTGGTTGCGGGAAGACAACGCTGCTAAGAAGTCTAAACCGCCTTCTGGAAGAAATAGATAACCCGCGCGTTAGCGGGCGGGTGTCTCTTGACGGTGTCGATATTTACGCGCCGGAAGTGGACGTAACGGATATCCGGGCACGTATCGGATTGTTGGCGCCAAAGCCATTCCCGCTGCCAATGTCAATCTACGATAACGTGGCTTATGGACCAAGGATCCATCGCCAATGGCGAACAAACCAACTCGATCCAATCGTTGAGCGATACCTCAAGGCAGCCGGTCTCTGGGAAGAAGTCCGCGATCGGCTTCGAGCGCCTGCAAAGACTCTTTCCACTGGACAGCAGCAGAGGCTCTGTCTGGCGCGCGCACTGGCTGTCAATCCGGAGGTCTTGCTCTGCGATGAGCCCACCTCTGCGCTCGACCCCATCTCAGCACAGCGCATCGAACGCCAACTCCTAACACTCAAGCAGGACATGACGATCGTCGTCGTCACCCACTTGCTGCGCCAGGCCCACCGTCTCGCCGATTATGTGATCTTCCTCTGGCTCGGAGAACTGGCGGAAGCCGGACCCGCCGATCAAGTCTTCCACGAGCCCCGCGACCCCCGCACAAAAGCATACTTGTCGGGGGATATAGGCTGATCTTGTTGGGTCGTCCGTGTAAATCTCTACCCAGGAAACCTCGATCTTGACTTTTCTTATATAAATCCATGGAGGCGTATCCCATATTGCTTGAAGGATATGCCTCCCGTAGTATGGCAGGCCCGATGCTGCCTTATCTTTCTCAATAACGGGTCCAGCCTGAGCAAAGGATAAGAGTCGGCTAGTTCTGCTTGGCTTCTTTTAGCGCCTGCCAAACGCGTTCCGGCGTTAGCGGAAGCTCGTGGATCCACACGCCCGTGGCATTATGGATCGCGCTCACCATCGCAGGCGTCACACCGTCCATGGAAATTTCCGCCACCGACTTCGCACCAAAAGGCCCGCTGGGCTCGTCCGTCTGCACGAAGATCACATCGACAGCCGGTATCTCGTTCGCAACATAGAGCCGATAGGGGCCAAAGCGTGCGTTGAGCAGATGCCCTTTTTCATCGTAGACCATGTCCTCGCAGTGAGCAAAACCTAAAGCCTGGACAAGCCCTCCTTCAACCTGCCCAGCGGCAGTGCGGGTGTTGATCACACGCCCACAATCTACCACCATCAACAAGCGGTCCACCGTCACCTGCCCGGTCTCCATATCAACTGATAATTCTGCGAACTGCGCCGCGGTGGGCGGGGGGCTGACATAGCTCATGTGGGATTCCGTGGCCATAATTTGGTGTTGTTCAAGCTGGTGCAGGCTGCCTAAGGCTACCTCAGCAAACGATAATGTCCGCCCATCAGGTGCGACAACCGTACGGTCCCGCAGTTGGAGCGCTGCAGGATCCGCGAGGTCAAGCATTCGTGCTGCATGCTCGCGAATCTGGTCTGCGATCTTCAACGCCACCTTACGAACCGCGCCCCCACTGATATACGTTGTGCTGCTTGCGTAGGCGCCTTTGTCGAAGGGTGTGAAATCGGTGTCGGAGGAGTAGACGATCATGTCCTCAAGGGGAACACTCAGGACCTCCGCAGCAATCTGCGCGAGGATCGTGTCCGACCCTGTACCCAAATCAGTGGCGCCGATCAGCAAGTTGAACGAACCATCGTCGTTCATCTTCAGGGTTGCCGCCGCCATATCCAAGCCGGCGATCCCGCTCCCGTGCATCATGACCGACATCCCGATGCCGCGCCGAATCGAGCCAGCGCCTTGCTTCCGATAGGCTTCCCGTTTGGCATAGAAATCCGTCGCCTTCAAACCCACCTCGACGCATGCTTCCATGCCGCTGGTCGCCATACTTTGTTCGTAACCCTCACGGCCCTCACCCAATTGCTTGGCCAGATGCATGGGCTCCCCCACCTTGATCCAATTGCCACGCTTGAACTCGACGACATCAACGCCGAGCTGCTCGGCGATCTCCTCCATGAGCACCTCGATACCAAACTGGCATTGCATGGCGCCGTAGCCTCGGAAGGCGCCTGATGCGGGCTTGTTGGTGTAGACCACATCGCAGCTGAAACGTGCATTGGGTGCGTTGTAGAGGGTCAGGCCTTTAAAACCACCAACCATCTGGACTGTTAAAGCGTGTGTGCCATATGCACCGGTATCACCGATGAGATAGAGATCCGCGGCGACGACTTTCCCGTCTGTGACACCGACCTTGTAGCGAATGATTTGGGGATGCCGGCTGCGAGAGCTGGTGAATTCCTGACGTCGTGTGTACTCCATGCGAACCGGGCGACCCGTTGCGAGCGTGAGGTGGGCGCAGAGATCCTCCAAGAGCATCTCTTGTTTATTGCCAAATCCACCACCGATGCGAGGCTTCACCACGCGAATCTGCCTTACAGGGAGCCCAACTAAAGGCGCCACCATGCGCCGGATGTGGAAAGGAACCTGTGTACTTGACCGGATCACGAGTCGGTGATCCTCATCCCAATTCGTGATGCAAACATGGGGTTCGAGGTGAGCCTGTTGCTGCTTTGTCGTTCGGTATTCCCCCTCAAACACATGCTCCGCTTCCCTGAGCGCGTCATCCGTGTCCCCGACCTCGCCTCCCAAATGATGGACGATGTTCCGTGACGCGTCGAATATCCCTTCCGTGTCCGCTTCATCGTGGATCACCGGCGCGCCAGGCTTCATCGCCTCTTCAGGGTCCAGAACGCACGGCAGGACCTCATACTCGACGTCTATCAACCGTAATGCTTTTCGAGCCAGCGCCTGCGTCTCTGCTGCCACAACCGCCACGCGGTCCCCCTCATGCCGCACTTTGTCATCGAGGCATACCTGATCATATGGGGGCGGTTGTGGATAGCTCTGACCGCCTGAAGCATGCTTGACCCGTGGTATATCCTCATGGGTGAGCACGGCGTGCACCCCGGGCAGCTCGCGCGCTTTGCTGGCATCAATGCGAAGAATGCGCGCATGCGCGTGCGGGCTCGTGAGCAACTCGCCATAGAGCATGCCATCCAGCTTGATATCGTCCGTAAAAACGGGGCGACCCTGAACGAGTTTCTCCGCATCCACTTTTTGCGCCGGTTTTCCGACCAACTCGGTGGGCGACATATCTTGCGGTGTAAGCACAAGCGGGGGCAAAGGGGCTCGATCACCATCGCGCCGATAATAAGCCTCTGGCAAGGAGATCTTAGAGGCATCTTCAGGCAGGGTTGCCTTCACAGGTGCGACGGGATCAACCGCCTCCCCTCGAAGCTTTGCAGCAGCCCGTTGGACAGCCTCGACCACACGCACATACCCCGTACAACGGCAGATCACCCCACTCATCGCCTCGCGAACTTCATCTTCGGTGGGATCCGGATTTATATCGAGTAATGCCTTTGCCGTCAGGACCTGAGCCGGCGTGCAATAGCCGCATTGAATCGCGCCGGTTTCTACAAAGGCCTCCTGGACAGGATGCAGATCGCCCGGCTTGCTGAGACCCTCCACAGTCGTGATCTCATGACCCTCCGCTTGAAGCGCCAGCAGCTTGCAGCTTCGAACAGGCTCTCCATCGAGCAAGATCGTACACACCCCACAATCACCTGAATCGCAACCTCGCTTCACGCTTACGTAGGACTCACGCCTGAGGACATCCAGGAGAAAATCACGGGGGTGGACCGAAAGACTCTTACGCTCACCATTGATCGTAAGCGTGACTTGTGTGCTCTCCGTTTTCATCGCTGATCCGCTCCATTCATGCACGCAAAAAGGGCTCTACGCGCTAATACCTGGGCCATCTCCCGCCGGTAGCTCGTGCTTCCTAGATAGTCATCCGGCGGATGCACTTCTTCTCCAAGCATACTTGCCACGGTCTCGATGGCTTCCTCAGTCAACTCAGTTCCGACGAGCTTTTCCGTCGCTTGCACCAGCTGAACGGCTTCATGCCAGACACCGATCAACGCCAGACGCGCACGCTGCACCACACCCGCCTCCATGTCAACGCTCGCAAGTGCGGCGACGATAGGCGTATCCGAAGGCGTACGCCCCAAATAAGCCTCACCACATGCGCGCCCTGGCACATCCAGCGGTAGACGCACCGCGCGAACCTCTATGGCGTGCTTATCCTCACGTTGTAGATAGTCCTTCAAGGCGAGCGATTGATCTTGATCGTTCAACACTTCTGCGCCCAAGACCAAAAGGGCTCCCACCCACTGCGGTATCAGACCAGGAGAGCGTATCCCTTTCCCCACGCGGATCTCCCCGCGCGTCTGCCAGGAAATGCTGCCGTGAAGTGAACTGTGAAGAAGCGCTGGCAAGTCGGGCGTTTCGTACACTGCTTGGAGGCTCGCCTGCGCGCCAAGAGATAAAGTTCTCGCGGAGCCCTCCATAGCTTGATCGAGCAATTCAATGGTTTTCATCCTTTGCTTCCTCCCACCCAAGTCCACGGGGAACGCACTTGCTTTGATAAGCGTAAATCACGCGGGTTTTATATCCAGGACAGGTGTGCCATTGATCGCATCCAGCCCCCGAACTTGCAGAATGTTGCGATCAATCTTTATCAGTTCGACTTCGGTAACGCCGATCCAGTTTGGACGTCTCGGGCTACGCAATGTGAAGACGCCCTTCTTCGGCCGGCTCCGATCGCCACGCGGGTGTTGCCTCATTTCGTAATCCGTAGCTTTATGGAAGTAAAATAGCACAAGGATCCGCTGCCCCACATACAGACCCTCCAAGCCAGCGCTCAAATCAGGATCGAGGACAATGCTGGAGTCGGTCGCCTTGAGGATCGTTGAGGACGCCGGTTCATCGTGCATATTTTCGACATAACCTATAGGACGGATCTGTGAGATTGCCCTCCATTTGCCCTTTGGAAGGAGGCGATGGAAAAGCGTGATCTCCATATCAACATGCTCACATCCTGGCATTCCCAGGAACACCCCCTGCAACACCTGGAAGATGACATTTACCTCCCCTTCGAGTAAGATCTCGCCGTCTTCCTGTTGAACGCGCACATCCCATTCTGGCATGGCTTGATACGCTTCAAGGACCGTGCGTGAATCGCACTTGCCCTCTTTCTCATGAAAGCTTACTCGAGCGAAGATTGTCAACGTCTACCTCGCATCCATCTCACAGGAAAGCATGACATGGGGTTACTCTTCGAGGAGGATGACCTTCCCTACACCTGCCTGCACAAAGTCATCCCCGTAAGCATCTTGAAACATCTGGATCGCCCGATCCCCCGTGCAATGGCATGGCGCAACTTTCTCGACGCCCAAACGCCGAAAGGCCGCGATGATCCCCTCCAATTCACGCGTGCCCTTGCCCCCGAGGTGAAACCCGCCCATCACAAAGTAGATATTATCCTCAAACAACACTTGCGCTTGCTCAACAATCGCTACAATCCCAGGATGAGCGCACCCCGTGATGATCACCAGCCCTTTGGTTGTTCGTATGATGAGTGCTTGCTCTGGTACGGAAATCTTCATCTCACCCGTCGTGTAAAACGCATCTCCTAACGATTGGCCAGGAGCTACCGCGACGACTTGTGCATCTTGAGAGATACGATGCTCGTATGATGCCATGAGCGATGGGATGAGGTACACGGTTGGATTATCCGTCTCAGCCAGCAGCCCGACCAGCCCACCGATGTGATCCTGGTGCCCATGGGAGATCGCGATAGTTTCAATCTCCATGGGATCAATCCCCAGCTTTGTCATATTACTCCGTAATGTCGGTAGATCACCACCCGTATCAAAGAGTAGCTTCTCACCCCCATACTCAATCAGGGCGGAAAAACCCCACGCTGTCGTCAAATCCGGATTATATGCATTGTTGTCATAGATAATGGTGATCTTCAATTCATTGGCAACCATGGTTTGCTCCTCGCGTTGTGTTTCAGCCGTCGGAGAAAGCTCGTTGACGGGCAAGAATGGCGTGACAGTAAGCATCGCCGTTTCCGGCACTTGTGTTGCGGGTATGAGCCGAAGAGAATCGGCTTCGGGCCATGCGGGAACCTGGCATGAACTGATGAAAGCAACCACCAGAAACGCCAATTTCCTTCGCATGCGCTCAAACCCTTCCGATGAATACGCTCAAATACAACGCTGAAGCTTGATCAGGACAAGACCGTTTGCGCATGAAACCCTCTTCGTTGAAGCCTCATCCGTGGAACAAGTGCATGGCATGGAAAGGATCCTCATGGCGTTATTCGGCATCTCTCCCTTTCCTGCGCGTCGGATCACTGGCACGGCTTTGGCCCTCACCGGGGTAATACGCCGGTGCCGCGCTCCAGAAGCGGACCCCGAATCGCTCGACAACCTGCGCTCGGTTGCTGGCTTCTAACTCGGATAAAGCTTGGGCTACAGCCTCCGAGTCCCACATCGCAAGCGCTCGTTCAAGCTCCTCTTCCCGCATGGGATGTCGGGTGATCACGCCAACTATAGCATCATGTACATCCTCATAACCACTCAAATCGAAGCTGCCCTCTGCAGGGTGTAGTACGCGCGCGATTCCCCCGAGAATCGCTCTTGCCCGCATCATGCCTTCCTCATCAGGAGGCTCAACCCAAACCTCCGCCGGCGGACGTGTGGGCACATTGAGATGGACCTCATCCGGCTGAAGTGCTCGGAAGCGCTCAGCCAGCTCTTTCAACGCTTCCTCGGTATCGTTCAGGCCGTGGACAAGCATAACCTCCGGCCAAAGTTTTCCGGTGTAACGCTCCCGAAACGCGAGCAAGCCCTCCAGGAGGCGCTCATATGTAGACTCAGGGTGTGGCCGATTGATACGGCGGTAGAGCTCTGCGTTGCCTGCATCCAGTGTGGGCAGGACCGCATCGGCGGCCAACATGGCCTCGCGTACCTCTGCCAAGTAGAGCAAGGAACCATTGGTGATCACCGCAACAGGAATATCCGTGAGACACTTGATCTCACGGATCATATCGCCTAAGCCCAGATGCAGCGCAGGCTCTCCCGAGCCCACAAAAGTCACCCAGTCGATCTCGTCCGGTCCGTGATCTCGCAAAGCATCGTGGACCTGCGCGAGAATGGTTGCCGAGTCGACCCAATTTGAACGCTCAAGGATAACGGGTCTTGTTCTACCAAGCTGGCAGTACACACAGTTCCAATTGCAGGTTTTCAGCGGGATCGGATCAATCCCCAAGGATTGACCGAGCCGTTTGGAAGGGACAGGTCCGAATACAAACTTCATAATAGCGCCTACTCGCAGGCTATCAACGATGAAACATGTGGCGTCGCTTATCTTTCCGGGCGCGGGCTGAAGATCTTCGTGCCAATGCGGACGATGTTCGCCCCCTCCTCTAAAGCGACAAGATAACTATTCGTCATCCCCATCGAGAGGTATCGCATGCTCATATTGGGGATGTTCTGCTTCCCCAGGCGCTCAAACGCCATACGTGTTGCCTGAAAATAAGGTCGTGCGTCCTCCGGGTTTCCAAAGCGCGGCCCCATCGTCATCAAGCCTTCAACCTTGAGAAAGTGCAAGTCACTTAGTTGACGCACAAACTCATCCACCTGACCAGGCAACACACCGGTCTTGCTCGCTTCACGCCCACTATTGATCTCCACAAGTACCGGCATGACTTTCCCAACAGTTGCACAGCGCTTGTCAAGTTCTCGAGCTAAACGCAGCGAATCAAGGGTCTCAATGATGTTAAAAACCCGAAAGGCTTTGGAGACCTTATTGCGTTGAAGGTGGCCAATCATATGCCAATGCGCTTGGTCACCGAGCGCATCAAACATCGGTAACGCTTCTTGGACATAGTTGTGCCCGATATGGGTGACTCCCGCCGCGAGAACAGCCTGGACCTCGGGCACCGTTCGACCTTTAGAGGCCGCGACCAACAGAACGTCTGGTGGCAGTGTTTTTAAAATGTTTGTTACCGCTTCGGCAATTTGAGCGCTCTGCTCATTCATACAGCAGCACCTCTTTACATCGGTTGAGCTAAAGCATAAACCTACAAATCAAAGAACGCCTTCGTGCATCCCGCCAGGGTTCAATGGCTAATATCTGTTTGAGATTTTCCAGCTCCTAACAATTTCTTAGGAATCAAGTCCAGGTTCGTTCCCAATAGCAAGCAGGCTCAATCATAGCTTCGCCGCATGGCCTCATCGGTCATAACCCACCGTAATCTCTCTTCCCAAATCGGCGCCTCCCAAGTCCCAAGTTGCTTGTGTGTGTCATAGTAATTTTGTGGGATAGGGTGCGTGCCAATCACGACTTCAAGTCCGTACTTCACGCCGATAAACTGAACGAAATCATCGATATAAGGACAAGGTGGATAGCCAACCACAAGCCCAGTGGCCAGGTGGATAACATCGGCGCCGTTCTTCTTCATCTCTGCGGGCGAATACTCTACGTTCCCACCTGGGCAACCCCCACAGGTTGTATAGCCCACCAGTTCAATCTCTTCGTCCTGATATTTCTGAAAGCCCCCCTCCCGATTCTTCAGCGAGCGCAGACATTTCCCGCCAGCACAGGTATGCCATCGGTCACAGATAATGATCCCGATCTTCTTCATGCAGGTTCAATCCTTTCCTATTCGTCGAGACAATTTCGTTTTCCCTGTGCATGCACAGTTCAGATGAGGAGAGCTTCGAATAAATTCGCCCATCAACTCTATGCACCTGCTCCAAAAAACCGCACTTTGTAAGGATGCTTACATATTGGGTAATTGATGCTGGACCCCCTCGGACCCAATCCCGTGAAAACCTCGCAAGGGTGACACGCCATCCATCAGGGCTCGTCGTTCAAATTAACGCTAGCACTTTAGGGTACGGCAGTCAACATGAATGCGACACCCTTATCGATGACAAGGATCACATGAAATTTCACACTAACCGTTTATCAGTTCTGGAGACTATTTTATCGAGCCAGCCTGCAGGAAAAGTGAAACGCGCCAACGCCTCAACTATTCACGGCTATAAGCCTTTATTACGAACCCTCATGGAGACTGCTTGGGGTCTATCCGAGATGAGTCAGGATCCATCTTGAAGACTTTTTTAAGTGCATACCCTGTGAGCACTTTGGGGTCAGCATATTCGCGGGAGCATTTCGCCCGATAACACATCGATCACACGAGTTCCACCGATCGCCGTTCGCATCAATACCCGCCCCGCGGGCGCCTCTTCGACAACACCAATTTGGCAGGCGCCTTCACCATAGGGCGCCAAACGCATAGCATCCAGCATACTCGCCGCTGTATCGCCAGGGACGAAGGCCACCAATTTGCCCTCGTTCGCCACATAGAGCGGATCGAATCCCAGCATCTCACAAGCAGCCGCGACAACCGGCCGAACAGGGATGGCGTCCTCGTCTAATCGAATAGCCACACCGCTTTGGCGGGCGATCTCATTCAGCGATGTCGCCAATCCTCCCCGCGTTGGGTCACGCAAGACATGGATCGCTGAACTTACTGCAAACATAGCTTCCACCAACCCGGCCAAGGGTGCAAGGTCCGATTCGATTTCCGCTTCAAAATCCAGTTCTCCGCGTGCAGCCAATACAGCGATCCCATGATCGCCGATTGGTCCCGAGATCAACACCGCATCTCCTGGCACCGCTCTTTGTCCGCTGACCTCTCTGCCCTCAGGTACCCAACCGACACCGCTGGTGTTGATAAATAAGCCGTCTGCTTTTCCACGTTCCGCAACCTTGGTATCGCCGGCGACGATGATCACACCGGCCTCCTCCACCGCCTCCTTCATCGACTCCACCACACGCTGCAGGATGAACAACGGCAGACCCTCTTCGATGATAAACCCAGCCGTCAGCCAAAGCGGCTGCGCCCCGACCATCGCCAAATCATTGACCGTCCCACACACCGATAAGCGACCGATATCGCCTCCGGGGTAGAACAGCGGGGATACAATATGCGAATCTGTCGTAATCGCTAAGCATCCACCTGCTGGAGTCTTCACGACAGCCGCATCGTCCCCGCGTAATAGGGCGGGATTCTCAAACGGAGGGTAAAACGTCTTCTCAATGAGATTCTGGGTTAGTCTGCCTCCGCTCCCATGGCCTAGCACAATCGTGTCCTCATGCGTTAGAGGAACAGGACAAACCAGGCCATGGATGGTTACCTTCTCCCGCTCATCACTCATGCTGCGCTCTTTTCCTCTAACCACGCCTCTTTTGTATATTGAAGCGCGCTAGGTATTCGTCAAAACTTCTGCTGGTGAACAAATCAACATCACCCCAAATTGCCCACCCTCATGCAGCTTCCACATCCATACCACGGCCATAACGATAATACGCCGCACATGCCCCTTCGGAGGAAACCATCGTCGCACCCAGCGGATTCTCCGGCGTGCATTGGACGCCAAACGCGGTGCAGTCCGTAGGCTTCTTTAGACCTTGCAGGATTTGTCCCGCGATACATAGCGGCGATTCTTCCGGCCGAATGTCTTCGACATCAAAACGCAACGCCGCATCAAAGGACGCAAATGATGGGCGTAACTTCCACCCACTCTCCGGGATGACACCGATCCCCCGCCATTTTCGATCACAGGGTTCGAAGACACGCTGTATCAGCGCCTGGGCAGGCTTATTTCCCTCCAATGTCACGATTCGTGCGTAACTATTCTCGGCTTCCGCCCGGCCTCCTTCGAGCTGCACCACAACTGCCAGAATGCCTCGGGCAATATCTAGCGGTTCAAAGCCCGTGACAACGATCGGAACCCCATACTGCTCCGCCAGTGGAAGGTATTCCCAATACCCCATCACAGCGCACACATGCCCTGCCGCCAGGAATCCTTGCACCCGGTTATGCGGCGAACCAAGGATGGCGTGCATGGCCGGCGGCACGCGCACATGTGAGACGAGCGTGCTGTAGTTCGACAGGCCAAGCGTTTGCGCCTGAACCACGCTCATCGCATTGGCCGGCGCAGTGGTTTCAAAGCCGATTGCGAAGAAAACCACCTCACGGTCGGGATTCTCCTGGGCGATCTTAATCGCATCAAGCGGCGAATAGACCACGCGCACATCGCCCCCCGTCGCACGCACCGAGAAAAGGTCGCGTTTTGTGCCAGGCACACGCAACATATCGCCATACGAAGTAAAAATCACACCGGGCTGAGCAGCAATCGCCAGAGCTTTGTCAATGAGTTCGAGCGGCGTGACGCATACCGGGCAACCGGGGCCATGTACCAATTCGATCTGCTCTGGCAGCAGTTGGTCCAGTCCATGCCGCACGATGGCGTGCGTCTGCCCGCCGCAGATTTCCATGATGACCCAGGGCTGGGTGACCTTGCGGTGGATCTCGTCCAAGACACCTTGCACTAACTTGGCGTCGCGATATTCGGTGATGTATTTCATGGTGGATCCGACTGCGTCTCGAGATCTTGCTCGAAATCCATAACCTCTTTCAAGAGATTCAGCGTCTCCTGCGCATCCTCCTCATCCACAATGCTGATGGCAAAACCGACATGGATCAATGTGTAATCACCAACCTCCGCCTCCGGAACGTATTCAAGGCAGGCTTCTCGCACCACACCGCCAAAGTCAACTTTCCCCATACGAAGCGAATTCACCTCGTAAACCTCAATAATCCTACCCGGTATGCCTAAGCACATCCTACCGACCTCCTTCTTTACCTAGCATCCCGCATCGACAATCGATGAATGGCGACGGCTGCCTGTCCTAAGGCTATCCCGCCATCGTTCGCGGGCACTTGACGGTGCACATACACTGTAAAGTCACTATCCCGCAGCAAGTCGACCGTCTGAGAGAGCAAAACCATGTTCTGCCACACACCACCGCTCAGGACAACCTCGTGGATCTCATACCGATCGCGCAAGTTCTGGCAAACGAAATTGACCATCTTCGCAACTGCGCGGTGAAACCGGGCTGCGATCCGTCCAACCGTTACGCCACTGCGCAGATCTGCGACGATCGCCTCAATCACCGGCGCAGGATCGATCTCGTGCTCCCTAAGCAAGAACGCATATGCCTCTTTCTCGTTCGCATCGACCTGCATCTCCAATTCAATCGCGGCCTGCGCCTCGTAATTCACGTCCTCCCGCACGCCGATCAACGCCGCGACGGCGTCGAATAGACGCCCCATGCTCGACGTGAGCGGTGCATTCAAACCGAGTTCGAGCTGACGGTCAACAACCCTCCGAGGCCCCTCTCCCGCGTTCGTTACCGGCGGCAGGTCACCTTCCCATGCAATTCCGGCATGCGACAACCACGCCAATGCAAGACGCCATGGATGACGGATCGCTGCATCCCCACCAGGCATGCGCGTATACGACAAATGCGATGTTCGTTCAAAGCCCATATAATCGGCAAGGAGAATTTCGCCACCCCAAATCGCGCCATCCTCGCCGTAACCCGTGCCGTCGAATGAGACGCCGATCACACGGCTGTCTCCCGCCAAGCCATGCTCCGCCATGCAGGCTGCAATATGTGCGTGGTGATGCTGGACACCGATCGCGGGCAATCCCTCACGTTCGGCACGCTCCAGCGCGTAGCGTGTTGCCATGTAGTTGGGGTGGAGGTCATACGCGATCGCCTCGGGTTGGATTCGAAACAGCCGTTCGAAATGCGTCACCCCGTCATGATAGGCGTTCAACGTCTCGTAGTTTTCCAAGTCTCCAATGTGGTGGCTCAGAAAAGCATACGGCCCTCTTGTCAGACAGAAGGTGTTCTTGAGTTCAGGGCCAGTCGCCAGAAGCGGCGGTGAATCCCACAGAAGCTGGATGGCGTTCGGGGCGTAACCACGCGCACGGCGAAGAGGATAGATCTCCCCCTGGTATGCGCGCACCACAGCATCGTCGCAGCGGGTTCGAATGCCTCGATCATGCATGAGAAAGGCGTCAGCAAGACTTGCAAGGCGTTCCCGGGCTTCCTCATTCTCCGTGGCAATCGGTTCCTCGCTAATATTTCCACTAGTCATGACCAGAGCCTCGGGGTAGTCATCCTCGGGCTCAAGCAGTAACACGTGTAGTGGTGTATAGGGCAGCATCATGCCAAGTGTATTTTGGTTCGGCGCCACGCCGGAGACGATGGAGGAATCCGCCCGCCGATGCAGAATGACGATCGGCCGTTCGCGCGATTTCAATATGGCGGCTTCTTCCGCACTCAGGTTGCAGTGCGCCTCCGCCGTCTCCGCCTCATACACCATCACAGCAAAGGGTTTGTCTACGCGTAGCTTCCGTCGCCGCAGTTCAGCAACAGCCTGCGCATTGGTTGCATCACAGGCCAGGTGGAAGCCCCCCAACCCCTTGATGGCCAGAATCTTGCCACCCCGGATCATCTGGCGGGCAGTATGGAGTGCATCGTCCTCCACTGCCAAGCGCTCTCCCTCGGTTTCCAGCCAAATCTTGGGGCCGCAAACAGGACATGCGACAGGTTGTGCATGGAAACGCCTGTCTAGCGGATCATCGTATTCGGATGCACACTCCGGGCACATGGGAAAGGCTGCCATGGTTGTCTTGGGACGGTCGTAAGGTATGTCCTCAATGATCGTGAAGCGCGGCCCACAATTCGTGCAGTTGATAAACGGGTAGCGATACCGCCGATCTTGCGGGTCGAGCAATTCACACAGACAATCATCGCAAAGGCTCACATCCGGTGAAATCGGCTGAAAAGCCTCCGCGATGGCTTCGGAATGAACGATTTCAAAGATCGCGTATCCGTTCGGGGGGCATTCTTCTACATGGATTTCATC
The DNA here is from genome assembly GCA_964385305.1 of uncultured Anaerolineaceae bacterium. GTDB lineage: Bacteria > Chloroflexota > Anaerolineae > Anaerolineales > E44-bin32 > CAYLOP01. The sequence goes on along the minus strand of CAYLOP010000007.1, from coordinate 29,077 downwards.
GATGCGGGCCAGCGGAGGCGCTTCCTTTTGTAATACCTCTTGAAAGGCGGCGAGAGTCTCTGGAGCGCCATCCACTTCAATATCCACACCAGCCGAAGTGTTACGCACCCATCCTTTGAGTGAGAATCGCTTGGCTAGTGCATACACGAAGGGGCGAAAACCAACCCCCTGTACGACGCCAGTGATATGAATATGGGCGCCACGAAGATCACTCACGCTTACCCTCACGACCAGATGCGCTCATGTCGGCTGCTCTTCACATCCCGTGATTTGATTAAGCCTCCGGCGCATCTCCACGCTCGCGATTCTGCGCCACTTCTCGCCTCACCCACGCCAGCCACGCGTCCACCCCTTCGCCTGTTTTGCATGATATCGGGAAGGTTACGAGCCCCGGGTTGAGAATCTCTACCCCACGTTGGAAATACGCCATGTCGAATTCAACGTAGGGGAGCAGATCCACCTTGTTGATCACCAGGGCATCCACGCCCCGGTACATGCCGGGGTATTTGTATGGCTTGTCGTCGCCCTCCGGCACCGAGGCGATCAAGATGCTCTTATGTGTGCCAAGCTTGAATCCCGCTGGGCAGATTAAATTCCCCACATTCTCAACAATGAGCAAGTCGATCTCCGCGAGCGGCAGCTCCCTCAATGCCCCCTGAAGCATCACGGCATCGAGATGGCACTCTCCACCCGTGTTGATCTGAACAGCCTTTGCCCCGGCTGCCGCAGCGCGCTCGGAATCGATATTCGAAGCCACGTCGCCGTCCACAACAGCAAGCCGAAGCTCATTGGAGAGGTCGCGCACCGTATGCTCAATCAGCGACGTCTTGCCTGCACCTGGTGAGGCCATCAAGTTCAAACTGAAGATTCCTGCTGCGTCAAGTGCGGCCTGGTTTTCCACTGCCAAGCGGTCGTTCGCACTCATGATCTTCTCTACGACCGGTATTCGTTCACTCATGGATTTTCTCCCGCTGGTTCGTCTTGAAGATGCCTCTCGCCCTCAACATCAATCGCCTCCAGATAGAATTCCTCACCCGCGACGACTTGTACGTTTGAGCTTCCACAAGAAGGACAGGCCAAGTCCTCACCGCCAGGTTGGTAGCGATGGTCACAGTCTCTGCAGCGCATTTCAATGGGGAGGCGGCGGAAGTGCAACACGGCACCCTCCGCAGGTGTCCCCTGGCAGATGATGTCCCAATAGAATGCCACAGAATCGTCCACAATCGTGGCGAGTTGGCCGATCACAAGATAGAGCGCCGTGACCCGGCGCGCGCCAACCCGCTCAGCATGCCGTAGCGTAATTTCCAGGATGTTTTCCGTGACCGATAGCTCATGCATAATAAATGACTACAGGGAGGATAACCGCATAGCGAGGGATGTCAATAGTGGGTTATGTCATCGCAATCTCATGAAGTCAATCTGAATTCGGGTCCCCTCGCCTCTTCCACGAAATAGAGGGAATACCATTACGCCGACAAACTTCCCAAGACGTTGATTCACTCCGGATGCTCTACCATCGTCATTCGCCGCGTGTAAACACCTCGTAACACCCCTCGCAGTAGATCCAGCGCCTTGATGAGGTTGCGATCGACGAGCGCGTAGATCACAGTCGTGCCATCACGCTGCGTGGATACAAGGTCACGCTCACGCAGCACTTTCAGGTGCCGCGAGGTTGTAGGTTGGGGTATCTTCAACTCCTCCGACAATTCTGAGACATTTCGCGGCCCATCCGCGAGCGTATAGAGCATCATGATACGCTTTGGGTCTGCGAGCGCACTACAAATCCCGCTGTGCAGATAGATGATTTCCTTCTCAAGTTTTGTGTCCATTTTATTGTTCCGTTTATGTGGATATACGAATAATCATTCTTTATACTAGATTAACCGCGAAGCAACCACATTGGCATTGCTATACGTCATACATCGTGTGAGCCGGTTGTCACATCGGCCTATGATTTCAAAACACACGCATCTATTATGCGTGAAGTAAAGTGGGCTCCAAGCATGCTAACGCTAAGCTGCCCATGCAAATGCTTACCGACATCAAAACGGGGTGTGCCTAATGCACACCCCGTGATGGTTGTAAAGACGGATTGGTCCATTAATTCCCAATCTCAATCGTATCCCTTGCGATGACAACGGGCATATTGGGGACGGCTTCGTAGAAATCCCCGAAATTCGCGATTATGGGATCATCGATGGCGTTCAAGTTTTCCGCCCATCGAAAGCCGACAGATTGGTAGAGCAACTCCACTTGCACTGTGAAGGGACCCGCCCCGTTTCCAACTTGGGCGATAAATTCAACCTCGTCGCCGCCGCCCACGAAATTCACATCCTCACGGGCCTCGCCGCGCACAGCGATATCCTCATAGGGCGCAGATTTCTCAAATCCGGATGGCAGCAATCGGTTGTCTTTTCGATAGGCCGCCGCTTCGAGCAATGTCGTCGTCACTTTTCGTTCCGTATCCTGCAGGACGGCTTCGTAGATCTGCACCTGACTTGGCTGAACAACGGCTAGATAGTGTGGCTCCATCATGCTTGGGTCATCATCGTTGTCATTCCCCACGATCGATCCATCCGGATTGTAGGCGCCGGACTCAAAAACCACTTGCCCTCCCACATCCGTTACAACGAAGTGGATCCACGCCCGTCGCGCCGGAAAGCCTGTGGGGAATTTATGCCCGGCGAGATTCTCAACAACCACATCCGCATAGATCCGGGTTCCGGCAATACGCACATTCTCGAGGGAAACCGTCGCTGTCCTGTTCTGCAATTGATCCAGTGTGCGGTCGATCGTCGCTTGGAGATGATCGGATGATGCGGTCATTCCGATCTCTTCTGAGAAAGCCTTCATGATCTCAAGTATATAGACGTTGCCGCCCACGAAGTTGTGAAGCAAAAATGGGCTGCGTAACACGCGGCTCGTATTAGCGATTTTTGCTCCGCCTTGTGCCTCCGGCATGTGGCAGTCCTGGCATGAACTCGTCCGGCGAAAATCACTGTAGAACCATTCAAAATAGGGCACCTGTTCAGGGAATTCGCCGACGAACGCACCTATGGCATCGACGGTTGGCGTATAAAGCGTATGGCATGTGGCACATAATTCTGACTGCGTGATGTGCAATCCTTGCTCCGGACGATACCCGGAACCGCTCTGCATGATTCGCGCCTGCCCCTCCCCTATCGTATAGGGGCCAAAGATGATCCGATCGGGCGCCCGCAATTCCGTATCGATGACAAAGCCCCCACTGTAGCTTGCTGCGGTCCCCAATCCGGTTTCACGAATTTGATGACAGACTGCGCAGGAAACTCCGTCCAGCGCGAAGGCGTGTAAATCATGATCGGCGCTGAGCAACCCATCCGCCCCCAACACCTGCGAGTCCTCGCCTTGCGAGCCCAGCGTGAAATTGGCCATGGGCATATGGCAAGTTGCACACTTGTCCTCGATAACCGAGGTATATTGTGAGTTGCTGAGCACTTCAGCTTGCATGGAGGCTTGCCAATAGGGATCCCGGGCAGCATTTGCCATCATCGTGGAGCGCCAGTAAGCATCCAGAGAGATCTCGGCACCATCTTCATCTCTAATGTTGCTATGGCACGTCGCGCAAACACCCGATGTAGAGAAAAACTCACCTTGCGCCACTGGGAGCGGTAACCCTGAATAACCTGTGGCCGCTTCACTCTTAGGTGTGGGCGTTACGAACGGTGTGGCCGTTGGAGGTGGGGTATTGGTTGGCTTCAGAGGTTTAGTTGCGGTGGGTTGGATTTCTGTCTCGCGCGCAGGTGCAGCACAAGCACTCAGCACGATCACCGCAAGCAAAGTCGCAAGAAGCATCCTTTTCACATCATCCTCCTACCAGACAGTTTACCCACAAAAACCTACAGCGGCTCAATCCAAACGTGCTGACTAAGTTCAGATCCATGCGAGGAGCGGTCATAAAATACACCCCCTCTTAGGACCATGTCGTACAGGCTCGAATTATATCATCGCGGTACAAGATATGTTCCTTGCCAGACCATCGACTCCCCCGTATAGTTGGGATGTCTCGATGGGCGAATGTGCGGTTGGGTCCTCCCAAGGCAGGCGACCCTCATCGGGCTTATAGAACCTTTGCTACTGCCAGGATGCAGTCTGCGTTTGCTGCTCATATCCAATATGCCACACGTCGACACATCCAACATGCTCGCCTGCACTGGAAAGATATTCATGCACATCCGATTTTCTCATGCAAGCATGGAGTGAGATTGAATGGATCGACACAGCGATCTACCCCTACCAGGCAAGTCAAAACCCTATGTCATGGCGCACCGCGGTAATCGTGTCGCATTCCCTGAGAACACGATGGCATCCTTTCGTCGGGCGCTTGTAGATGGAGCAGACATCATCGAAACGGACCTGCATCTCTCAGCCGACGGCGTTATTGTCTGCATCCACGATGCCACGTTAGAACGCACGACAGACGGGCATGGCCTTGTTGCAGAAAAGACGCTGGCTGAACTGAAAACATTCAGTGCCTCCTATGGCCATCCTGAATTCGTGCAGGAACGCATCCCCACGCTTGAAGAACTTGCTGTGATCCTCCCCGACGATGTCGCGTTAGCGCTTGAGCTCAAGTCCGACGCATTTCTTCAGCCAGAAACCTGCCAAAAGATGGTCGCCTGCCTGGACAAGACCGGTATCCGAGATCGCACCGTGGCTTTATCCTTCAGCCTCGAACGATTGATAACCGTTCGGGAAGTCGCGCCAGATATCCCCATCGGATGGATCACACTCACCCGGGCATGGCCACGGCGGGGAGTTAATTTGATCGGGCCATTCTGGCCGCTTCTGATACTGAACCCCCTCTATGTCTGGCTCGCGCACAAACAAGGACAAATCATTTGCCCGCTCGATCCAACTCCTGATCGGCGGATGTGGCTCTATCGCCTATTGAATTGCGATGCCATACTGACCGATGACCCGGGGGAGACCTGCCGCGCGATGGGACGGGAACCCCGGCCATCACCCGGGCCGTAAGCCCCAGGATGATACGCATACCTCATCCAAGGTACTTCAAACACGCTGAAGGGTTGTTGTCCAAGTGGGTCCGCCATAGGGCGTGCGGTGGCTAGTGTTTCACTTCAAGCGGAAAATCCGACTTCCAGGACGCCTAGGGTTAATCGACTTTCTCGTCCAGAATCGCACGTGCAGCTTGGCGAGCGATCTTGACCGCATAGTTGGTGCCGCGGTCCCAGGGATAAACTTGGCTCATGCTGGCGAACCACAAACCATCGATGGGCGTCTTCATGCTGGGGATGGCTTTGGAGTGATTCACTGGCGGCACAGGCTGGGCATAGGAAGTCCGGAAAAGCCAGGAGTCTCGAACCCAATCGGGTTGGAATTTAGGGTTAATGCGAGTCAGCGCCGGTATGAACCTCTCCAGTAATTCTCCCTTGCTAAGACTAAAGTACTCGTGCTCGGGTTCGAGGTAGTCCCCGCAATAGACAATGTGATCGCCGCCGAAGAATTCCCGGGAGACAAAATTCGTGTGTTCTACCAGCGAGAGGAAGGGAAACCCTGCCGATTTCGGTAAGTTGTGCCAGTAGATCCGCTTCTCCGAGAGACGATGCTTGAGCGCAAGGACCATGACGACAGCGCCCATGGATTTCATCGCCAGCAACTGGTCCAGATAGGATGGAGGCAACATGGGCGCAAGCCGCGCGAGCTGCGCCGGTGAGATGGTCACCAGACATTGGTCAACATCGACCTTACCATCGTCAAGTGAGAGCGTTAAACCACCTTCCGGACGAGGCCTGACACTGTTCACCGTCGTACGAAGACAGAATTCCACACCCATGCCGCGCAATCGTTCCTCAAACGCATCCGCAAAGGCTTGAAATCCACCCTCAAAGGTGCCAAGGCGCGTAGTGCGAGCCTTAAATCGTGCCCACATCCATGCCATATTGACCTCGCGGTAGTGCGAGCCAAACTTTCCCACCAACAAGGGCTCCCACAGTGCCCGGTAGGCATCTTCACCGACCGATGTACGCATCCACTGGTCTGCTGTGACGGCTTCAAGGGGTTCCCAGCGAGCCAAGAACTTTAGATAGGCGACAACGGCGCCAAGTCGCACTCGATTGCCCAGGGACAAGCCCGGAAAGCGCAGGACCGCGACGGCGGAATCAAGCGGGTAGAAATGACCCTCATGGTAGACCGCTGTGAACGGGCGCGGGAATACAACGTTATGGCTCCAACCCAGCTCTTTGATCAATCCGAGGATATAACGATCGGATGCAAACCAGTGGTGATAATAATGTTCAACCGACCATTTCCAGGGCGGGATCTTGAAGCCGGCCGAGAGTCCACCCACGTAGTCGGCCGTCTCATAAATGGTCACCTCACAGCCAGCGCGCGCCAGATCATAGGCGGCGGAAAGTCCGCCGATGCCAGCGCCAACAATGCCCACCTTCATCCTGTATCCTCGCATGTGATTTCAGATTGCACCTGGCTCCAACTGAGGCTTTCGCGAGCCATATAAACTGCGCCTAAAACAGTAATGGGCAGCCAAAGTGCAGCATGCAGTATCAACGTGTAGCCGGCAGCAAGCGCTCCGGGGACACCATAGGCTTCGAGCACAGCTATTCCTGGCGCGTCAAAGGTGCCGACGTAACCGGGAGCGGAGGGGATCGTGGTCGCAAGATTAACGATCCCGTTCATCAACATCAAGGCGAAGAAATTCACCGTAAAAGGAAAGGCATGCATAACAAACCAATACTTCCCGGTCTCCAACAACCAAATCACGACCGATGTGATCAGCACCATGAGCACATCAGTTGGAGAACGCAAGGACGCAAGCCCATCCAAGAATCGTTCCATAAAACTACGCAATCCGTCCCGGAAGCGAGCCGGAATGAGATGGTCGATAAACCAGCCCAGCAGCCTTGAGGCATGTTTGGGCATCGCAGCCATGAGAAGGAAGGCGAGCACAGCAACGAAGAACACACCGGCTCCCCAGATCGATAATGTACGAATATCCCCAACAAAACCCGAATCAGTTGTAAGCCGGGCCAATTCCGGAAGATTGAGAAAAACAAACGCCAGCATCACCACGCCATCAAAGGCACGCTCAACGATGATCGTCGCGAGGGAGGCCGAGACCGACACATCTTCCCGCCGCCTCAGCACATAGGCTCTTAAGAGTTCCCCCGCGCGCGCTGGGTAAATGTTGTTGCCCATATATCCTATTGCGACGATCGGGAACATGGTCTTCGTTGAAATGGCCTTCAAAGGGCGCAACAAGTAGTGCCAGCGCCATGCACGGGCCCACACACCCAAGAAATAAATCGCAATTCCTGGGATTAGCCACCCATACTTGGCGCTTTGCAGCGCCAACCACACATCCTTAAGTTCGAGCCCTCGCAGAGCGAGCCAGAGGAAGAGTGCACTGATTAAGACGCCAAGCCATAACTGCCAGCGCTTCAAGATGCCTCCACACAAGAGGCGGGGCATACCTGACCCCGCCGCCCCTGGATTTTACCATGTTCAATAAAAAAGCAAACCGGGCGCGCGAAACCACACTGCGCCCGGCCAGGTATTATAAACCGCTTCAAGCAACTTCAAGCGGCGTGCGAAGCATACCCTCTAGAATGCGTTCCAATGCCATAGTGTGGCTGCATACTCCCCTGGATAGGAAGAAATTGCAATCACAGTGCCATTGACCATCTACAAATTCAACCGTGTGGGGATTATTTTCACCATCAAATGTCGCTCGGAAGTGCTCAATCGTTATGCGCTCGCGCTCTTCCGCATATCTCTTCGCTTTCTCAATCTTTCCAATCATCCCATAATCCATAGCGCCTCCTGGACGGTTTGATAGAAACAAAAAGGCACGCAACGTTTTACGCCGGTGCCTCCGGGAGATCTTTCCCGCAATGTCGTGCCACTCCGCTCATGGCGGCTAACCCTCCAATTTCTAGTATAGATGCCCTGCCATACCGAGTCAATGTATGATCTTCATACGCTTTGCAAACGGCGTTTCACCGCTCAACTTAATAAATAGCTAGCGCCACGTTCACCGGAGCGAGTCCATGCGTAACCCATCGATAAATGCATCACTCTTTATCCATATTCATCAACGCACCTGGGAGATCCCCAATTGCCTTGATCCGAAGACAGCCTGCATCTGGGAATAAATCATTAGGGTCAAGCAGGACTGGAAGCATCCCTGCGCCACGCGCGCCGCGGGCATCGGCAAAGTAATTATCACCCACATAGGCTACTTGATGCGGCTCCACATCCGCCATGGATGCGGCGTGCAGGAATACCTTGGAATCGGGTTTCCATGAACCAATTTCGCCACTGGCGAGCGAGAAGTCCACCGCATCTTGCAGCCCAAGCTTGACCAACAATTCTGTGAATGGTTTGTTGCGGTTGGAGACAATGGCCAGTTTGTATCCAGCGCTTCGTAGCCGCGTGAGTGTGGGGATGACATCATCCGGGATATGGTCCACCGGTTGATAGATGTCAAGCATCTTCCTGGTGATCACTGATGCCAACGCTGTGGCCACATCCTCTGGCACGTTCAAGGCTTGGAGATGGCGCCGTGCGTGGTTGGCCCAAAAAGCGCCGTTGTTCTCCCAGGGCCCATACGCTTCAAGATCAGCTCTTAAATCATCTGATTCCGCCCAGTAGGTATGCGTCCACCGCTCGGCTTGGAGGCGCGTTTGCAAATCTGTTTCCACGCCTAATTCGGCGGCCAGGCGATGAAAGAACGGGATCGCTGGGGGATCGTTGTGCCGAAGCGTACCATCTAGATCAAAAAAAATTGCTTGAAGTGACATAACCACCTAAGGTAAACCGTACTTGTGGAATCGGAAGGGGCATCAAAGATAAGTTGGGCACCAAAACATGTGCGCCCATGAACCCCATCCTGATTGGTTCCCTAACCACCGATGTAAGACATCTCAACCTTTGGAAGATCGCTGGTCATCAATGATCGGATCTCAGAATATCGATCGCTTCGCTCCGCCCATATGGATTCTACAATTCGCCGCAGTTCTTGATCTGAAGCGTCACCTCGCAGCGGTGCACGGATGTCGTGACCCTCAGAGGCAAAGAGGCAAGTATATAGTCTCCCATCCGCGGAGATGCGGGCTCGCGTGCAATCCCCGCAAAAAGCTTGTGTCACGGATGCGATGATCCCGATCTCGCCGCCTCCATCCCGGTAGCGGTAGCGCCTGGCGACTTCCCCACGATAATTCGCCTCAAGGGGCTCGAGCGGCATCTCAGCATGGACTTTCGCTATGATCTCTGTGGCTGGCACAACATCATATAGGCGCCAGTCGTTCGTCATGCCGACATCCATGAATTCAATGAATCGCAGGATATGTCCAGAACCATGGAAAGCGCGCGCCATCGGCAAGATGGAATCCTCGTTCACGCCTCGTTTCACGACCATGTTGATTTTGATGGGCGTAAGGCCGGCCGCGGTAGCCGCATCGATGCCTTCCAGGACGCGGCCCACTGGGAAATTCACATCGTTCATCGCCATAAAAACACGATCATCTAGTGAGTCTAAACTCACCGATACCCGGTAAAGGCCCGCATCCTTTAGCGTCTGTGCACGCTGGGAAAGCAGCGATCCGTTGGTTGTCATCGTGATGTCAACTGCTGGGAAACGGGCAAGCATCTCGACCAATCGCTCAATCTCCCGCCGTAATAGCGGCTCACCTCCTGTGAGGCGGATTTTTTGGATCCCAAGATCAACAAAAATGCGCGCCAATCGAGTGATCTCTTCGAAAGTAAGCAGCTCTTCTTGCTTCAAGTACGGGTAATCCGGATCGAAAACCTCCTTCGGCATACAATACCGACATCGGAAATTACAGCGGTCTGTAACCGATACCCTAAGGTCTCGCAATGATCGACCCAACCTATCAGACGGCATCCTTGTTTTCTCCATGCGAGAAAGCCATTGGGAATAATATTCTCGGGGAAACCACCACTTGTTCGCTTGTTATGCCCAGACCCTGTTCTTCAGCAAGGCGTTTCGTATCCATGAGGCAACAGGTCCTTCAATGATTTGAAAATTGTCCAAAGCGTAATGATATTTTATCATAACGGCACCTGTTCGACTGTCATCTTCCGAAATAAAAGACAGGTGCAGGCAGCCAAGAAATAAGCAATGTGTCCACAGCTTTCATGATCAAAGGATGACGGGTTGCCCCAACCTTGCCAGAAGATCTACTGTTTAATTGCTTCCGCCTCTGCTATGAAGACCATATCGATGAGTTGTCGCAAGTTGGGTTCCGGAACAGCACCTACCTGTTGGTGCACAAGTTGGCCATCCTGGATGAAGAGCATCGTCGGGATTCCCATCACACCAAATTTCCCGGCCCATTCCGAGTTTTCGTCCGTATTGACCTTGGCGACAATCAAACGCCCAGCATACTCCTCCGCAATCTTATCCAGGATCGGAGCCACCATCAGACAAGGTCCACACCAAGGTGCCCAGAAATCCACAACCACGGGCAAGCCGGATTTCATCACTTTGTCCTCAAACTCATCATCCCTAACATGTAAAGGTTGATCAATCATCATCTACACTCCAACTTTTTTCAATATTCTCACTTGCTTAGATGATATGCACCGACGAAATGTTACATCCAATTTGAGCCTTCCCCTCTTGGGATTGTGAGAATTTATTGCCTTTAGCGTACTTCTGGGGTGGTTCGAAGCGCACTCCTCCCCTCCATGGGTAAGCAATCATTTGTGCGTCATCCATGTATATCGTCACATCAATCCAATCTTCGGCGGTGCAGAACCGCCCCGTTTGCACAACCAATAAAAAAAACACCTGCGGTGCATACAGCAAGTTTACGGAAAAGGATCTTCGGTTAGGTATTTCACATAGAATCGTGCTAGGTAAGACCAGGTTTGCTTAAATCGGGGTGCCACTGAGCGTTCTATCAATGCGAGCAGGGGAAAAAATCTGATCATGATTGCCGCCGAGATTCTGCTCGTTGTTTTAGCGGCCGGTTCCACCTGGAGCATCGACAGCTTGATTGGGATCTTCTAAGAAGCCCACAGATGGACACGATACCAATTTTCGAACCTGCAGGACATGAAATTCTCTCAGTTCATACTTTCATGTGTATAATTCATCTATATAGCGGGGCAACCTTGGGCCGTAAGGCGCGTGAACTCACACACATTGCACCAACCCCCACATTGAAACACAACAAACATTCCTGTTAATGCCTGAGAGAGAAACCAGCATCTATGACTTCCTTATCAGAAAAGGTTATCGTCCTGACAGGTGCAGCCGGAAACCTTGGCCGTGCCACGTCGTTTGCACTGGATGCCGCTGGCCCCTATCTCGCTCTTCTTGATAGGCGTTCTGGCCGCTTGAGTGAAGTGTTTAGAGGGTTGAGCAACCTCCCCCACCATCTGCTCCTCGATGCCATCGATGTGACCGATGCCGAGTCCGTCAAAAAAGCCATGGAGAAGATATTGGAACGCTATGGGCGAATTGATGGATTAGTTCATACCGTGGGAGGATATCAAGCTGGGAGCCCCGTCCATGAGACCTCTATGGACTCTTGGGACGCCATGCATAAACTCAATGCTCGAAGCGCCTTCATTCTTACGCGGGCTGTCATCCCAACGATGCTAGAGCAGGGCAGTGGCAGGATTGTCACGATAGGCGCAAGGCCGGGCTTGAGAGGCGTCGCCAACGCAGGTGCCTATGCGGCTTCGAAAAGCGCCGTGATCCGCCTGACGGAAAGCCTTGCTGCGGAGCTTAAACACCAGGGCATCAATGTCAATTGCATCGTGCCAGGGACGATCGACTCGTCCCGCAACCGGGAGTTGTTTCCCAACGCGAAACACGAGCGCTGGGTGAAGCCAGAGGACATCGCAAGCGTGATCTCGTTTTTACTCTCGGATGCTGCACGTGCGATCCACGGCGCTACGATTCCAGTCTTTGGTACAGGGTAGGAAGCGCAGGTATCCTGCAAAGAATGAGGGGACAGAACAGGTTGGAGGCTAGGACATTCCTTAGAATCCCTCGTGTCGCAGGAATGGTATCTATTTTAAGGAGCGGTATGGTGACAAAAATGAACGCCCTCACCGACTTGGGCCAATCCATATGGTACGACAACATACGACGCGCATTGATTGATTCGGGTGAATTAGGGCAATTAATTGACGCTGGTGTGACCGGGATCACGTCGAACCCATCCATCTTCGAAAAAGCTATCGTCGGCAGCACAGATTATGATCGAGCGCTGCGCGAGTTGGTAGAAGCTGGCAAGTCTGTCGAGGAGATCTACGAGAATCTCGTCTTCGAGGACATCCAGCGCGCCGCTGATCTGCTCTACCCAGTTTACGAGCGCACGGCCGCACTCGATGGCTACGTCAGCATCGAGGTCAGCCCGGCGCTCGCACACGATACGGAAGGTACGATCGCCGAAGCCCGCCGTCTGTTCATGGCGCTTGACCGCCCCAATGTGATGATCAAAGTGCCTGCGACAGAGGCTGGTATCCCAGCCATTGAAACACTGATCAGCGAGGGGATAAATGTCAACGTTACGTTGATCTTCTCTTTGAAGAACTACGAAACTGTGGCGGAAGCCTACATCCGAGGCCTGGAAAAACGCGTTGAGACTCACAAAGATCTGAGCCGAATTGCCTCCGTCTCTTCCTTCTTCGTCAGCCGTTTGGACAGCGCTGTCGATCGCTCCCTGGATAAGATCGGGGAGCAGGACCTTCAAGGGAAGATCGCGATCGCAAACGCCAAAACAGCTTATGATCACTTCAAGAAGATCTTCAGCGGAGAACGGTGGACGCGTCTGTTACGCTTAGGCGCTCAGGTACAACGACCATTATGGGCAAGCACAAGCACCAAGAACCCGCTTTATCCTGACACGCTATATGTTGACGCACTCATAGGACCACAAACCGTAAACACCGTCCCTCCCACAACCCTCCAGGCCTTCCGCGATCACGGCACAGTTGTGCGCACACTCGACGAGGGTCTCGATGAAGCCCGGGCTCAACTTAACGCTCTTAGAGAACTGAACATCGATCTGGATTCCATTACCGAGAAATTGCAACAGGATGGCGTGGCGGCGTTCGCCCAATCCTTTGAAACGCTCCTCTCCAGTATCTCCGAGAAACGCGAGAGGCTCCTTGCAGGATGGGAACACCTAACGTTCCAACTGGGAGGCTACCAAAACCTTGTAGACCAAGGCCTGTTGGAAATAAAGCAGAACAAGATTATCTCACGCATGTGGCGCCACGATCACACGGTATGGAAGCCGGATCCAGATGAGATCGTCAACCGGCTTGGCTGGCTGAACAGCGCCGAGGTTATGCTGGACAATCTCGATCGGCTGGATGCATTCACCGACGAAGTGCGCGGTGCAGACTACAAGTGTGCCCTACTGCTTGGCATGGGCGGATCCAGCCTGGCTCCCGAGATGTTCCGAAAAACCTTCGGAGTCCGTGATGGCTTCCTCGAACTCACTGTGCTCGACAGCACGGCTCCCTGCGCAGTACTCGCACAAATCGAGAAGCTCGACCTGGCGCGCACGCTGTTTATCGTCGCCACCAAATCGGGCGGCACCGTGGAGACGCTGTCTTTCTTTAAAACAATGTACAACCTTGTTGTCGAGAAGCTAGGGGAGGAGCACGCCGGTGAGCACTTCGTCGCCATCACCGACCCTGGCAGCGCGTTGGTTGAAATCGCTGAGTGCTATGGCTTCCGGGCTACATTCCTCAACGATCCGAACATCGGCGGACGCTATTCTGCGCTCTCCTACTTTGGCCTGGTTCCAGCAGCTCTGATTGGGATGGATGTCGCTCAACTGCTGGATCGCGCCCTGGTTGCGAAATGCGGCTGCGAATCCTGCGTTGCAGCCGAGGACAATCCCGGTTCACGGCTCGGCGTGGCGATCGGCGAATTGGCCAAGGCTGGACGCGACAAGCTCACCTTCGTTCTGCCTCAGCGGGTGGCAAGCTTTGGCGATTGGGTCGAACAACTCATCGCCGAGAGCACCGGCAAAGAGGGGCGCGGGATTCTACCGGTCGTTGGTGAAAGGCTTGGACATCCCGAAAACTACGCTGAGGATCGTCTATTCGTGAGCATGCGGATAGAAGATGAAGCGCCGCATAATGTAAAGCTACTAGCTCTCGAACAGGCTGGCCACCCAGTGATTCGAATTCACCTGCCTGACCTCTACGACCTTGGAAGACAGTTCATGCTGTGGGAAATCGCAACTGCTGTGGCCGGGTTTCGCCTGGGGATCAACCCCTTCGACCAACCCAACGTCGAGGCGGCGAAGATCCTGGCCCGCAAAATGATCGCCGAATACTCTAAGAAAGGTGCGCTTCCCTCCGAAGAACCCCTCCTATCTCAAGATGGCGTAGAGGTTTATTATGACTCACCCCTCGCGAATGGGAAGGGGGTTGTCAGCAAAGCGCAGACCCTAAGGGATGCGCTCGCAGGGTTTCTAGCCCAGGCCACGGAGGGCGCCTATGTGGCGGTTCACGCCTATCTGCAACCAACATCTGAAGTGAGTGAGGCGCTCCAGACCTTACGCTTGCGTTTGCGCGACCATACCAGACTTGCGACGACGGTGGGATACGGCCCACGATTCCTTCATTCAACAGGTCAACTACACAAAGGCGACGCCGGCCGAGGTCTCTTTATTCAAATCACATCCGACGATCCTTGCGATGTTCCCATCCCAGATAAGGCGGGGGCGCCGGAGACCACCATTTCTTTTAGCGTGCTTCGCGACGCACAGGCCCTGGGGGACCGGCAAGCGCTGCTCGATGGTGGCAGGCAACTCATACGCTTCCACCTCGATGATGTGAAAAGCGGTCTTGAGACGCTTGCTATCCAGCAAGCGTGAACCGGTGTGAGAGTTTTGCATGATCCGCGCGATGATCTTTGATCTGGATGGAACGTTGGTGCAAACGGAAAAACTCAAAGCGACCTCGTATGCGCGCGTTGCGGTGGAGCTTCGTCCGCAAGATCTGCGTGAAGAACAGGTGGTAGAAGCTTTCAAGGCCGTCGTGCGCCTCCCCCGGCGTGATGTTGCACAGCGACTCGTAGCGATGTTCAATCTTGAAGAAGCGACCTGGGCGCGCAAAGATGAATTCGGCGTCAGCGCTCCCTGGCAAGCGTTTGTACGGATTCGGTTGAAACATTACGAAGGCATGCTAGCCGATCCTGAGGTTATCCGTGCCAACCAATGGTCGCACAACCTGCCTGGTGCTCGAGGATTCGCCTTCCGGCGTGCAGGCGGCCCTGGCAGCCAAGATGTGGTGCATCGCAGTCACTACGCCTTTCACTCGAGAGGCCGTGCATGCACTCAGCATGCCAGACCCGCAATGGATCGTTAACGTTGCCCAACTCGTAGCGGGTGTGGTGCGCCAGATGATCACCGAGCAGGCTGAGCACTGAGACGTAGGGCGGTGAATAAAAAGGCCAGGCGTGGATGATGGAGGAATCGAATGGAATTGGGAATAATCGGATTGGGTAAAATGGGCGCCAACATGTCCAGGCGCCTGCTCAAAGATGGCCACCGTGTTTTCGTCTACAACCGTAATCCCTCGAAAGTGCAGGGCATGGTCGGAGAAGGCGCAGTTGGTGCTTACTCCTTGGAGGAACTGGCGAATAAACTCAATCCGCCGCGCGCGGTCTGGGCCATGGTGCCTGCCGGTGATCCCACCGAGTCGACCCTGAATACCATGTCGGAATATCTATCCAAGGGAGACACCCTCATCGATGGTGGAAACAGCAATTACAAAGACACGATGCGGCGCGCCGCATCGTTCCAGGAGAGAGGCATCTTCCTCGTCGATGTGGGCACAAGCGGCGGTGTATGGGGCCTGACCGAGGGTTACAGCATGATGATCGGTGGAGACGTCGAAGCTGTCGAACGACTGACGCCCATCTTTAAGACCCTCGCTCCTGGACACGAGCAAGGTTGGGGACACGTCGGGTCCAGCGGAGCCGGCCATTTCGTGAAGATGGTCCACAACGGTATTGAATATGGCTTGATGCAGGCCTACGCCGAGGGCTTCGAGATCATGAAAGCAAGGGAAGAATTCGACCTCGATCTGCACCAGGTCGCTGAAATATGGCGATACGGTAGCGTGATCCGCTCATGGCTGCTGGATCTCACCGCAAATGCATTGGCCGAGGACCAGAACCTGGAGGACATCAAGGGCTGGGTGGCGGACAGCGGGGAAGGGCGCTGGACAGTTGCCGACGCCATCGACCTGGATGTCCCTGCTCCGGTGATCACACTCTCCCTGCTCATGCGCTTTGTCAGCCGGCAGGACGAGAGCTACGCCGCAAAAATGCTGGCTGCCTTACGCAACCAATTTGGCGGTCACGCTGTTAAGAGAGACTGAGATAAATAGCTAATCAGACTGGTCAGGACAAACGCGTGCCACACGCATGCAGAAGTCTCCCCGATCGGTCGGCAACACTTGAAGGACGCCTGCATGAACAAGAATAAATACCCCACAACCGTTGTGATCTTTGGCGCCTCTGGCGATCTGACGCGGCGCAAGCTGGTGCCCGCGCTCTATCATCAGTCTGTGAAGGGACGACTTCCCCAGATGAACATTGTGGGATCTTCAAGAAGTCCCTTTACACACGATGCATTTCGCCAACGCATGCGGGAAGGCATCGTAGAACTCGCCGGGCTGGAAATTGACGAAGATCGCTGGCGCCAGTTCTCAAACAAGCTCTGGTACATGAGCGGCGATGTCCAAAAGCTTGAGGATGCGAAGAAACTGGCGGTCTATCTCGAAGAGATAGAAGCTGAGCCTGCCAACCGGCTGTACTATCTTGCCACCGCGCCGGCGATCTTCCCTGTAATTGTGGAAAATCTCGGCAAGCTGGATATGGCCAGAGAGACTGGCGTCTGGCGGCGCATCGTCGTAGAGAAGCCTTTTGGGCACGATCTGAACTCAGCCGCAGATCTGAACAAAGTTATTCACACTGTCTTCAACGAAAGCCAAGTCTATCGCATTGACCATTATCTGGGCAAAGAGACTGCGCAAAACATCCTATACTTCCGCTTTCTGAACAGTATTTTTGAGCCGCTCTGGAATCGTAATCATATCGACCACGTTCAAATCACGGTCGCAGAAACGGTCGGCGTCGAACACCGCGCCGGCTACTACGACTCCGCGGGCATCTTACGCGACATGTTCCAGAATCACCTGCTGCAACTACTCACATTGGTGGCGATGGAACCTGCCGCGACATTTGACGCGGACGCTGTCCGCAACGAGAAAGTGAAAGTCCTGCAGGCGATACGCTGCAGCCATCCGGAAGAGACCATCCGTGCTCAGTATGAGGGATACTGTGAGGCGGATGGCATCGCGGTAGATTCCCAAACCCCCACATACGGCGCACTCAAGCTATTTGTCGACAATTGGCGCTGGCAGGGTGTCCCGTTTTATTTGAGATCCGGAAAAGCGCTTGTGGAGAAGACCAGCGAAATTATCATCGAGTTTAAGCCTCCACCGCATGTGATGTTCCTGCTCCCTGCAGGCTATCAGCTTACACCGAATTTCTTATCCCTTTGTATTCAACCCGACGAGGGGATCCACCTACGTTTCGAGACCAAGGTGCCCGACTCACAACGTGAGACCCGTTCTGTCGATATGGAGTTCCACTACAGGACATCCTTTGGAGCGGAAGCGCTTCCAGATGCCTACGAGCGTCTGCTGGTGGACGCGTTAAATGGTGACGCTTCGCTCTTCACACGCAGCGACGAGATCGAAGCGGCCTGGCGATTGATCGATCCCATTTTGCTGGCCTGGGAGCATTTCCCTCAGGCCTCACCCTTGGTATCCTACAAACCTGGGAGTTGGGGTCCAGAGGAAGCTGATCTTTTCTTAAAGCGTGATGGTCGCATTTGGCGTCGTGGCTGCGAACAATGATTTTAGCAATTGAGCACGGTTGAGCTTTGAAGGCAGCATGTATCCTGATGATTTAAGGCTGGTTGAATGACCAAGCGAATTCACCTCATAAGCTATTACCTAACCCTCGAAGATGCCAGAGAGGCGCTTCGACAACTTCGCGCCAAAGGGTTCCGACACACTGCCCTCTTATACCGGTCTACTACAGGAAAAGCGCACATAGAATCCTTCACACGCCAGGGATGGAGTTGGCGAGGTGTGATCGGAGGGCTAATTCTTGGTATTCTGCTTGGCTGGTTGACGCTCACGCTCGCCGGTTTCCCTAGTGTTTTGGTCGGCGCGCTTATCCTCTTGGGGGGCGTTTTGGTGGGCGCGCTTGCAGGTTATCTTCTCATCCAACTCGCCGCACCTGGCATCGATGCAGAACTTCTAGCCAGTCAAGCCCGCTGGCTCGTAACCGGTGAAGCTGCCGTCATAGTCCTTGCCGCACCGGCATCACTTGCCCGCGCCATCCCCAAGTTGCGTGAGATCGGCGAGATACAACCTTCGATTTTCATCCTATATCCAAGACATGAAGACACATTCGACGACGAGCCTCTTCACATCGTCCCGCTTACCCTCCCCCAACTCCAGCGGCATGCGAAGCACCTTGCCAAGGATCATCAGATCGAGATCAACACTAACCGGGATGAGCCTCTCCTTCGAAGGCTCGAACATGCCGGTGAAGTGATTGATCGAATCGCCAAAGATCTATCCGAATCTAGAAATCTTGAACTCGGCCTTTCCCCCTCCGCAGAATGGCTTTTAGATAACAACTACATCGTCCAGGGTCACATCCGTGATGTGCGTCTGAATCTTTCGAAACGCTTCTACCGCGAGCTCCCAACCATCGCTAAAGAGCCACATCTAGGTAAGCCTCGCATCTATAACATTGCCGAGGAGTTGATCCTTCACAGCGACAACTATATAGACCCAGAGAATATCGGCAGCTACCTGGACGCTTATCAAACCATATCAACGTTGAGCATAGCCGAGTTATGGGCCATGCCACTGATGCTGCGAATTGCAATCATCGACATTCTCCATCGGCTGGCTCTCGAGGTTAGTCATCGCTTTCAGGAACGAGAATTGGCGGCCTTTTGGTCAAACCGTCTGCTTGTAACCGCCCGTCGCGAACCATCCAGACTTTTTGACGTCCTTGCCGAACTTGCTCGCGAAAACCCCGATCCAAGCCCTTATTTCGCCTTTCAACTCATCGGCTACCTATACGACGAGCAAGCTGCTCTGCTCCCTGTGCAGAGCTGGCTGATACGTGAGCTGCGTTCCGAGCTCAGTGAGATCAACCTTCAAGAACAACGGCGTCAGGCTGCCATTCAGATCTCGATCGGAAACGCAATCACCAGCCTGCGTCAACTCTCCCTTCTCGACTGGCGCGAGAGCTTCGAGCGCCACAGCCAGGTTGAAAAGATACTGAGCAAAGATCCGGCCGGTGTTTATAATGGGATGGATTTTGAAACCCGCGATCGCTACCGGAAAGCGGTCGAGGAGATCGCGCATAGCGCTGGGATTTCTGAAGTTGATGTTGCAGAGGCCGCTGTTTGGAATGCTTCTGGTCATTCCGGTGATCGCCTGGAAGACCTCGTCTACCGTCACATCGGGTACTACCTAATCGACGAAGGCCGACGGCGTTTCGTCCAGCAACTCGACGGTCGAGAATCCTTCAAAACTCGCACACTGGGCTGGGTTTATCGCCATCATTCGCTTGTCTATCTCTCCATGATCGGCGGAGCCAGTGCGGTGCTTGCGGCTATTCCTTTAGGTTTGGGCATCTGGACGGTAGGTCTATCTTGGCTTGTCTTCATCGTGGGACTTCTTGCCATACTACCAGCATCTGAGCTGGTAGTTCAAGCCGTGAACTACATCCTCACGCGCTTTCTGCCACCTCGAACGTTGCCGAAACTGTCCTTTCAGAAAAGCGGAATTCCCGATGCGTACCGCACCCTTGTGATTGTCCCAATGATGCTCACGGATCAGCAGACAATCATTGAAGAGCTCGAGAAGCTGGAAATCCGCTTCCTGGCCAATCCGCAAGCCAACCTCCTCTACGGGTTGTTTGCCGACCTTCTGGATGCCGATAAGCAAGAAACGGATAGCGATGCTGCACTAATCTCGAGCGCCAAGCAAGGCATCGAAGGTCTCAATAACTGGTATGGCGACAATCGCTTCTATCTCTTTTCGCGCCCTCGAGAATGGTGCGAATCTGAGAGGAAATTCATCGGTTGGGAGCGCAAACGCGGCAAATTGGAGGAACTCAACCGGCTTCTGAGCGCCATGCCACCGCACAGCGGGCATGAGATCGTATCCACTGGCGACCAAGAGGCACTCGCGGGCATTCGCTACGTCATCACACTGGATAGCGACACCCAACTCACACGCGATACGGCCTGTCATATGATCGAGACCATCGCCCACCCGCTCAACCAGCCACGCTTCGAACCCGACGGCAAGCTGCCCGTTGGTGGTTACACCATCATCCAACCGCGCGTGAGCACAGCTCTCCCAAGCGCCACAGCTACACCTTTCAGCAGGCTGTTCACCGACCCTGTCGGGTCCGATCCCTATACAACGGCCATTTCAGACGTCTACCAGGATCTGACCGGCGAGGGCTCCTACCACGGCAAGGGGATCTATGACACGCGAGCATTCTATCGTTCGCTTGCAGGACGTTTCCCTGAACAGACCCTCCTCAGCCATGATCTGATCGAAGGCGTACACGCTCGTGTGGGACTTGCAAGCGACATCGAGTTATTCGACCAATTTCCAGCGGACTATATCTCATACTGCAATAGACAGCATCGCTGGACGCGCGGGGACTGGCAGATCACCGACTGGCTGCTGCCTCGTGTTCCGCTCGCCAACTGGCAACGTGTAGCTAATCCCTTGAGCATCATGAACCGCTGGAAGATTTTCGATAATCTCCGGCGTAGCCTCGTGCCTGCTGCGCTCATCATGTTTCTTTTGGTCTCATGGCTGCTCTCCCCGACAATGGGTGCGATCGCCAGCGTATTAAGCGGTTTACAAGTTCTCTTCCATGCACTGACCCAACCGCTTACGTGGGCAACCAGCCGGGCCGATTTGGGCAGCCTCTCATTCAAAGACGTCGGTCGCAACCTCCTTCGCTCGCTCGCAGAGACCGCTCTTTTACCACATCGAGCAAGCCTCGCATTGGATGCAATCACCCGTGTGTGGTACCGCCGCCTGATCACGCATCGAGGCTTGCTGCAATGGACCACCGCGCGCACGGCAGAGTCGAAATCGGTCAGGCAAGGCACGACGATGCTCGTCCAGTTGGGATTCATCAGTGTGCTCTCTGTTGGACTCGGATTGTCCCTCTGGTGGCTCCAAACGAAAAGCCTGTACGCCGCGTTGCCCTTCCTTGCGCTTTGGTTAATCAGCCCTCTGGTCGCATGGTGGCTCAGCGTTCCGACGCGCACTCACCCCCAACAAGAGCAACTCTCTACGGAACAGCACCAAAGGGTTAAGCGGCTGGCTCGTAAGACCTGGCGTTACTTCGACGACTTCGTGGGCGCGGAAACCCATTGGCTACCACCGGATAACTACCAGGTTTCTCACCAGAACCAATTAGCCATGCGAACGAGCCCCACAAATATTGGCTTGTGGATGCTCAGCGCGGTGGCTGCGCATGACTTTGGCTATCTTACCGGCGACCAGGTTCTAACCCGCATCCATCAGACATGCGCCACGCTCGATAAATTAGAGCGCTTTAAGGGTCATTTGCTGAATTGGTACGACATTCAGAGCCTCCTGCCCCTTGAGCCGCGCTACGTCTCCACAGTAGATAGCGGGAATTTGCTCGCATCCCTGTGGACACTCGAAGCGGGATTGCGCGAGTTGGTGAACACACCCTTGATAGGCCCGCATGCGTTGAACGGCTTGCAAGACACGCTCGACGTGCTGCGGGGCGTCCTGGAAGAAGCGCCACAAACCCGAAGGCGATCACCAGCTATAGAAGGGATCGCCAAGCTCAGCCAGGATCCGACCTCGCGCCCCAACGATCTCTTGGATCGAATCCGTCAGGTTGCGGAAGCAGCAGAATCTCTCGTACACGAGTTTCACCAGGAGGGGGAGCAATACGGTGAAGCGCTATACTGGGCAAATAAACTACAATCACAGGCAACCGCGTGGCTCAACATCCTGGACCGCTATCTCCCCTGGATTGAGGTCTTGGCCAAGGTGGACGAAGAGGACCTGAGGCCTTTCGGACGGGATGTACGCATCGCCACTCGCCGGTCGTTCGCAACAGCGCCATCCCTGATAGCGCTCGCACATGGTGAAGTTGCTGCATACGCAAAGCTTTCGGCAGCCCGAAACGAACTAGAAGCCCACGACTCTCTCGCCCAAACCCTGGACCACTTTATTCAGAGCTTTGATACAGCTAAGTGGTTTGCAGGAGAGATGCTCGCCAAGTACGACGATATCATCCGTGAGATTCGCGCCCTTTCCGACGGCATGAATATGCGTTTTCTATACGACAGCGAACGCCGCCTCTTCAGCATTGGCTACAATGTCAGCCACCAGCAGCTTGACAATTCCTTCTATGATCTCCTCGCCAGTGAGGCGCGCTTGGGCAGCTTCGTCGCCATCGCGAAGGGTGAAGTTCCCAACGAACATTGGCTCTCGCTACACCGGCCTTTCAGTGCTGTCGGCAGACGCAGTGTGTTGCTGAGTTGGACCGGGACGATGTTCGAATATCTGATGCCGACACTCTTTCAGCGTCCTTTTGAGAACTCCCTGTTGGACAAAGCTACCCAAGAAGCCGTCGCATTGCAGATCGAATATGGCCTGCGCCACAGAGTACCGTGGGGGATCTCCGAATCAGCCTACGGCGACCTGGACCTCAATAAAACCTACCAATACGGCGCCTTCGGCGTGCCGGGATTAGGCTTGAAACGCGGCCTAGAAGAAGACCTGGTGATCGCCCCCTATGCCACCATGCTGAGCTTAATCATCGATCCGGGCGAGTCCATAAAGAACTTGAACCGCTTGGCCCATTTGGGGATGGAAAGCACGCATGGCTTTTATGAAGCCATTGACTTCAGACGACAGCGCGAACGAGAGGGCATGCGTGGCGTGATCATCCGCGCCTTCATGGCCCACCACCAGGCGATGGGCTTCCTGGCGATGGACAATCTCCTTTTTGGACTCGCCATGCAGCGCCGCTTCCACAGTGATGCGCGCGTTCAAGCCGCCGAACCGCTACTCTACGAACGTATCCCTGTCGCCCCACCGCTCTTCCACATCTCGTCCCGCGAACTGCCCATCTCGCGCGTCGTCGCGCAGGAGATCGCGCCCTCCGTCAGCACATTCGATACGCCACACACCCGTATGCCCCGCACGCAATTGCTCGGCAACGGAAGCTATAGCCTGATGGTAACGAACGCCGGCGGAGGGTACAGCCGATGGGATGATCGTGATCTAACTCGCTGGCGAGCGGATACGACTCGCGATCACTGGGGCACATTTTGCTACATCCACGACATCGAAAGTAATCACACCTGGTCAAACACCTACCACCCCACCAGGGTGGATGCCGGTCATTACATCGTTAACTTCCCAATCGACCGAGTAGAATTTCGTCGTAGGGATGGCAATATTGAAACCGAGACCGATGTCTTCGTCTCTCCAGAAGATGATGCGGAGATTCGTCGCATCACGCTCATCAACCACTCACGGAGAACACGCCGTCTGGAAGTCACCAGCTATACCGAACTCGCGCTCGCCCCCCACAATGCCGACCGGCAGCATCCTGCCTTCAACAAGCTGTTCATTCAAACCGAGGCCGTCGAGAGGCTGGGTGCACTGCTGGCCTATCGCCGCCCTCGCGATGAGGATGATCCACCGATCTTTATGGCCCATTCCCTTATCTGTGACAGCGATACCTCCGATGGAATGCAGTTTGAGACCGATCGCAGGCGCTTTCTTGGACGCGGAAGAACCACGGCGGACCCGCTCGCACTTCAACAGGACCTTACCAACAGCGCAGGCTATGTCCTCGATCCTATCTTCAGCCTGCGGCAGCCCGTGACATTGAAGCCTGGTCAGCGCATGTCCATCTCACTCATCTTATGCGCATCAAATACGCGCGAGGGCGCCCTTATGATCATGGAGAAATACCGTGATCCGAATGCCATCGATCGAGCTCTAGAGCTTTCTTGGGCGCATGCGCAGCTCCAACTCCGTCTTCTGCGCATTCAACCCGACGACGCACGTCGCTTCCAGCAGTTAGTCCGGCACATGCTTTACCCCAACCTCAAACTGCGTGCCACATTTGACCGGATGAAAAAAAACCGCCTCGGTCAGGCCAGCCTCTGGCCGCACGGGATCTCCGGGGATCTCCCCATTGCCACGGTCACGATCAACAACACAGGCGATCTCGGACTTGTGCAGCAGATTCTCAAAGCACACACATATTGGCGTCTTCATGGCCTCAAATCAGATCTGGTCATCTTGAACGAGGAAGCAAGCGGCTACGAGCAGCCGCTCCATGAACAGTTGGAACGCATGATCGAAGCACATTCCATGTATACAGAGGTCGACCAACCTGGTGGCGTCTTCTTGCGCACCGTCGACCAAATTCCTGAGGACGAGCTAACGCTCATACTCGCCGCCTCACGCGTGGCGCTTGTCGCCGCTCGGGGTTCCCTCTCACAACAGCTGAGCACCCCACGCAATGAGGACGACCTCCCCGAGAAGCTGGCCCCAAAGCGAGTATTTGAAGAACCCTCCGCGCCGCTTCCCTTCATGAATCTACCCTACTTCAACAGTCTTGGCGGCTTTACGGAGGACGGCCGTGAATACGCGATCTACTTAGGCCCGGGTGATCAAACTCCAGCTCCATGGGTTAACGTATTTGCCAACCCAAGCTTCGGTGCCATGGTGAGTGAATCGGGCTCGGGCTTTACTTGGTATGGGAACAGCCAGCAAAACCGCCTGACAGGATGGTCCAACGACCCAGTCTCCGATCCGCCCTCCGAGGCGATCTACATTCGCGACGAGGAGAGCGGTAAATTCTGGACACCCACCCCGCTGCCGGTCCGTGAGCGCGACGCCTACCGCACCCGTCACGGAGCCGGTTACTCCGTATGCGAACACAACAGCCACGCCATCGAGCAGGAGCTGATCACGTTCGTGCCCATGGACAAGCAAGGCGGTGAGCCCTTACGCATCCAACGCCTGCGCCTTCGCAACGGCTCTTCGCGCACACGCCGGTTGTCTGTAACTTGCTACAGCGAGTGGGTGTTGGGAAGCAATCATGAAGACACACAAATGCATACCGTGACGAGATGGGACAAGGAAGCCCAGGCCATATTGGCAACCAACAGGTACCACCCCGACTACGGCGAGCGGATCGCGTTCGCCGCGATCAGCCCTTCCTCTGCAGACTTCACTGCAGACCGTGCTTCCTTCCTGGGACGGAACAGAAGCCTCACCAATCCCGATGCCATGCAGCGCGTGAAACTCGCGGGGCATATTGGTGCCGGCTTCGATCCATGCGCCGCTCTGCGCGTGGAGCTAGAACTCCGCCCAGGCCAACAAGGAGAAGTGATCATACTGCTCGGTCAGGGCGGCACGCTGGAGGAAGTTCATCACCTGATCCAGAAATACCGCGAGCCGCTCATCGTAGAGGACACGTTGCATCGCACAAGCGGTTGGTGGGATGGTGTCCTTGAAAGCGTGCAGGTTCATACGCCCGAGCCTTCGATCAACTTCTTGCTCAACCGCTGGCTGCTCTACCAGACCCTGAGTTGCCGCATCTGGGGGCGTTCGGGCTTCTACCAATCTGGGGGTGCGGTAGGGTTCCGCGACCAGCTGCAAGATGTCATGTCACTGATGCACACCGACTCTGCCCTGGTTCGTGAACACATCATGCTCGCTGCCAGTAGGCAATTCGAGGAAGGCGATGTCCAACATTGGTGGCATCCACCAAGTGGCGCAGGCATTCGCTCACGCATCTCCGATGATCTCTTGTGGCTGCCCTATGTGGTCATCCAATACGTTCGTCACACGAGCGATGTGGAGCTGCTGAAGGCGGAAGTGCCTTTTCTCAAAGCTCCAGAGCTTGAAGATGACCAGCTCGAGGTTTATCTTGTCCCCGAGATTAGCCCCGAGAAAGGGACGCTCTACGAGCACTGCCGCCGTGCCATCGAACGTGGCCTGACTGTTGGTCCGCATGGTCTACCGCTCATCGGCATCGGCGACTGGAATGACAGCATGAACCGGGTGGGTGTCGAGGGGAAGGGCGAGAGCGTGTGGCTGGCATGGTTCCTGGTCGATGTCATGAACGGCTTCGCCGAACTCGCCGATCTGCTTGGCGAGGGAGGACAAGCCGAGAAGTACCGCCAGCGCGCTACAGCGCTTGCCGCGACGGTCGAAGAACACGCCTGGGACGGAGAATGGTATCAGCGCGCTACCTTCGATGACGGGACGCCGCTCGGTTCGGCTGCGAGCGATGAGGCGAACATCGATTCCCTGCCACAATCCTGGGCAGTGATCAGCGGTGCGGCGGATAAACAGCGTGCTGTGGTCGCTATTGAATCGGCATGGAAGCACCTCGTGCTCGAAGAGGATCGTCTGGTTCTGCTCTTCTCACCGCCCTTCGATAAGACAGCCAAGAACCCCGGCTACATCAAGGGCTACCCACCTGGTGTGCGTGAGAACGGGGGTCAGTACACCCACGGCGCCCTTTGGCTGGCGATGGCGTTGGCGCGCATGAAAGACGGCCAGCGCGCAGCCCACTTGTTGCGGTTGCTTAACCCCGTCGAACATGCGCGTGAGCCCGATGAGGTCTGGCGCTACCAGGTCGAACCGTATGTCGTCGCCGCGGACGTTTACCACCTTCTTGGAAGGGAAGGGGTGGGCGGATGGACGTGGTACACAGGCTCGGCTGGATGGATGTACCGCATCTGGATCGAAGAAGTTCTCGGCGTAAAGGTACATGGCGAGAGGCTGACGATCGACCCCGTCATCCCCGCAGGGTGGGAAAAGTTCAGCGTGCACTATCGCTTCGGCGAGGCGATTTACAACATCCATGTCGAGAACACCGATGGCGTTGAGCATGGCGTACGATGGGTTGAGCTGGACGGCCGCAGACTGGATGAGCCCGTGATCCACATGGAACCATCGGCATTGAGGCATGGCGTTCGCGTGCGTATGGGGAGTGTGGCGTAGCGGGGGATGGGTCGTGGTAGCGGGGAATTGGTCGTTGCAGCGGTCATGCCGGACGCCCGGCTCATGACGCTCGCATGGGGGGTGCTGGTGGACCGAGTTGGTTACACCCTCCCTGGATTGCATAGCCACGATGCGATGTCTATACTTAAACCGCTTCATTGTGGGAGGGGTGGGACTTTCTGTTGGATTCGTACACTTAGATTGATACTGGTTCCATGTGCGCCTCGTGGGGGTATTTGCGCCTGTATTCCAGCGTTCAAACTTTCCATAATGCTATTCGTCATTGATGCATGATATTCATATGTTCTCCGCGCTTGGCGCAGGCAGACATAAAGAGATAGAATCTGCCTCCCCGAGATGGTATTCACCCTGGTAGTCTGTGTGATCGCTGCGTTCTGTATTTTCGTATTGGGAGATGTTGTTATTCATTATCGAGAGAAATCTATGCCTGCGGCATGTGGCCGATGAGGGACATTGTCCCGCTATGCCGGTGGCGGATGCTTTCATCCGTTTCAGGACGAGCATGGGGTAATCCAGAGGCTAACTTGATGCAATCGGCCAAGTCAGCGGGCGGATTTTGGCCGATGGAAGCAATCCCTGGCCGATGCATTCGAGGCGAGTCGTGTGGTCCATGAAAGGCGATAGGCTTCATGGGCTAAAAGGAGGGAATGAAATGAGCTTCTTACGTGGGATCTTCGGCAAAAAACTGGCAAATAAGTACGGTAGCGATGGCTATCTCTTGCCGGAGTACTGGCAATGCATCGTCTGCAAGGCAAGCAACACGAGCACCAAAGCCACATATGCCGTCCGTGTCAACGCCTTCCGCGCGGTAATCGGGGATGACCGGCATTTTCAAGCGCTCGATCAGACCCAGCGCTCGGCGCTAAATGCGTACGTCAACTATGTCGCAGACCCTGTTGGCGGCGCAAAAGAGCCTCCTGCAGTCGCCAAGCAATTCGAAGACACGTCGGGACTGGCGCGTGACAGGACAGGCTACGGTTTTGATGCTGTGTTTCTTTGCGATGCTCATGCAGGTGAGTTGCAACGCGTCATCAAGCCAGATAAATAACACCCGGAGGGAGAAGAGATGGAGAAGAAAATTGAGGTTTCCCCGCATGGTCACTATGACAGCGCCCCCCTGCTGATTGATGAGGATCCAGACCTGGAAAAGCTTTTCTCCGACGCCCCAATCATCCAAAAACCTACTGACCAAAACCGCGAGTATTGGGCTTCGGCTGATGTTGAAATACGGCGTTTCACTTTGACCACCGGCTATCTGCAGCACCCCAGACCTGAAGTGCGGCTCAAGACACTTCAGTTGATGACAAAATTCCAGGCAAGGGGCAACGATCAATTGTTATTCGATCTTCTGGCAGCAGACCCGGATGAGGCCGTCAGGCGGGAGACGGCGAAGATGACGTGGGCGCGGGAAAGGGCTGTCAACTGTAAATACGCGGTGTACAAGGCCAAGGACGAGATCGCCTACGGCTCAGAGAGCCACCCTGTTGGACCGACCAGGGCAAGAAAAGCGCTTGATTTGCTGGCAGAGACGGCACCGGATGAGGAAGCCCGAAAGGCTCTGGAGGACCTGATCGAAGAGCCGTGGCCTTGATCCCTGAACCTGAGCGACGGCCGGCGATCCCGGCGTTTGCACTGTTTGGGCCGATGCGCATAGTGCTTGCGGCGCAGGGCTAGGCGTACCTGTTCGAGCAAACGGGATTTTGTTTGGATCATACGATTTCCCCTTCTGGGTTGCCCCGAGGTGTTGGATGAGCTACGCTATGGAGCGTTGAAGGAACGCTAACACACCATGGGGGGTGATTCTCGGTCCTTTCTTCTCCATAGTACCCCAAGAACGGATTATCAGCGCGAAATGGATACAGAAATCCCCCACGCGGGG
>CAYLOP010000006.1:0-56990 GCA_964385305.1 uncultured Anaerolineaceae bacterium | reverse complement strand
CCCCCATGCATGACCTCAATGTCTGTCATCGACTTGCCGGGTGAAGGAAAGCAATTTGTTGTTTAAGAACAACTGAATTTCATTCACCCGCTTGCGGCGTTGGCACCTGCGTGAAGTTGAAAGGATTTGCATGTCTGGAGTAAAAGCTCCTATCCTCAAGCGCACCGTAATTGCCGCCGAAGTAATGATCGAACACGATTCGAAATGAATTTACAGGAGTTATCGTCTCGTAAAGAAGGGCTTTCCCATCATCGGGAAGGTAGTAGGCATTGATAATCGCCATCTGGCTTGCAATAGGCCCATCAAGCCCATGATCCCCCTGGATGATGATCACTGGCGGGCGATCCGATTCTTCCAGGATAGCCCTCACAGCCTTTTCAATCCTATCGTTCACATATTGAACTTGATCCGTGTAACCTTCAGTCCTTTCTTCAAAGGTCATTTCCCGCTGACTACCGTCTAGGGTAAAAGCCCCGGATTGCGGCTTATATTCCCCATTGGGGCCAAACACAAACGGCGTATGAGGGATCAACACATGGGCAAAAACAAATTTCGGTCCTTCAATCATCGGCACCTTGCGCTCAAGGCAGTCAAGCAGATAAAGTATGCGGCTCCAATGCTCTCGGCGTGGATTCTCCAGGTCATTTTGGATGAAATGGGGAAGAATCTCAGCGGCATCCGTTAGAACAAAGACCGCAGAGTTGTTTATAAGCAAGGATTCGAAAGCATTGATGCCCCCAGTGTTTTCCATTTTGTTTACGATCGTACTTGCATAATTAAAATATAGATCGGCATCAGGCCAGCCACTCCAGTAATAGCCGCTGTCGAACGTAACAACTTTATATCCCAAGCATTCCAAGTTTTCGCGTACCACGCTCTTGGTCAGCAACGGCCAAAGCGGCGTCAGATCGTGCGAGTTTCCTTCGACAAGGCGATCATCAAGGTTTTCAAGGTAATCCAAGTTGAGCGAGGAAGCCAAGGATAGACCAGTGAAACCATAGTTGCTCTGGCTCAAGGGCGCGAGGTAGAAGCCCATGCTGCGCATCGTATCAAGAAACTCGCTGTTATCAAATCCATAGACTTCTTGGAGAACGTCCTCCCGCGTATACGCATCCAGGATGAGATAATACACATCTGGAGGTGATTCGCCGGCGGATAAACTGGTTTCACATAGATTTGATGACCGAGCAACAATCTCCGATTGAGCCGCCATCAGTCGTACTTCGTAAGATCCAATTTGTACCAAGGGGAAAACGATGGCTATCACGGAGGTAACATTCAGCGCCATCGTCAGCGAGGACACATCACGCAACTTGATCGCAACCCACCATATACCTATAGCTAACAAACCCAGCCAGATCGGCAACAGATAGCGATGACGACCAATTTGAGCGCCGAAAATGGATAAACGCTCCAGGTAGGCATAGGCATGACCATACGAAAAGAACAGCAGCGCAGACAACGTACAGGCCAACGCCGCCTTACGAGTGTCTCGGATGATCAGTCTCAAAATCAGCCACCACACAAGCAGCCCAATGATGGATACGCCCAGGGATCTCAGCGTATCACTCAATTTGATTTGACTCACATTGTATGCGATCAACGCGAAGACAGGATATAAGCCCAACAAGAATGGGTGAATAGGAATTCGCTTAATCCAAGTCACGTATGGCACCTCTTGCCTTTTATGTTTATCTAAGTCCTAAACAGCCCCCACCGCATGCATTTGGTCGTCTAATCTTTGAAACAACTTTCACGCGTTTCTTGGATGATAGAGAAACGGAAAGGCTCATTATACCCAGATATATATGCAACGTCGTCCAGCAATTCCAAATCGCCGTTAAAGTACGCATTAAGGATTACACGAAAGCTGTTGACAGGCGAGATCGTGGGGTAGAGATATTGGTTGCCCCCACCAGGCAGATAATAGGCGTTAAAAATAGACATTCTAGCTTGAGACGATGTAAAAGGTCCCCCTAAAGGACCGTGGTCGCCCTGGAAAATGATGATCGGAGGTGTGCGAGACTGGGAGATAAGCTTGCGTGCCAATTGCTCCACTCTTATGTTCAAGTAGCGTACTTGACCACCATACCCCACGAGATAGTCCTCCTTGTCCGTCCTGAAAATATCCCCCTTCAATGTGAAGGTTTCCGTCTGGGTTACAAATTCCCCATTGGGACCAAACACAAAGGGCTCATGTGGCGCGATGATATGCGCCATCACAAATTTTGGACCCTCTATCTTGGAAAGCTCTTCAAGTGTATCAAGGGTATAAAGGATGATCTCTCGGTGCTCAGTATAGGCACTATTGAGAAATACCGAGACTTCATCAGGCAGTAAATACTGAAAATCGACCAATAACTTTCCAAGCGTACCCCCGAGGAAAATGGATTCAAAGGGATTCAAGCCACTGGTCAATCTTGGTGCGCTTGCATTTATGGAATAGAAGAGATCGCTATCTCTCCATTCCGTAACGTAGTATCCACTTTCAATAGAGACGATCTGGTATCCCAGGTTCTCAAAGATGGTACGCACCTTGCTATGATGCGTTAATTCACCGAAAGAGCTTAAATCCGCTTGACCCAAATCAACATCCAGATCCTCGATGTAAGCCATATTGAGGCTGGACGACAGGGAAAGCGTCGTCATACCATAGTTGGATTGACTGCAACGGGGGATATAGAAGCCGAGGTCTTCGAGCGTTGCCAGGAACGGGGCATTATCAATTTCGAAAAATGTCTGCAGGACATCATCACGGCCATACCCGTCCAAGATGATGTAGTAAACATCAGGCGGGGTTTCACCATCTGGCAGGCGGTACCTATCGAGGTCAAGGTCGACCTGCGCCAACGAGCCTCCCTCGCCTGATCTAGTTCTCATCGTCCGAATCTGAAAGTCAGCAATCTGAAGGATGGGAAAAATTAAAATCACGATGGACATGAAATTGAACGCACTCGTGAACGCTTGAGGTCGAGCCATCTTCCTTGCCACCCACCACACCCAAATCGCAGCGATAGCCAAAATAAGGGGGAAGAAAAAGCGATGCCTCGCAATCGCCACCCCTAATACATTGGGTTGGTGGATAAGGCTGTAAATGTGGCCGTAGGAAAGCGTGAGAAGAGAGAGAACCGAACTTGCGGCGGCTGCACGATGAATATCGCCCAACAACAACCGGAAGACGAGCGTAAAAATGATCACGATTCCCCATGCGAGGATCAAAGGCCGGAGGATGGCCACCCATTCAACTTCTCGAATGTTCCCAGCGAAAAGTGCTAGGACAGGGTAGAGCCCAAAGAGAATGGGATGGAAGGGGATGCGTTTAAGTGTCGTCATATGTTCCTGGCCTTGGTATAGATATCGAGATCGGCAAAATAACCTCACCTTGGTATCTTAAGGTTGATGACTTTAACTCCAAACTATTGTTGAAACTCCCCACCCCGCTCGCCAATGGTAACGCGAGCGGTCCGATACTTGAGCTGGCGCCGTATTCTCCGGTAAGCGAAGAACAACTCGGCAAGTCCGAGTGCGCTGAAGACTGCTTGTACAGCTTTATACCAATACCGAAATACAACCGGCGGGTACCCGAACAACGCACGGGATAAGCGGCGTGCAGCTTCACCGTACGAACCCGCGTCAATCAGGCGCCGGGCGGCAAAGGTGTTGAAGCTGGCTGTGATCCGAACGTGGTTCTCTTTAATGAGCGGACCTAAATCCTCGGATTTCTCAGCTTGCTCCAGGAACCTCTGCGCTTCCTCCACCCAACCCGCCGCAAGGGCGATCGTCTTCGCTTCTGCGTGGCTGCGCTCGATCGCCCAGAAGGATGGGACATGCACGATCGGATTACGAGAGGCGATTCGGATCCATAATTCATGATCCAGGATCAGGTGGTATTCCTCCCCTAGATAACCCGCCGCTTCCAACGCCGCGCGTCTCATGAAAACCGTCGGCTGGAGAAGGACCTCGAAACAGAGTAAGTCGAGCGCCGTGTAGGTACGATAGCGGTGGGGATCGAGCAAATGGCCTTCCGCGTCGACCATCAAACCATCCGCATACACCATGCCAACCTCAGGATGCGCCTGCAACGTCTCGACAGCCTCACGGATCGCGCCGGCCATATAGGCATCATCCGAATTCAGCCAGGCGACGATCTCGCCGCTTGCACACCGCAAACCCTTGTTGATCGCATCCGCCTGCCCCTCATCGGGCTCGGACACCCAATACGCGAGGCGGTCCGCATATTTCTGGATGATCTCCTGGCTGCCATCGGTGGAACAGCCGTCGATCACGATGTATTCAAGGTTCGGGTAATCCTGGTTGAGAACAGAGCGCAAGGTATCTTCCAGGTATTTCGCCTGGTTAAAGGAGGGTGTGACGATCGATACTAACGGATCTTTATGTGAACGAGCTCTATTCATTGACGATCTTCCTTATTACATAAAGTCCATCGAACTTCACGAGAAAAACACGAACTGGAAACGTGCCGGACTGCTTGCCCAAGTAACGACATCCCCTGCAAATTACACATTTTCACAGGAAGATGCCTATGCTCACGAAAGCACTGTTGGTTTCGTCATTGTGGCTAGGACCCATCATCTTCTAAAGCATTCAAAGGATCAACATAGATCGCACCGTCGCTTGCTTCCACCAGCAATTCAAGACCTTCGATGATCTCTTCTTTGCTCGGCAACTCGGGCCGAGTCGCCACGAAGGAGCTGTTGAACAGGATCAAGGCACTGCCAGGTCGCTTGAGTCGTTCTCGCATAAGGACCATGTTGGATTCATAGTTCACATCCAACATTCCTTCGAGCGTCCTGATCTTCTCCGGCACCCAGTAGGCAGCTCTCCCCGTCAGATACTGGAGTGCAAGCCCCTCCGTCGAATAGAGTGTGCCGCCCTGCTCCAGTTCCCTGACAGCTTGCACCGTCTCTGATTGCACCCATCCTCGCCCGCTGAAACCACGCCCCTCGACGCGCATTCGCTCAAGGTCCGGGTAACTCTGCATGACATAGAACACCACCGCGATCAACCATAAACCAACCGCGAGAGTCGCGGCGAATCTTCTTGCACGCAAGGAGAGCCAACGGAAGTCACAAACGAGAAAAAGCAATAGCAGGACAATCAAGTATGCGGGTGAGAGAATACGGGCATTGAGTCGTGTGGATGCATCGACAAACGTAAGCGAAAGGACGAGCACCGCCACATACAGGATTTCTATGAACACTAGCAACCAAGTTATGCGCAGACGGTTACTAAGCTGAGCGGGAATCCGGTCTCTCGAACGACTGGATATTAGTGTATTACGAAGGAGGTAACCTCCAGCCAATAAACCCAGGAATAACACAAACGCGACACGAATGCGAAAAGCATACATTCCCGGTAAAAGCCAAACCGAGATGGTATAGGCTGCAGTGTAAAGATTAGTGGTTGTAATGGGATGGTAGCCTATTACACGATTCGCCACTGCTCCCACAATCACCGCGTTGCGTAGGAACCATCCCAAGAGCGGGAGGCTGGCGATCACCGTGAACGTGAGAGAGACAATGATCCTCCCACGCCAATTGCCTCGTTTTAAAAATAGAAGGCCTACAATACCCGCCGCGATCAGAGAGACACCAGCATAGCGGGTGAGGCAAGCAAGACCAGCAAGAATCCCTGCAACGATGACAGCACGAAAACCCCTCCCAAGGATCGCCTCTGCGAGGCATGCGATCGTCAGCACGAGTAGCAGCAGGAACAAAACCTCCGACCATACCATGGTGTAGATGCCAAGCATGATAGGGGAAACAAGCGCCAGGATCGCTGCTGACAGGCTGGCGCCAACAGAGGAGGAATGACGGTAGACCACCCACCCAATGGCCGCCACACAGCAGCCAAACAGAATCGCACCCAAAAGACCAGCGTCATGCATAATATCGAGGCCTAGCCAACCGTTCCCGGCGAGTACGAGCGGATATAGCGGGGGAAAGTGGGTCAGCGGCTCGCGTTCTTCCCCGCCAACCGACCAGCTCAGATCTCCCCGCTCCAAGACACTTTGTGCACCACTGAGATAGAAGACTGAGTCATCCGTCACCCCGGCGCCATAAGGTGTGAAGATGAGCACGACGCTCGCGGCGATAACGCCGATCAGAATAAATACGATCGCGCGTGGCGTTGACCCAAACCGTCTGCTTGTCAACATAACAACAATCCTCGTCATCCTCCAAAGCCACCGCGTACTGGACACCTAGCGATATGAACAGCCTTCGTTGGTCATCCCCTGACGTTCGGTAATGCCCAAAGGCAAGGATCACTCCGTGCTCAAACGCGCCGTGGCACCGCCATCCACAATCAAGGATTGGCCCGTGGTGAACGATGATTGCTCGCCATCGGCAAGGAACAGGATGGTGCGCGCGATCTCTTCCGGTTCGCCCACACGCCCCATCACAGTTCGCCTTCCAAGATCTTCAAGTTTGGCCTCAATCCCCCCGCCCTGAATGTGTGCGCGCCCCAGCCCATCCCGCAGCATCTGCGTATCGACGGCACCAGGTAAGACGGCATTGACGCGTATCCCATCACGCGCGAATTCCAGCGCCATGGCACGTGTCAGCGCCATCGACGCGCCCTTGCTCGCCGCATAAGCTGCGATATCGACGGAAGTCGCCATAGCGTGTACGGAGCTAACGTTCACCACGGCGCCTTGCGCTGCCTTCAATAAGGGGAATAGCGCCTTGCTCATGAGAAAAACGGACCGCAGATTGGATGCCATCACAGCATCCCATTCCTCGACTGTCGTTTCCACCAACGGTTTACACACTTGAATGGCCGCATTGTTCACCAGTGCATCCACACGATCCGCTTCTGTGGAAAGCCATTGGGAGAATAACCGGACCTCGCTCTCGACGGAAACGTCGATTTGTCGAGAGGTCACGCCCTCAGGATACTCGCCATTGGGATGACGATCCAATGCAAAAACAGCCCAACCTTCACGGGCAAATGTCTCGACGGTCGCACGGCCGATCCCGCCAGCCGCGCCGGTAATCACTGCAATTCGCTTCATGCCTCTCTCCTGATCATTGCCCAAAACCCCATCGCAATTCGCCTTCTATGCACCTCATGGATGCTTGTCTTGGTGAAGCGAGGTATAGCTCCCTGCGATAAGCCTCTCAGTAGATTTTTGCAGGCCTAAGGGATCTACTCGCCTGGCTGTTACGATTCTTCTTTCCAATCCAACCCAAGACCTTGAAACAAATTCCGAATCGTATTTTCATGAACCCGCTCCCACGCTTGAGGACTGCTGTTGGCGTTATGAGGCGCGAGAAGCACATTGTCCATCGTGCGCAGCGGACTGTCCTTCGGTAGGGGCTCGTCTTCGAAGACATCAAGCCCGGCGCCAGCAATGCGACCCGCTTGCAAGGCTTCGATTAACGCCCCTTCATCAACCACCGGACCTCGAGCGGTATTGATCACCACGGCCTGCGGTTGGAGATAGGAGAAAGTCTCCCGATTGAGTAGATGATATGAGGTCGGGTTAAGATCGCAGTTCAAGCTGACGAAATCAGACACGGCGAGCAGTGTTGGCAAAGGCATCATCTCCACACCGACCTGTCGGATGAAATCCTCCTCGATCTCGATGATGTCGTTCCCAAGCAAGCGCATCCCAAACGCGCGCCCTCGGCGCAGTACCGCCTTGCCGATCTTACCCACCCCAACCACACCCAAGGTGCATTCCGCTAAAGAACGGCCAGGGATCTTCTCCCACCGCCCGGCCTTCATCGCTTTATCGATCCAGGGCAGCATGCGTGCGAAAGCCAGGATGTAAGCCATCACACTATCAGCGACCGGGTCGGTGAATGCGCCTGGTGTGCTGCAAACTTTGATCCCCAGCTTACCCGCTCTCTCGAGGTCGATGGAATCGATCCCCGTACCCCACTTGGAGATCACTTTTAAGCGAGGCGCGAATTGCTCCAACACGCGAGCTGTGAAGCGATCGTCACCTCCAATCACACCATCGATCTCCCCCGCATAAGGCAGCAATTCCTCCTCTGAGAGACGCTCCTCAACATGGGGGATGATCAATGAGATCCCGGCATCTTCAATCATTGGGCGGAATCGATCCACAATCGGGATCATGTAGGGTGCGGAGAGTAATACTTTCAACGCCATTCTCTATCCTCTTGGCCTAACCCCCGTCGATACGCTGCTGCATGAGATATTCCACGATCTGAAAATCGAGTTCCTCGTCGACATCCCAGGCTTCCACTGCTTCGATCTCGAACATCAGTGGTCGCTCACCTATGCGGTTGCCCCGTGCCAGGAACGTGGCCCGCTCGAAGATGTAGATGCACGAATTTTCCTCGTA
Organism: uncultured Anaerolineaceae bacterium; assembly: GCA_964385305.1. Classification (GTDB taxonomy): domain Bacteria; phylum Chloroflexota; class Anaerolineae; order Anaerolineales; family E44-bin32; genus CAYLOP01. The sequence goes on along the minus strand of CAYLOP010000006.1, from coordinate 48,652 downwards.
GATCGGTGCCAAGTCCTGCGTGCGAATCAGAACGGAAGGATCGTGGTTGATAGGCTGTGTCTTGCCGTCCCACATTCGTGTGTTAAGCGGCGTGACGGAGAACAAGGAGTCAACCTCAGGATACCGACTTATAAAAGTCTCTATGGCTTGTAAGATCGTGGCAGAACGCAAGAGTGGATTGGTGCTATGCGTCTGGAGGTAGTAATCCGCATCGATCTGCAAGACATCGTGGCGCAGGATGTCGTTCATGGGCACCATATCCCCACGGAGCTCTTCGGGCCGATCTATGATCTGCACCTGGGGAAAGCGCTCGGATATACCCTCCACGATCACTGGACTGTCGGTGTCCACGACGATCACATTCAATGCTGGGCATGCCATCAGCGTCCCCAGGATATGTGCGTAGAGCGGCCTATCGACCATTCGCCGGTAATTTTTATGCGGCACGCGTTCCGAGTGGTGACGCATCGGGACAAGCGCTACGACTTTGGGTTCACGCTGAGTCATGACAACCCTCGATGCAAGACGCCATCGCCTTTAACCACCCTCTTCCTCTGGGCTCATCTCCACAAGCCCTGCGATTGGCGAATCGTCAGATTTGACAGGATAGTTTATCGGCTGAATCTCTCGTCGCGGGGTCTCCCGTGCGGGTCGCAAGCGACGAGGATAGTAAAAGGTCTGCTTCAGTTGCCCCGTCAGTGGACCAGAAATAGAAAACCCCTTATAGGTTCCCCAGAATTGGGCAAAGCGAAACCGGATGACGCCCAAAAATTCTCGAAGAAACAGATGCTCCCGCGCAGCAAACCAGCCATCACTCACGACATTCGAGACAAAAAGACGCAGAAAGTCCAGAAGACGAAAGTGCTCCGCCGGGCGAATGCGTTTAAGCGCCATCGCCTCGCGCCGGTAACGATTGTAAACCTGCCCATGGGTTTCATTATGGACATGAACAACCTCCGCATCCGCGGCATAAGCTAAAAAGTGGTTCTGCGATATCGCCCATGTAGCCCAATCGAGGTCCTCTAGGCCGGTAAGGTTCTCATCGTAGCGATGCTGCAGCCAAAGCGACCGGCGGATGGCTGCGTTGGCGTTGTTGCAAATCGGACTGCGTTGCTTCAAGTCGGACTGTTCCGGATACATCTTGGCGAACAACTGATGTTCGCTGAATTTCGTCGTCGTATTACCTCGCTGTTTCCCATAGACCATTCCAACCTGGGGGTCTGTAAAAGGATGTAGGAGCTGCTCGAGCCAATCCGGATAGACAGGATAGACATGCGCGCTCGCCATGACGATAAACTCGCTACTTGTGTGTTCGATGCCAAGGTTCAGCGAACGGCCGAATGTGAATTCCTCCGGCTTGATATGCACAACCTTGACAGGATAACGAGAGGCAATGGCCACCGTTGCATCCGTCGAACCCGAATCCACCAGGATGATTTCAATATCCCGAACGGTTTGCTGCAGGATACCGGTCAGAAGCCGACCGATGTGCTTTTCCTCGTTATAGGCTCGAATCACGATCGAGCAATGCGTTTTTTGACCCATTTTCATCAACAGCCATTCGACATTATTGTTTGGCTACCATCCACCCGCTCCAAACCTCAAATCAGGGTAGTACCCTCATTTCTACCACCTTCCACGCATCAGCATTCCCCTACCGCCACGAAACCCGTTTCGGGGGATTTTTTCAACCTAACGTCAGCCCGGTCATAGAACATCTGCCGCTGCTCCAGGATGCCCCTCTCGAGGATTCGCACCTCCAAACATCGATCGGGGTGCAGATCCAACGGATCAAAGTCCTTGAAGCTGACATACCCTGGGAAACGTGGGTGTGGTTCAAGATATGCGGAGAAATCTAGCGATGTGAGAAAGTGTTGAACGTAGGAAAAACGTCTCGCCTGTTGGATGAATTCCTTCGGTGGCCTCGGCGTCTCTTGCTTGAGCAAACGTCGTGCCATCTGGAAATACGTCTCCGGTGTGTCAGGAAAGTAGACCGTAGGATAGCGAGTGTACCGGGAAGCGCCACCACTCAATACAACCCGATCGAGCAGCGTTGCTTCAAGCCCGATCGATGAGTTGTACACCAGCACGAGCTTCGACTTCTCGATGAGTTCATAGGAGTTGAGAAATTGATCGGGTGGGATGAAAACCAGATTGGGTAACGCCAGAGCCCCAATTTGATGCAAAGCGTCACCGACGGTCTCCTGACTTTCCTTTCCAGGTCGCAGTTCATCTGGGTGCGCCCGGATTACAAAAAGGGTATCCTGCCCCTCACGTGCAAGGTCGACTACTTGCTCCAGCCATACAAACATATCCGGGAAAACGGTATTGGCGTGCATCTGGCTGGTATCGAAAATCACATTCGTAAAGACTGCTACAGTCTGCTTGTGATCTTCAATTTTTGCCAGGAGCGACTCGCCCAGGTTCTTGATCTCAGGCCAAAACCGAATGCCGGCCATCGTGAATTGCCCCTGGAATCGCTGTGCGAGGTAGTTATCGAGATATGCCTCGTCCTCGGCCTCTAACACGAAATCGTCTTCGATGTCGATGGGATAAGCCGTCGCCTGACCAAACGTGAAGAACGCCGAGAAGGGCTGCACACCCACCTCATGGGTGATGACGGGAATTCCTTTCCTAAGCGCCAAGTAGCGCGCGACCGCTTCGGGGAAGGTCACACCGTTGAAAACCACTACCACGCGCGGATTCGTGTCTGAAAGAAATCGTTCGAATTCCCACGCTAGGTGGGCGGCCGATCGAAGGTAGCGCCGAAAGAGTTCGGTAATCTCTGGAGAATCCACGATATTGTGTCTGCGGAGCACCCACCGAAGCGTGGGCACACAAAGCTCACCCAGTGGCACGCCGTTGGCGGTAACCTGCCGCAGCGCTTCGACCGAATCCCCGTTGATCTCGAAAGCAGATCCCCACCCCTCCTGCGGGGAGATCAGACTGTGCTGCAAATGTTCTGGGTAGAGCAGCCGGCTCAACCTACGACACGAGTTGCATGGTGGTGGGGCGAGTGGCTGCTTGCGCACGGTGCCGATCATACACCCCTGCATCCCAGCATGGCACACAAAATAACGTACGGGTATCTCCGCCAACCGAAGGCCCCATGATGCGAGCATACTGAAAGCGGCGTTCAGGCTGATACCCCATGTGCGTGTGGAAGCGTTAAAGAAAACGACAGGCGCGTTCTCGGATCCCACACTGGGCTCATGCTTCGCGACGACCGCCTCGATATGCTTCAGTCTTGTGCTGTGGCGGAAACCTTCCGCCCGAGTCCGAAGCTGGAAATCTGCCGCTTGCACTACTTTGCCTGGCGTGATCATTTATCTCCCAACTCTACGGAGTTTGAATAATGAAGATTTCTCGCTTTCATAAACTCTCTTAACGCCGTCACCTAACGCTTGCTCTGTAACCCGGATGTATTTGACCAACCGGCGAAAACCACCCGGCTCCACGGAAGCAGCCTGGTCCGTCCCCCACATGGCGCGATCGAGGGTGAAATGACGCTCCACAAGGCAGGCGCCCATGGCAATGGCGACGACCGATGTCACTAGGCCTACTTCATGTCCCGAATAGCCGATTGGGCACGGGAATTGTTCGCGCAACGTCCCTATCATTTTAAGATTGAGCTCGCTGGGGTCACATGGATAGGAACTTGTAGCATGGGTGATGAGCAGGTTGTCCGTTCCCAGGACATCGACCGCGGCTCCGATTTGTTCTTTCGTCGACATCCCTGTTGAGAGGATGATGGGCTTGCCCTTGGAAAGGACGTGCTGAAGCAGGTTGTGGTCTGTCAATGACGCGGAGGGTAATTTGTAGCATGGAGGGTCAAATGCTTCTAGGAAATCTGCCGAGGGCTTGTCCCACACGGACGCGAACCAAAGAATCCCATTTTTCTTGCAATGGCGATCAATTTCGCGATACGCTTCTTCGTCGAGCTCTACCTTATGTCGATATTCAATGTAGGGTATGTACCCCCACGGGGTTTCGCGCATTTGGTCGCGTTGCTCAGGATGCACACACAATTCAGGGGTGCGTTTTTGAAACTTAACGGCATCGACACCTGAATCCACCGCGGAGTCAATCATGAGCTTGGCAATGTCCAGGCTGCCATTATGGTTGATCCCAATTTCTGCAACAATGAATATGGGATGGCCATCGCCGATCAAACGATCTGCGATCTTGATTTGTCTAGGCATTGTTCTCCCTATCTTTCATTCGCGTTATCAACAAGTCACACAGCTCTCGCGCCGCGCCATGTCCTCCCGCCGTCTTGAGTACAACGTCCGCTTCAGAACGCGCCATCGGATGAGCGTCGGCTACGACAAGCGCACATGCCACAACAGAAAAGCAAGGTATATCATTCACGTCATTTCCCAGGTATATGACGTGTGCAGGGTTAAGATCGCGCACCCCGATCTCCTGCCGTAAAGCCTCGCCTTTCTCGTCGATCCCCTGTAGGACGGTGATCCCCAATTTCTTGCAGCGCGCGGTTACGACTGGGTTGGTCTCAGTCGAGAGGACGAGCACCTCGACACCCTTCTCCCGCAGCCTTGCCAATCCCCAACCATCGCTCCGGTTTGCAGCGACGAGTTCGCGTCCATTTGCATCCACCCAAACACGGTCATCGGTCAATACCCCATCGAAGTCCAAGACGACCAGTTTTACGAGGTCCGGCAGAGGCCGCTTGGCAAGCCCGGGCCGAACCACATCTAAATCTGCATGGAGCAGGTGCCATTCCGCGCGCTCCCAATCCTGGGTTGTGTCGATATCGATGGTGTATTTTGGATCCAGCACGAGCGGCAAGATCACTTCGCCGCTCATAGAGTCCTTCTCGAGGATGGTCCTTGTCCGGATGGCGTCGATATGCCCGGTCTGCCAATATGTCTGCGGCAGTTTTTGGCGCGGCATGTTGTAGGGTTCATCAAATCCATCGAGCAGTAGCGGCTGCATGCGCCCATCCGGCGCGATTCGCCACATCTTGTAGGGGATTTGCTTGGAGGGCACCACGCCGCGTACGGAATCCGCTTTCGGATCGGCGAGCAATTTCGCTACAGCTTGATCGACGCAATCCATCGGTCGCAGCGGTGAGGTTGGCCGTAGCTGAACAACGACCTCAGGCTGATATCCTTCGTGTTCCTTCAACCACGCGAGCGCCTGTTGGAAAACCGGAAAGTCCTGGGTGTCATCGGCTGCGAGTTCGGTTGGGCGTAGAAAGGGCGTCTCCGCACCATAGGCGCGTGCGATCTCGGCGATCTCCTCGTCATCGGTTGAGACGATCACGCGACTGACCAATTCGGCCTGCAGGCCGGCTGCAATGCTGTAAGCCATCAGAGGATGCCCGGCAAGGGGTTGAATGTTCTTTCGAGGGATAGATTTCGAACCTCCGCGTGCGGGCACGATCGCCAAAACTTCGGGTTGCGCTACCATGCCGTCCACCCTCCATCGACCACCAAATTGGCGCCGGTCATATACGAAGAGGCATCCGAGACGAGAAAAAGCAGCGCGCTGCTCATCTCATCCGCTTCTGCCATGCGCCCTAAAACGGTCCGTGCCGAATAACGGCGGACGAACTCGTCATCATGGCCCGCAAACACACCGCCCGGTGTGAGCGCATTCACCCTGATCTGCGTACCTGCGAAATAGGTCGCGAGGTAGCGTGTGAGTCCGATCACAGCAGCCTTCGACACGGTGTACGTCACCGGCTTATACTGCATCGGCTGGCCCTCGCGCGCATAAAGGCGCTGATCGGGTCCGACCAGTCCATACGTGGAGGAGACGTTCACGATCACGCCCCTGCCTGCATCGAGCATCGCAGGAGAAACGGCTTGCGCGCATAAGAACATACCGGTCACATTGACAGCCAACGCCTCGTTCCAGGCTGCGAAGGGAAAGTCTTCGAATCGGTTGACGTGTTCGCCAGCGTGTTCCTGATCGAACTTTGGGTCCAGCGCGGCATTGTTGACCAGGATGTCAATCCGTCCAAAATGCTTGAGCGTCGCCTTCGCCATGGTCACTACCGATACCGGCGAGGAAACATCCATTTCGAACGCAAGCGCCTCCGCGCCCATAGAAGATTGCACTTCCTGTGCGACTTTCGCGGCGCTATCGCCGTCGATGTCTGCGACAACCACGCGCGCGCCGACAGCCGCCAGCGTGTGGCAATAACCCCGGCCAAGCAACCCCGCGCCCCCAGTGACAATTACGACCCTTTCTTTTAGATCAAATTTCGCCAGTGGGCTTAATGCGTCCAATGGTTTTCCTCTCCTCAATCGTAAGGCTCGCTTGCGAATTCTGAGATGGCGATTGTTCTTCCACATGTTGCGGATTCCTTCGCAGCGAGCGCAATCTCAAGCGCACGGATCCCGTCCTCAAGGGTGCAAACGGGATCCTCACGCCTAGCCACAACGCCGAGAAAATGCCTCATCTCTTCCAAGAAGAGCGTGTTCCGTTCAAAGTCTTCCGGCGTTGGCTCAACCTGCCACTGGTCATCCATCTCCGTCCACCACGTTGCAGCACCGTCTGCATTATCCCACCGTATGGTCCCTTGCGTGCCGATAATCTCAAGCCAGTGACTCGCAGGCCGCTGATTGTAATCCAAATGCACGCTTGCGAGCGTTCGATCTTGGAACGCTAAAGTAATCTCGGCGGTATCCTCGACCTCGATATCCAAGTCCCCATACTTGCCCATCTGCGCCGACACAGCTTCGACCTCACCGAAAAACCAACGCAGGTAATCAAGTGGGTGGCATAACGTCAGCACAACCCCGCCCCCCATCTCAAGACGAGCGCTGTAGGAGAGCCGGTAGTCTTCCCAGGGATGCCAGTTGGGCAGATACTCACCCCAGTGGACCCTGGTGCTGATCGGCCGACCTATGGCATTTTCGTTTAGCAAACGTTTCACGGTGCGAAGACCTGGATGATATCGGAACTGAAAACCCACAAGCGCGCGCAGCGACCCCTCCGATAATGCTTTTCGCAACCTACCGATGCCCTCCAGGTTGTTCGAGACCGGTTTTTCGATCATCAGATGACAGCCTGCCTGTGCGGCGGCGATTGCCACGTTCATGTGAAACGCTGTCGGATTGGAGATCACGACTGCCTCTGGACGCCACTTTGCAAGCGCCTCTCCGAGATCATGCTCTACGGGCAAGCCTGCCAAATCCTCATCCGGCAACGTGCTCCTCCCCGTCCTGAGAAGGACAAGGTCATCCTGCCCTAGAGCAAGCAAGTTGCGCATGTGGCGCCGGCCAATCGACCCCAAACCACAAATTATGAACGGCATATGCGCAAAGCCTTTTTGAGCATCATTCCCATCAAACTTCTTTCGCTTTCTACTTATTCCTTCCCTGAAATCTTCACCAATGCAGAAAGATCAGAGTTTCTACATCTTATCCAACGGCGGGAACGGAAGCCAGGCAAGACCTGGCAGGATGCGCGTCATCCAACGGTGCCATGCCATGCCCAGTTTGCGTTGGAGCCGCACGGAGTTGGAGCGCCAGCGGATGCTCTTCCGCGCCTGTCCTCCTTCATCCACGCGTGCCAATGCCGTGATATAGAGCGGGATCCATCGTGATCGCGGGTTCCCATGCGCCTTCAGCGCAAGGACCTCAAACCCTGCCATCTGGAGCGTTTGTTTCAATGTCCTCGCCGAAAAAGCGAGCAAGTGTGCTAGCTCAAAAGATTGATGCCCAAATAAATTGGGGACTTCTACCAGGATATAGCCATCCGGTGTGAGCCAATCCTTGCGAAGCATTTGGAGGTATTGGATTGGATCGGGTATGTGTTCGAGCATATGTGACATGCTGATTAGATCGAAGCTTGCACGTCGCTCCGCTCCCAACTCGCTTAATGCGGTCACAGTTTGCAGGCCGCGTTCAAGTGAGAATTCGCGGTAGGCATCCCCCGGTTCCACGCCGAGGCTGGCGCATCCAAAAGCGTCTTTCATAGCCTTCATCAGTGAACCTGCTGAGCTGCCAATATCCAAATGCGAAACCACCTTACCGACATGCGGTTTGCAAAAAGCCACCAGGTGACGCGCTCGACCAGCCTGAACACGCCGATCTTTTTCCGAAGGGCCCTCTTGCCCCTGTACCAGCAATCGATATTCCGATTGATAGAAGTCGTCCAGCTCCTCCATCGTCATTCGTGGCGATTGGAACACCATCCCACATGTCGCACACACTTGGTAAGCCACCTCACGCTCACCTTCGAGTAGGCTTTCAAAATAGCGATGTCGCTCGCCATCACACAATGGACAGCTGCTCACCACGTGACTCATGCTCATCTCATTTCGATCCTAACCAGTCACCTCGCTGATCGCTGATCAGCCAGAACAGTCGGTTGTAGATCCCGAGTAAGATCCGCCGAGCTGGCGGCCAGCGGAGAAGCCGGCGCATGAGAGATATCCCGGAGGCTGAAGGGGATTTCACCTTCGAAGCAAAGACATCTATGCCCATGCTGGCTGCTTCCTCCGCCATGCGTGAGCTTACGATGTTGCCCATATGTTGCGTAGTGCGTTCAAGCGTGGAGAGACGCAGGTATCCACCCGCATCCACATCAATGTCGAGCTCGTTCATCTGCCCCATAAGCCGGCTGCTCCACGTCGGGGGCAGGAACTTGGTGATCACATCCCGCCGCGCCACAAATTGATTATGGTTCGCGACTGCGTATGCTCTTAAGCCGTCCCGCTCAAGCTGGTAATCTGGCATCTCACGAATCGCTGTGATGTGCATCTCAACATCTCTACCGTAAGACTCAGCCCAGTCCACCTCCCATGTTTCCGGGATATTCTGGCCTGAGATCAAAGTTACCTCAGGATCGCTCTCCGCTAAAGCGAGGTTGCTTGAGATACCGTGGTCATACAATGTGCGGAGCGCGCATCCGCTCACCATGCCCACCTTTGGGAAACCATCCAGGATCTCGAGATGGGCGCCGAGCCATCCCGGGTAGTGGAAGATATCATCATCGCAGAACGCGATCACCTCACCAGGGACCGCCTCAAAAGCGATTTTGAAAGCGCCGATTTTTCCGATATTTTCGCTTGCTGATAGCAGATATTGTATCGACCCCACCTCCAGCAGGTCACGGAGATATTGCTTGACTTCATCACAGCTACCGTTATCAAAAACGAAAAGATCGTAGGGTGTCTGGGTATTTTTAATGATGCTTGCGAGACATAACCTGACCACATCAAATCGATGCGCGAAATATGCGGATTGATAGGGCACAAAAACCAGAACCACCACCGTGACTCGTGCCGGCGTGTAGTCGGAAACCCTTCCACGGGCGGGGTTCATACCAATGCGGGTCATTCGCTCTCCTTCTCCTGCACAGCCTTCGGGCTCATGATTCCTTCCGAAGCCCCCCTGGAATCCAATCTGCCGGAATAGGTTCGCCGACCTTCAGCCTGAGGTTTCGTAAAACTCGGATCAACTGCCACTCAAGCCCGCGGAAACGTTGCCCCATCAGCCACAACTCAAGGTTTCGGATGACACGCTCGAGTGTAAGTGTCTGTCCCACGATTCTTCCATCGACCAGCCGCCGATTGGCGTCGATGATCATGTACTTCGCCCTCTCACCGCCCGCCAATTCCCGATTTTTCTTCCCTTCCTCAAGACCATGGGGCGGCTTGTTACCTGGCAGGTGACGGTAATCATGATTTTGATGCACGATGGTCACAGAAGCGGTTGCATCGACCACGGTCCACCCTTGCTTGCGAGCGTGATAGATCATCCAATTGTCCCATTGTGGACGCCCAATGACAAAGTCCGGCATCTCGCGATATTGATCGCGTGGGAACACGAAATAGTCGATGCTGAACATGGGGTGCAAATCCCCGTGCTTCTCCACCTCAGTTCGCAGAGCCGCCTGCCAACCAGCCGGAAACGCCATCTCATCTTCGACATCCAATCCCCAGCGACGCCCCACAATGAGATATCTTTCCGCTTGGGCGTGCACAGTCTTGACCGCGTCCAGGAAATCGGGCATGAGCAGGATGTCGGCGTTGACGATCGCCAGGATCGGGCTTTCCGAGGCTGCGCGCGCATGCTCGAAGAGTGAACGTACGAGCGGCGTGCCCCACTGATTGCGCGCCACTTCTGGGACATGCACAATCCCCAATTCCTCAGCGACATCCTGAACGCCGGGCTCATCGCCGATGAGTACAACTTCTACATCGGATCCGAGCTCAATCCAGGAGCGGATCGCGTTGCGCTGGATCGTGGCGATGAAAGGATCCGTGAATGGTTTGGGAGTGCTGAAGAGCGTCACAAAACTCATCGAAACTATTTTTTCCTTAGGTCGGTATCACCACGCAGTCATTCATGTTTGCGTGATTGGATGTACCTTTCTGCCAGCCAAAAATCACCCTCGCTGTCGATGTTCACCGATTCTTCGGCACTCATCTTGTATGCAAGACAGGGTGGCACATAGAAACTTCGACTCTCAAGAAATCCTACCGTTCGAAATGCATACATCGCGCCGTTGCGGGAATAGGTCGTCGTTAAGCCTTGCCGGTTGGTCGGAATCTGATCCAACGCCTCACCTGTGTACCTGCGCAGTTCCCCTTCCAGTGTGATTTTAAACTGCCACGCTGGATGGAAATGCCCCGGCACCGGGCTAACGCTTACCACGGAGCCCGCGTCACGATCCAGTAGGAGCTGCAGGCATGCATCGACATGTTCGCTTCGCCGCAATGGCGCCGTGGGCTGAAGGATCACAGCAATTTCCGGTAGCCTTCCTTCCCGTTCAGCATACCATCGGATAGCGTGCTCCATCACGGGCGCCATGGGGGTACCGTCCTGCGCTAACTCGGGCGGACGTTGCAATACCTCACACCCTGACTCTTCGGCGACAGCAGCAATCTCGCTGTCATCCGTCGAAACCAGGAAATCATGCAACAGATCACTGCTTCGCGCAGCTTCGACCGTATAGGTGATGAGCGGTTTGCCCGCCAGCAGACGTAAATTCTTGCGGGGGATGCCCTTGGATCCGCCCCGAGCCGGTATGATGCCGAGAATGTCCATTTGCACCCTTTACACTACGAATCCGCCGTGCTTTCTATAGAATGCGCGAGATGCGCTCGTTCATCAAAGTACACGGTCCGATGAGCCGTGATCGGTTCTTGGAAATCAAAACCTCTCCCATCCCCTCTGCTCTTCATCAACGGCGCCTTCCCACCAGGAGCATCGTTGGTCGATACACGCGCCAACAGAAGCGGCATTTCCAACGACCGATTCACGCTTCGCTCCATGGTAAACCCTGCTCTGAATCCAGCCCCACGTGCAACCTGGGCAACTTCCTGATTGACCGCCGTGGGGCCGCCGTAAGGGTAGCTGATAAGCGAGACTTGCTTCCCCGAGGCGGCTTCCAAAGCCTCACGAGATCGGGTCAGGCTTTCTTGCAGCACGTCTCTCGAGAAAGTCGCCAGAGGTCCATGAAAGTGTGAGTGGCTGCCAATGGCATGCTTTTCGGTCAGGGCTTGAATGTGTTCTCGCCGCATATACATCTCACGGCAAAATTCGCCTTCGTCAAACTCCCGCGAGAACATCGCGGCAATCAAACGTTTGTAATCCTCAAACGGGAGTACATGGTTGAGGAAATATTTCATGCGCTTTGTGGGCATGTCATCATACAGATATTGTTTGGCAGCTGCCTCATCATCTACATGACGGATGTCAAACGGTATGCCGATCGCCTCCGCGACTTCCACTGCCTGCTCCAGGAACACCTCGGGAGGGCGTGTGGCACGCAAGCGGTGCATTTTATGAACGGCAAGTCCCACCCCCTCCAGGAGAGGCTGCGTGCAAACAAAGAACACCCCACTCACGCCGTGCCGCTCCAGTACCGGCGCGCCTTCGGTGCATTGTTCCTTCAAACCATCATCGAACGTGATGAGGCAAGCCTGCTCCGGCAACGATGCACCATGCGAAACGGCACGGACCAAATCTGCGCCACTAATGAACTCAAATACTCGCCCAAGAGCCGAAAGTTGGCTGTCGAGCTGCTCAGCAGTCGTTGGATAGATGCCAGGATAGGGATACCGCCCCTCAGGCTGGACATAGTGAAAATTAACCGCCAGAAGCATGCTTTCGTGTCACTCCTTCACTCGATGATGGGATACTGCGCAACGCGTTCCGGCTCCGCAGCGTACGCCTCGATCATGCCTTCATCGAGATTCCACCACATCTTACGCACCGCCTCGACGTTGAAATCATTTCTTCGATACAGCTTTCCACCAGGAGGTTGTTTTTGTGGTTGAATGGCGCCGTCCGCATAACCTTCGATCGCCCGGATCATCGTACCAGCGCCTGCGATGATCGCCTTGCACCCCATGTCATGGTTGCGGTCGCCAGCGCTTACCGGTGGTCGAACCTGCTTAAGGATCGCACCGGCATCCACATCAAGCGTGGCGAGGTGGATGGTGACTCCCACAAGCTCGGGCTTGCCCTCTACCAGCGGCCAGAAATTCGTGCCCGACCCTCGATAATACGGGGAAAGCCCAAGATGCATATTGATGACCCGCCCTTCGAAGGCGGTCAGCAGACGTTCGCGGATGATGCTCGAACCGTACAAAATGAGGTATTCAGGTTCGAGAGCAGTAATCCACTCGTACACCTCATCGGAATTGGCTTCACCCTTTGGTATCCGAAGCACCCGCTCAATCCCTAACGCGAGCGATCGATCCGCCTCAAAATAGCGCTGCTCAGCCTCCACACGCTCTTCAAAATGGCGCTGCAAATCTTCGATATCACGAGCGTCGCCCTCGATCTTGGGCTGAAATACGGTCTCACAAACCACCCCTCGGACGTCGAAGTGTGCGTGGAGTTGATGGACGAAGTAATGGTGGCGAAGCTGGTCGCCCGTGATGATCACGAGTGGGATTTGCGATCGAGGTTCTCTCTTCACGATTCTTCAGTCCTTTAATACGTTAAACGCTTCTCAAACGTGAGCGGCACCTTGGCTATAAGGCTGGCAATCCGCTCGCCCGCCTTACCATCCCCATAGAGCGTCTCCTGAGGGAACAGACCATGTGCGACCTGCGTTTCGATTGCTTCTAAGATCGCATCTCGGTTGTGATCCACGTCAATCACATTCGCCCCTCGCTCTCGCCCTCCCTGGCGCGAGCCAATATTGACAACCGGAACGCCAAGGAAGGAGCATTCGCGCACGCCAACACTCGAGTTTCCAACGATAGCCTTGCTGTTGTAGACCAAGCGCAGAAAATCTTCCGGCGACATATTCCGGTAAAAGTGCAATTTCGCATCGCCGTTCTTCTCCCGAAATACACGTATCCCTTTTGAGGTGCCATCCGAGCCGGCGTCTACGTTGGGCCAGAACCAAAAGGCTGGCATGCCGAATTCGTGCACTGCGTGGATCGTCTCTGTGATCTGCTCTAAGGCTTCATCATACTCTGTCGTCACGGGATGCTGCATCACGACGAGGTAGCCCTCAGACAGATCGAAGACCTCACCCACACCGCCATATCGCTGGAAAGGATTGAAATCCAGGTCTGAGTTTGGCAGGATCGATGCGGCCAGATCAACGGATGGGCATCCCGTGACGAAGACACTATCCGGATCCTCTCCCATGCGTTTTACTCGTTCACCTGCCTTCTCTGTAGCCACAAAGTGCAAATTAGAGAGCTTGGTCACAGCGTGCCGGACCTTCTCGTCGATCGAACCGGTCACCTCACCGCCCTGAACGTGCGCCACTGGCAGGTTCATGTAGGAAGCAGCCACGGCTGTCGCCAGCGTCTCGTAACGATCGGCGACCGTAACCACGACATCGGGCTGCAGGTTATCGAGGATGGTGGCGAGTTCCACCAAGCCTAGCCCGGTCGACTTCGCAGAAGCGATCGGATTCTCGCCCTCAACCACCATATAGACGCGCGCGGCGACATCGAATCCATCCCGCCGGATGTACTCAATCGTGTCGCCATAGCGATGTAGCAGCGCGGATGCGCCGACAACCAGCAGCAAGTTTAGATCCGGATGGTCATCGATCGCTCGCAGAGCAGATTTGATACGCGAGTAGCTGGGGCGGGCTGTCACGACGACACAGATATCTCTAGCCATGTCTGCGAATCTCCCACGTCCGTCGTTCCCTCATAATAGATCCTCCTCGCGAAGCAGTTCATCCCTTCCCACGGCACGGCGCAGGCGCCGCCCAAACATCGATTCCATGCGCTCCGCCGGAATGCCTGTCCCAGGTTTCTTCGTTGTGAGATGCTCTGGTCCTAAGACGGTTCCCTCCAGCAAGTCTTGCGAAGCTACAATGCTCTTGAAGAATAGCTGGCGCAGCGGCTCCATCTCCTGTGCGATGATGTCTTTATCGACAGGATTGGACATCATGTTCTCGATAAAACGGACACCTTCCACCAATTGGCGCAGCTCCGCCGTCGTCACCGAGGCTGGTACGTCAGGTCCAAACATCTCCCTGCTCAGGGTTACGTGGACCTCCAGCATATCAGCCCCAAGCGTCGCAGCCGCCAAGCCTGGGAAGATGCTGCCAGAGTGGTCGGACAATCCGACCGGGCAGCTATAACGTCGTCGCAGCTCCCCGATCACATTCAATCCCACCTTCTCCGGCGGGCAAGGGTAAGCCGTGGTGCATTGGAATACCAACAAGGGCAGGCTCTTCGCCTTGATCTGCTCCACGATTGCGTCGATCTCCGCCCATGGGCTCATACCGGTTGAAAGCAGGATAGGCAAACCCGTTTGAGCGATCCTCTCAAAGATCCGCGCTGTCCCCACCTCTCCCGAGGCGATCTTCCATGCCGGCACCCCTACGCGAATAAGCAACTCCGCGGCCTGGAGCGAAAAGGCTGAGCTTAAGAAGATCAAGCCCCGTTGGCGCGCATGCTTGGCGATACCCTGCCACCCTTCCTCTGTGAATTCCATGCGTTTCCAATAGTCATAGCGGGTGGCATCTTGTTGGCTGAAACGCACCCGAAACTTTTCAGCGGGGGTGCTTTCTGCAGCAGCGATATGTGTCTGAAACTTAACGCCATCTGCACCAACATCTGCGATCGCGTCGATATACGCGTGCGCCATGCCCAGGCTTCCGTCATGCGCCTGGGCAACCTCACCGATGATCAAAAGCTTCGCCCCCTCACCGACTGGTCGTCCATCAATCTCAAACACATCTGCCTCTTTCATTGAATGCGTTATGCCTTCCGGATCACAACCAAGGGATATTCCCCATATCTTCCGAAGAAGCGTGGAAACCGCTCCTCGAGTGCGTAGACCAAACGCAGAAATTGGCGCCCGCCAAGCCGGCGGTGGATCAATGTGCGTAAGAAAAGCGTGCTCAAACTTCGCCAGACGTAAATTTCGGTAGGCATCGCTGATGCTACTTCCCGCATAAAACGGACCGGGTCAGGACGAGAGGTAAAGGTGCTCTGTCGTACTGCCGCTTTGTTGTCCGGTTTTCTATCTTTGGCCGCATCCCGTCCCGTCAGCTTACGATAGACTGCTAATATCCATCCCATGAACCGTATGAGAGGCTGGAATGTTTGCATCAGTACCGATCGCTGCCAACCATTGATCACGACCGCTGAGCTTGAAGGCGCAAGCACCCTGTATAGTTCACGAAAGGCCTGGGGATGCTCCTCCTTCGCGAGGTGGTGGATGGTATGCAGAGAGATGAGCCCCTCGAAGGCTTCGTGCTTGAAGGGTAGATTTGCGATATCGGAGACGACAAACAAACCATGGTCTCCAATTCGCTTGCGGGCTTCTTGCAAAGCCATGATAGAGATATCCGCGCAAACCCGATATTGATAGTTTCGTGAATACTCAAGATACTCGGGATATTGGATCGGCCCCGAGCCAGCATCGAGGAGAACGTAGCCGTTTGGCTTGAGATGACGCATCACGCGCATGTGACAGCGGTGAATGTACTCGCGCGATACTGGCCTCAGGTCCTCATAGCGTGCATTTTGATAGCAGCATTCCCCAACCAACTGCCAACCAACCTGATCATAGAATTGGCGGACCTGTTCTTTCGATGCAGTGTCACCCAAGCCGCTCACAATGATGGTCTCCAATCCAATGGTTCACCGACCAAATACCGAAAGGTCTTATTAAAGCTGCTCCGACCTTCAGGGCTCAACACACGCTCCAGAGGCCACTCAGCAACATCATCCCAGAAGTAGAGCAAGTGCCATGGAAAGGGCAGTGTGAACTCGAAAAAGAATCGATAAGCATAATGCCACACATCCGTGACCTGAGTCTCAGTCAATCGATGCTTACCAGGTTGTTTCAAGACCTTTTCAAGAATCTCATAATAGTCGGGCCACGATTCGGGATCCAGGGTAAATCCCTTGCCGCGATAATGGGTGAACCCAGTAACGACCACAGGAACACCGCTCATCGCCATCTCCATCCCGACCGTTGTCGTGTAGACTAAGCCCAGATCTGAAATTTCGACGAGATCATAGGTGTTAATCGGCGCATCGGCTGGGATGAGATGGATATGTTCCGGCAAGGAAGGAAGGGTGTGATACACCGCCTCTTCCATCGAGGTCCCTTCCGGGAAACGCGCTTCTGAGGGATGGATGCGGATCACAAGCTGAACATCACGGCGACGCGCGAAATAATTAACAGTGCGTTCGAGCCACTCCGTCATGCTATGGCTGAAAATCTGCCGGCCAAGCGTCGCACTGTCTCCAAAAACGTTCGGTGCCATCAGGACGATCGGCCTTTCATCCAGCTTGAGATCTGCTCGCACCCGGTGCGTACCCTGTTGGGGGACGCCTTGAAATTGGATCGGGAAATTTGCCCATTGGCTGCCCTTCTGCCGTGCGGCGAGAAGAGCGCGTACACGATCTTGCTGGTCGTCCGAGAACTCCAAGGCACGCCGCGCTTCCCAGAAGGTGCCCGTATCCTCGCGCATCACCTCGGCGTTATGCGCCAATCGGATGCGATGTTGCGGTTCATCAAATTCGTAGGTAACGACAGGCACACCCAGGTGACGAGCCACGTGATAGATCACACCATACTCTAGAATACTCCCATTGGGGACGATCAACAGCTCGGGACGACGTTCGTCGAGCATCGTGATCGCCAGGCGCGCCGCGAGCGTGTTACGCTCCTCTCGCAAGCGATAGATCTCATGATCGCGGTCCACATCCTCCACGCGTAACGCATATTGGGCGTCCCGCAAGGAGATCTCATCAATGACATCCTTCAACTCAGCTGGTAGATCTTCGAGGGAGGGTTGCGTCTTGTAGAGTGGCAAGATTTCCATTAGCGGTGAGACGTGTTGAAGCACACTTGAAACATAAGCATCCTGACGCTCGAGATCGAAGCGGTTTGCGGGAATCTTGTACTTCGCATACGGCAAGTAGGCCAATGTGACGTTATGCCCCTGTCCTACCAGGGTTAGACCCAGTAAGGTTGCGTGCTCAATCCAATATCGAAATGTTGCGAAGATCATCAAATCCTTACCAGGAGTTGCTTGTGCACACGCCTCCTGCACGAGTGAACACCACTCCGGCAGCATCCCCCGGAGGCGTTCAAGTGAATTTAGCCCACGAAAATGCAACGTAGGCCCTCCGAGATCCAATAGATGCCAGTAGGCCTTTGCTGAAAAAGGTACTGTTGCCAACGCTTGCTTGATACCATCCTTAGAAACGATCGTCATGTACGGAAATCTCCTCAATCAACCAATCTAACCTGGGGCGGACCGGCCCAGGTCTGGGCTCGGGCCAATGTGCGCCCGGTGAACCCGTTCCATCAACCGTGAACATGAGCGCAGCGTCCTCACGGAAGTATCGTTTGATACGAAAGGAGCTCGCGATCACGGTCACATGGTACTGACCGGCATTCAGAAAATCCGCTGGAATCACACAACGGCTACGATAACGCCCTGCCGGTCGCACACCGTACTCCTGGAAGTATTCCACAGAGTCGGTGTCAAAAGCTGTGAAGATATACTCGCCGCGGTTGCTCATCAAGACGATGCCGATGCGCAGTCCAGTGATAGCACTATCCAGCGTATATTCGAACTCCAGTGTGATCGGTTCAATCGACCGCAGCGTCTCAGCAGCCTGTCCTCTCGGATCCAACGCGCGTAGGCAGATAGGCCGGAAGGGTGCTGCTAGCGGTGGAATCTCTTCAGGCTGCCATATGCGTTCCCCGGTTTGTGAAAAACCGGAGGAGAGGTAGTAGTCTACAGCCTCTTCCGTGGGCGCATGCATCACCACGCGCCCGCGATCGAGCACGATCGCTTCCTTTGTCAGATTGAGAATGGCGGACATATTATGGCTGACGAAGAGCACGGTCCGCCCCTCTTGGGAGACATCGCTCATCTTACCCAGGCACTTACGCTGGAATTCCGCATCCCCCACGGCCAGCACTTCATCCACGAGTAAGATCTCAGGCTCGAGATGCGCCGCGACAGCAAACGCCAGCCGCAGGTACATTCCGCTGGAATATCGTTTCACAGGCGTGTTGATGAATTTTTCAACCTCCGCAAACGCCACGATCTCGTCAAAACGGCGATCGATTTCCCGGCGCTTCATACCCAAAATGGCACCGTTCAGATAGATATTCTCGCTCCCAGTCAGCTCCGGATGAAATCCAGTCCCAACTTCCAGCAACGAGCCTACACGACCACGAATGCTGGCATAGCCTTCTGTCGGTTCCGTGATACGTGATAGCAGCTTGAGCAATGTGCTCTTCCCCGCGCCGTTTCGCCCAATGACGCCAAGCACATCACCCTGATTCACATCGAAGGTGACGTGCCGTAAAGCCCAAATCGTATCCTGTCTCTCGGATGTCTCAGAACTACGGAAAGCCGCAGCAATTCGCTTGAACGGCGCTGTAGCCGCATGCACAATCGAATCACGCAGAGTCTGATATCTCAGCAATTCTCCCCCGATGTAGTACATCTTCCCGATATCTTCCACACGAATGGAAAGCTCAGACATGACGATCCCACGCTCCAAGGTTCTCCAGACTTCTATACGACATCCGCGAAGGTCCTCTCCATACGCCGAAAGTACATGACTCCGCTCACGAGCAGCAGCAACGCGATCACAAAGGACACCGCAAAGAAACTCGATGGCGGTTGTCCCACACCAAGCATCGCCCAGCGAAAACCCTGTACAACCCCGGCCATCGGATTCAAGCCGTACAACACCTGCCAAACCCCGCCCTTAACCAGCGTCGCCGAATAAACAACCGGAGAGGCATAGAGCCAGGCTTGCACTAGGAAAGGTGTGACATAACCGATATCGCGATATGCGACGTTGAGCGCCGCAAGCCACAGCCCTCCGCCCAACGCGGTGAGAAACGCCAGGAGCAGGAAGAGCGGCAGTGTCCAGATCGCGCTCGTGGGTGTGTATTTGTAGTAAACCATCATGCCGAGTAAGACCAGAAAAGCGAGCCCAAAGTCCACCAATCCCGCGATGACGGAAGAAAGAGGGATCGCCAGCCGTGGGAAGTACACCTTCGTGATCAGGTTCCGGCCAGCGACCAGGCTGTCGCTGGCTTTGCTGATACCATCTTGGAAGAAGACCCACGGTAAGAGACCAGCAAAGTAAAACAATGGCGGGGGCACTTCATCAGTGGGAATACCCGCCAGATTTCCAAAGATGATGCTGAAGATCACCATGCTCAAGAAGGGTTTGAGAATCGCCCATGCTGCTCCAAGCAGCGTTTGCCTGTAGCGCACTTTGACATCGCGCCAGATCAGGAAGTAGACCAATTGCCGGTAGCGCCACAGTTCTTTGAGATCTACGCCCGCAAAACCGCGCGTCGGTCGAACGACCGTTGTCGGAATCGCGTTTTCCGGCAGCGTCGTGGGCAAAGTCATGATCCCTCCGCCTGCGCCTGAGATTGCGCATGCACTTCGCGATACCACTCGATCGTCCTGTACAGCCCTTCCTCGAAAGGCATCTGCGCTCGAAATCCAAAGAGCGCCTCCGCCTTCGACACATCCAAAGCCCTGCGGGGCTGTCCATTCGGCTTCGAGGTATCCCACACCAACTCGCCCTCGAACCCCGTCAACCGCGCGATCATCTCCGCCAGATTCTTGATGCTGATTTCCTGGCCCGAACCCAGGTTCACGGGATCGCTCTGGTTATAGCATTCGGCGCCGAGCAGGATAGCCTCTGCAGCATCACCAGCATATAGAAACTCACGCGTCGGGGTGCCATCACCCCAGACAACGACCTCATGCTGGTTATCCTCCTGCGCCTCGATGCACTTGCGAATCAAGGCTGGGATGACATGGGAAGTCTGAAGATCGAAGTTATCACGCGGACCATAGAGATTGACCGGGATGAGAAAAATCGAATTATATCCATACTGCTGGCGGTAGGCTTGAGACTGGACCAGGAGCATCTTCTTCGCCAATCCGTAGGGCGCGTTGGTCTCCTCAGGATACCCATCCCACAGGTTATCCTCGCTGAACGGCAGAGGGGTGAACTTGGGATAAGCGCAGACTGTCCCGATCGCTACAAATTTCTCCACACCGATTTTGTAGGATTCATGGAGCAACTGCACACCCATCATCAAGTTGTCATAGAAAAATTCGGCCGGGCGTGCTCGGTTGGCGCCGATACCCCCGACGTTAGCGGCTAGGTGCAGCACGATGTCGGGCTGTGACTTTGCGAGGACTTCTTTCACATCTTCGAGTTTCACCAAGTTATATTCTTCAATCGTGGGCACGAATATATCTTTCGCTCCGCGCGCTTTCAACTTCTCAAGTACATACGAGCCCAGAAAGCCAGCTCCACCCGTGACGCAAACACGCTTGCCTGCCCAAAACGCCTCCGAATTCTTAGTCATAGCTAAAACTCACTCCTTCTCAATGCCCCTTAGTTAATGATCGGCGGGGCATTGCGGTACGACGAATCCTCAGGGTTTGGGAGAAGACCCCATCTCAATATGCTCAGGACCTCATCAATCCCTTGGGCTACGTTCCGTTTTGCGTGATATCCAAGTTCGTCCTCTATTCTCTTGAAACTCACGCTCACATCGCGCATATCCCCTCCAAAACTCAGCGCTTCGCGCTGGATCTCGGTTTCCGGTAGGACCGTCTGGATCAAGGCCACAATTTCGTTTTTGGTCAGATTTCCATCATGGCTGCCCAAGTTAAAAATCTGCCCGCGCACTTTTTCCAACGGTGCTTCTAGCACAAGCATTAAACCATCGATCACATCTTGAATATGCACAAACGACCGTGTGTAATCACCCTGGAAGATCAAAAGCCTCCCTTTGCTGAAAGCCTCGAGCACAAACTGGTTGATGATCAGGTCGAAACGCATGCGTGGCGAGGGGCCATACAAGGTCGCAAATCGAAAGATGATGGGTGCTGTCTGCGATGTCCGCGCTTTTTCCAAGAGATATTTTTCGCCTGCAATCTTCGACTCAGCGTATAAAGATTGCGGCAACAGCTCCGATCCTTCATCGACCTGCCCACCATCCAGCGCGATCCCATAAACGCTGTAGGTGGATGAGAAGACAAAGCGCTCAATACCAAGTTCATCCGCCTCATGGAAGACCGATTTCAGGGCATCAACGTTCGTCTCAATGACAAGGTCATCCCCAGCCGCCTGGCACGCCGGGAAGCCTACGATTGCAGCCAGGTGGACGAGTGCACTGGGGGATGGCGCGCCATGGGCGGCAGCCTGTCGAGCCGCTTCGCCCACCAGACCCTCTTCCCTCAAATCGCCGTGCAGAAAGTTAAATGCAGGGTTGGGCAGGTGTGGGAGCAGGGATTCGCCGCCGAAGGACAGCTTGTCGACCACCGTCACCCAGCAACCCCGCCGCAACAAAGCCTCGACGAGTGCCGATCCGATGTAACCTGCCCCTCCCGTGATCAAGATGTGCTGCGTGTTATCCATAAATCACCGTGCTTATCTTCGTTGTTCACATTCCACGTCATAAAATCGTATCGAGATTCCACCTTACGGCTTTGGGACCATCAGGGAAATCCCATAATAGTAAAGCGGGAATGTGCCCTTGCTCTCGTAGTATTCTAGCAATGGCCTGCCTACATAGTTGATCCATGCATTGTCCTCATCGCTGAAGATGTGATCCTGTCCTTGGCTCCGGGTGCGCTGCGGCGTGACGATGATCAAGCCCCACCGATGGGATGCAAGGTCGCGCTCGAATGCCCCGAAATATTCTTGATTACCGGACATGGCCATTTCCATCATGAAGGTCTTCTCATACCGCGGTTCAAGTTCCACCCCTTCGATGGTGTGGAAAGTCAGCAAATGACGCTGCGCGATAAATAGCACTTCCCCACCATCATTTACGGTTTGGTTCACCTCTTGCTGGACCGTATCCAAGACAGCCTCGGTTCCGGTAAAGTCTGGAGAGGATACGGGCCCACCAGTACCTATCGTGAAAAATATGGGAACAAGGACGACCCACGCCTTGAACTGCCAGGAAATCTCTCGGTGCCGAGTATCTTCTGCATGATTCAGCTTGATTCGATCGAAGAACACGTAGGCGCCGATTACAAGAAGGTGGATCAGAAAGGCATCGAGATTGTGCAAATCATCTCCGCCGCCGATCTTCGCGCTCACAACCAGGCCGCCAGCCAGGAGCAGCCCAAGAATAACCACTATTGCGAGCGGGCGGATGGGATGCCACCTTCCACGATCCGCCACAAACCGGATTGTAAGCAATGCCAGCAACGGCATACCGGCAAGGGTGATGGCTGGTAATACACCCGTCGTGTAGGTTGGGCTCGGCAGGAGCCGGTACCAGAGCAAGGAAGAGTTCAGGCTACTTGCAAACCAGTTCTCTGCTGCACCCGATAACTGGGAATAAGCCGCTTGCGAACCTAAACCGATCAGGCCACCCAACATCACCCATAGGGATGGAGCGAGCAGATAGCGCCAGAGAGCATCTTGATCCTCCTTCGGTCGCTCTAGAAAATACAGGGTCGCTGCGAGCAGCCCCGGTACGGGGATCCAATTCACCCGGCTGATCCCAGCCCAGAGCGAGGCGATGGCAACCACGCCCATCGTTCGCAGTGGACGCTGGGTGTCGGTAGCCCACAAGATCAGAACCACCATCACGAGCAAATGGTAGTAAACCGGCCCCTGATACATGAAGAGAATAGCCCAGAGCAACCACAGCCAATGCTTTATACGATCCTCGATACGCAGGCGCCGGATAAGGACGGTCGCTGCAGCAGTGGTCATACCAATCCAAAGCAGGACCTGCCAGAACCGGTGGAACCAAAGCGGGAGCGCGGGGATCAAGAAGGGCAAAGACTGCATGAGATAGCGCGAGGGATGGAGTAAGGGCAAGCCCAATCCTTCGATGCCATATACCTTCTCACCAAAGAAGAGAGAAGCATAGTAAAAACGAGCGCCTTCAGAATAGCCAAGGCTGAACGGGTAGGTCGAAACCCATGGAATATACTGCAGGAACCGGTGCAAAACACCCTGAAGGACCAACGTGAAGAGCACGTTTTCAAACCAAATCCCCTTGCGTGCATAAACGAAGAGGAATGACCCGCCAGTTAAACTGAGGATCCACAGGATGAAGAATCTCAGCAGCAGACCACCAAAGTGCGACCCGTATGGACTCAGGATCAGGAGCGGGAATACCGCCAGGGTCACAACGAATGCAAACATGTTTAGTGAACGAGCACGAACCAAGAATTGATATATCTTCTCCAGGAGACGCAGTACGCCTCGCTTTAAAGGTGTCCACATAACAAAGGATAGTGCAAGGATGCAGGCAGCAAGTACGAAACCCGCCACAAGTGCCGCGATCCATTTCCATGAGCTCGGGATCACCCCGAGCGCAATGGCGCGTTCACGAAATTGGTAGACCGCACCAACTGTGATAAGAAACGATGCGACGAGTACACGCCGTATCCAATTGACCTGCGTATCCGATTGCGATGATACTTCCATCTCCATGATAGATCCCATTAATGAACTGATAGACCCGTTCAAGCGGGTATCAAAGCAAACCCCGTTCTGCGCTTGCGTGTGCTTCTTTGCTAGACAAGATCATCGGTACGAAGAAGATACCAGGCAGGCTTGCAAGCATCGTGAGGGTGCGTATGAGAAGAGCAATCGTGAATCCAATCTCGAGGGACACACCTCCCACACGGGAGAAGAAAAAGGATATAGCCACTTCTTGCACGCCCAGCCCGTTGATGGATATCGGCAGGAGTGTAACGAAGTAAACCACGCTCCATATGCCGCCCACAAGCCAAAAGGATATGTCATCTCCCATATTGCAAATGAACATCCAGAGGATGGCAAAGATACTCAACATGTGCACCCAGGTAAAAACCAGGGCGCTCAGGAGCGCCTGCGGTCTCGCAAGCCACATTGAAAGCGCGTGAAACACACGCTCGATGAACTTCCACACCTTCTGCGCAAGTGTGCGTGGCCACGCAAAAATAGATGCCATCCCGCATACCGCCATATTTGTCGAAACATGGTCGAAAACCTGAAGGGCGCCTGCTGAAGGATCGAAGAACCGCATTATCCCCACAGGAAGGATCATCGCCATCCCGGCCATCCCTACCAGCCGGTCCACGATCAAGGAAGCCGCGCACACCGCGCCATCGAGCTGCAGTTGTAAACCGCCCACCAGCCGGACGACATCCCCGCCGATTGTGGTGGGCAGGAAATTCGAGGCGAACAATCCTGCAAATGTCAGACGAGTGGCTTGCCATGCCGTTATCCTATACGGCGTGCCGCGCAGCAGCATGTACCATCGGGCGCTCACAGCCATTCTTGAAAGGAACATGATAGCGATGGCTATCCCAAAGAGACTGAGTGGGATGTGCGCGATCGCATCAAGGATGGATCGCCACGCCAGACCCCTCAGCCAGTATGCCAAAAGAAGCACAGCGCCCAACGTGCCGGCGACACGGACGGCGTGCTGTTTCGTCGTACTGCCTGATTTTATATCTCTTATCATCGACCTTCTTTCACACCTTTGGTGCGTGTATGCTACATACTTGCAGCCTGAATCCTGCTTCAGCTATAAAAAGGCATCTGAAGGCAGCCATACGTCGCAAGCTAGGCTAACACACCTTCACGTTTCAGCTTTTCAGCCACCTGCGATTCGATCCACGCATAGGTCTTCGCAAGGCCCTCCTCCAGCGAGATTTCCGGCTCCCAACCCAGAACCTGGCGGAGGCGATTGTTGTCGGAATTGCGTCCACGTACACCTTGTGGGCCTGGTACATGCTTCTTTACGATCTCGATGCCCGCTGCGTTTGCGATGATGTCCGCCAATTCATTGATCGTGATCAGCCGATCTTGACCAAGATTGAGCGGCTCGTGGTAATCGGAACGCATGAGTTTGTGAATCCCAACTACACAGTCATCGATGTAGCAGAAGGAACGCGTTTGCTCACCATCTCCCCAAATTTCGATCTCAGGATCACCTGTTAGCTTGGCAACCGCGATTTTTCGGCAAAGTGCCGCCGGGGCTTTCTCCCTGCCGCCCTCCCAGGTCCCCAACGCTCCGAAAATATTGTGAAAGCGGACAATGCGTGTCTCGATACCATAATCCTCTCGATAATGCGTGCACACGCGCTCGATGATTAATTTCTCCCAACCGTAAGCGTCCTGAGGCTGTGCCGGGTACGCATCTTCCTCCTTGAGCGGGGTCACATCTGTCTTCTCTTGAAGATACTCGGGATAGACACAAGCCGAGGATGTAAAGAAGTATCGTTTGATCCCATTAACTCGCGCGGCTTCGATTGTGTGAATGTTGATGAGCGCATTGTTATGCAAGATTTGGGCATGGTTGGCTGAGATAAATCCCATTCCGCCCATATCCGCTGCGATCGCATAAACTTCTTCGATATCTCGTGTCGCCTGGAGGCAGTTTGGCCATCGCCTGAGATCGAGCAATTCAAATTCATCGGCGTCCGTATTGCTAAATTCAGGCAGTTTAACATCCACGCCTCGGACCCAATATCCCAAGCCCTTCAAGTACGTGACAAGATGACTTCCAATGAATCCCCCCGCTCCAGTAACCAACACTTTGGTGTGTGGCATGCGTTTAGTCTCCTTCATAAAATCGATTTGTAGAATGCAACCAGCACAACACCCTCGGATCAGGAGGCATTGCCATTGTCTCGATCAGGTTCGCGAAGAAGAAGTTCTTTCCCTTTGATCTCTAGCACAGCGGTGGAATGATCATTCGTATCCTCCACGATAGGCATGCCTTGTTCCACACAGCTCAGGCGGCAAACATCTGCGATATCACCATCCCCATCGATGTAAATCGCCCGATAGCCCTGTCCCTTCGCATCCAAAATGATCCTTCGCGATTGTTCGCGGACTTCTCGGTACAATTTCATCGAATTCTCGACATAGGCGACGGTGAGACGCGCCCGCAATGCGATCCCCTCCGGCGTAATGATGTAACGCAGCTTACGCCGTTCCGCCCGCTTGACCTTGACATATCCCTTCGCAACCAAACGCTTCAGGTGCCAGTTGACCGTTCCAACCGCCACTCCCAGACGTGTCGCCAGGGTAACCTGATTCGTGTCCGGATCACGTTCGATTTCTTCTAGCAAAATAAGATCACGCGCCGCTCGGTTTGAGTTTTCCATAATTTAGATTCCAAAATTCAGTTGCTGAATTATAACCACCTTCCCGCGTGGGTCAAGACCCACGAGGAACTTCTGGGATACAAAATTGTGTACTTATAAATCATAAAAAGCGAAAAAGCTTGCATGTCTTCTAAGCAGGATCATTCCCGAACCCGGTAAATCCACGCGTAGTCGATGCCGTCAATTGTCACGACAGCCTCTGGGGTCTGCTTGTCGAAGTAAGCGAGGAACGCTGGTGTTGGGAGCTGGCGCTGCCATTGATGTGCATAGAGAACTACATAGTCGTAATTTGAGATTTCTTCGAGATCCTGCTCCTCGAAGCTCAGCGTTGTCGATTGCCCCTTGAAGAAATAATCAAAAGGACCACTCGCATACCATGCCAACACCTGGACGGATTCTGCATCCGGTTTGTTATTTAAATAGCGGGCCGCTTCATCGAGCCCCTCCCCCCATCCCACCTGCATCACGTCGACCGCCTTCTCGGGTCCCCCCAAGAGCGGATTGAAGTAGCTGAAATAGTACGGCCAGGTGCCCAGCGCCCCTGCAAGTTGGAAACCGAGAACCACGAGGATCAGGGTGCTTTGCATCCTCCATATCCACCCCGCCGAGAAAACACGTGACAATTTGAACCTTCCCACCAGCTGCGGAATCGCTCGGACTCCGGCAAACCAGCCAAGTGCAGAGATGAGGCTCAGTGGCGCATAAATAGGTAGGAGATAGCGGTCGAATTTCTTCCCCCCAAGCGACATAGCGGTTGTGTATAAAATCGCAAACATCACCGATGCAACCACAAAGCCCCGAATCGGCTTCTGATCCAGCGGTGTGAGGCGGAAGACGTAAGCCCCTATGACGAGGCCCAAGCCGATGAGGCTGGTAGGTGTTGTCCGCCACAGGTATGTGATGGGGTAAAAAAGCCACCCGGGATCGCCGAGCCAAGCCTCACCCAGAAAGAAAATCGGATTTTCATGCCCGCTCGAAGCCTGCCCAAACGCCCCACGTAAAACATCCAAGACGGTTCCAACCGGTTCAACCCACATGGCCGGCCAGAAGAGCACGGTAACCACCACACCTGCAAGCCCCCAAAGGAGGCATGCGCCTATGAACCTGCGAAGTGCCGCGCCCGGGGTTTCATCACTGATCTTGAACATCTGAACCAGCAGCAGCAAGAGTGTGAAAGGCACGAGGATCAACGCGGGCGATTTGCTCAGAAATGCCAACCCAGCAACGCCTCCAGAAATGAGGATATCGCGCCACATACCCCCCAGGAAGAGATAGCGATAGAGAAACAACAAACTCGTAAACATGAGTGCAGCAAGAATCGCATCGACATGGAGCACGCGTGATAGAGCAATTTGGAAAGGATCGAAGGCGATGAATAAAAATCCGATCGTCGCTGGGATCCATCCGAGCAGGCATTTAGCGGCCAAGTAAGCTCCCGACAGTGCAAGGACAATGAAAAAGACCAGGACGGCTCTCGCTGCTGTGAGGATTTCGAGGGGATCCACCCCACGTCGCCTTAAAATCGGCTCAACACTCCTCAAGCCCTGTAACTGCCCTTCTCCTCCTCGGACGTATTCCGGATAGCGCAAGCGGAAACCCGTTGCCCCCGCCCACATCGTTATCACTCCCGGATGTGTTGCCTGCGCCGTCTGAGCGACGTCCTTCCTCGCAACTGCCAGGTAAAAGTTGGCTGAGCGTGCGAGCCAGCGCGGTTCGTCAATCGTAACAAAACGCTCGAGCGCGCTGCCTCGAACAACCCATAGCGCCCCTACTACGATCGCGAAGGACAACACTTCGCGTCCTCTCCAACGCACTTTCACGTTCCTTTATACTCCTCGGTTATGAAGGGAAGGTCTCGGTGGCGAGGTTCCAGCCCGCGCCTTTATAGTCAGGATTGGGTTTGGTGAAGGGCACCAGACGTGATCTCAATAAATTATGGGCTTTTTTCGCGCGCCTTACGTGTCCGACTGTTCGGTGGATACGCCAATGATCCGGCGTATGCTATAGGTGGGCTTTGCTTGAGATTCATGGTAGGTGCGTACGAGAATTTCAGCGATCAACCCCATTAAGATCGACTGGAAGCCAAGAATAAATATCATTACAGACAACAACAAGAGCGGAGAACGGATCATGTGCTCGTCAAAGGCAAGCCTTCGTGCAACCAGGTAACCCAAGAGGAGAAAACTCGACAGGATCAGGGCAAGCCCGGTCCCACCAAATAAATAGATCGGTTTATTAGCATAGCTCACGAGGAATTTCACCGTGAAAAGATCTAAGATGACCTTTAGCGTGCGCCCAAGGCCATACTTCGCCTTCCCATGCTGACGGGGATGGTGTTGAACGGGGACCTCGACGATGTTTGCACCCACGGCAGCAACGTAAGCCGGGATGAAGCGGTGCATCTCCCCATAAAGATGAAAGCCTGTGAGCACATCCCTTCGATAAGCCTTCAGCGTACAACCATAATCATGTAAGCGCACGCCGGTTACGCGCGAGATGATCCAATTGGCGATGTGGGATGGAAGCCTGCGAGTTAGAAACGTGTCCTTGCGGTTGACCCTCCAACCGGAAACCACGTCATAACCCGCTTCAATTTTTTCCAACATCATGGGGATATCGGCAGGATCATTTTGCAGATCTGCGTCAATGAGAACGACAACGTCTCCAGAAGCATGATCGATCCCAGCCGAGATCGCCGCAGTTTGACCGAAATTGCGCCGAAACTCAATCACGCGCACGTGTGTCGGATCTTCATGTGCGAGGCTGGCGAGTTCCTCGGTGCTCCCATCGGTGGACCCATCGTCTACGAGGATCAACTCATAGGCGAAGCCCTTTAGCGCCTCCTCCATCTTCGCATGGAGGGGACGGACATTATCGAATTCGTTATAAACGGGCGCGATAACGGAAATGAACACGTCCCTCACTCCCACTACCCTGTGGAGGCATTTCTTCGCGATCCATCGAATCGCGGATGGTCTGTCTAGATCGGAAGTTTAATCGAAACCGTTTCCATGATCCCTGAGAATAGCCGTGACACCCGTGTCCCAGCGATGCCAATCACCAAAGTACTCCTCGAGAATCTTCACGCCCTCACCGATCACATCCAAATTTAAGGCTTCCATGTCAGCGTCGACCATGATCCTTGCCAGTTGCTTGTACGTGATCTTCGGTGACCACCCAAGAACCTTCCGAGCTTTCGCCGAGTCGGCGAGCAAGTAATCGACTTCCGTAGGGCGGAAGTAACGCTGGTCGATCTCCACGTATTCTTGCCAATCCATTCCAGCGTAGCTGAACGCCTCTTCCACGAACTCCCGTATGGTCGGTGCTACGCCTGTGCCGACGACGTAGTCATCAGGGGCATCATGTTGGAGCATTCGCCACATGAGCTCAATATATTCCGGCGCGTAGCCATAGTCTCGCCGAGAATCCAGGTTACCCAGATAAACCTTGCCTTGCACACCAGCCAGAATGCGGGCTACGGCGCGCGTCACCTTGCGGGTCAGAAACGTCTCACCTCGACGAGGACTCTCGTGGTTGAAGAGTATGCCGTTCGCCGCGAACATATCGTAAGCCTCACGGTAGTTAACGGTCATCCAGTAGGCATACGTCTTTGCGATCGCGTACGGACTGCGTGGTTTAAATGGAGTCTCTTCGCTCTGCGGTGGCGGTGCACCTCCGAAGATCTCGCTTGATGATGCTTGATAAAAGTGCGCTTTACTCCCGCTCCGGCGAAGCGCATCCAAAATCCGCGTTGTGCCAAGTCCTGTGATCACCCCCGTGTATTCGGGCATCTCAAAACTGACCTGGACATGGGACTGCGCCCCCAGATTATAAATCTCATCTGGACGCACGTTGTAGATGAGGTTGGTGACAACCTCAGAACTCGACAAATCCCCATAGTGGAGAAACAGTCGCGCAGCGGGATCGTGTGGGTCCTGATAAATATGGTCGATACGACCCGTGTTGAATGTGCTCGCCTTACGGATCATCCCATGGACTTCATAGCCCTTGCTGAGCAGGAATTCCGCAAGGTACGAACCATCCTGACCGGTAATCCCGGTGATTAAAGCTCTTGGCATCCATCCTCCTGATGGAGGGAGTATAAATTCATCCCGTAAAATTCAGATGTTGAATTATACCCTTGTGATACGATACGTCAAGCTCCCACACGACGCCTTCGCACCACGTCAAGCAGCACAGAACCCAAGAGAAACACCACGATAAATGCCGCAATCGATAGAAGCACATGAAGGACACCGAATACCGATGAGATCTGGGTACGAAAGATGTACCAAACACTGAACAAGACCGTCGTCACAGCAATCAAGATCATCAATCGCCCCAGCCAGGGATTGCGTGTCCTGCGGGCGTGTACCCACGCCCAACCGGCTAAGGAAGCTTGCGCAACAAGGAAAATTGTCCGGTAGCGCGGGTTATCCCATTGGTCCCCAGCACCTCGGTAGGAGGCGATGAGCGCTGTTCCCCAAACAAGCAGCGCCAAGTAGGTAGACAAACCACGCCAGCCCGACGTCCGAAGCGCCGCGAATGGGGCATAGACAAGGAAGGGTAAAAGGCCGAACCAACCCAGTCCCCGCCAAATAGCGATGCTTCGCCAGAGCGGTGTGGCGGAATCGATGATCCCTGCCGGCAGGAATGGACGCAAGAGCCCATAGACAACGACAAACGGATAGTGGGCCCATGCGGGGATTCGATCAAAAACCTGCTTGATCCAGTTGGATTGCATCCAAATTAGATTCAATTGCCATTGGTCGCTCGAAGACTTCCACCAGTCCATGATCAATTGCAATCCTGAACCCTCCAGCGTGCCGATCGAGGACCATGATCTAACAGCGAACACAATCGCGAGGAGGGCAATTGCAGCGAAGGGCACCAGAATCCACTTCAAATTCTTGATGTACAATCTGCCTTCCCATAAAAACGCCAAGCCGACAGCGGCTGCGCCGGCAAATGCGGTTGGCGGAGAAATGGGTAGGGCCACAGCTACTGCACCCAACAAGATCGTCAGCAAACCACGGCCATAGTTCTTCTGCCGGAAAACCGCATAGCCGTAGAACATCAAGGCAAGCGCCAGGATGAGGAAAGGCTCCCGCATCTGTGAAGCCGAGAGCAAGACCGCATCCGGCATCAAGGCGGCGACCCACATAGCTGCCGTCCCCGCTTGCGGGCTGAATACCATCCTCGTAAAGCGCCAGATAAGAAGGACGGTCATTGCACCAGTAGCAGATGTGAGAATGACGATGAGCAACGGGCGATGCATATCCGGGCTGAGAACACGATAGAAGAACGCGCTCAGGAAGAGCATACCCCCATACTGATCGCTGTTCTCCCTTTCCGTAAAAGCTGATGAGAGAGGTTTATCCGACTCAACCAGTCTCCACGCGTCTCGATCGCGCGTATAGGCATCACGGAACACATACCCTGCCTTTTGCACTTTCTGATCGTAGCCATAGCGCGGCAAGGCATGGACGAGCGCCCATCCCACGCCGAGTCGGAGCAAGAAGGCGACCAGTACCACGATCCACAAAGTCCGTGGCCCCTCCACCGCTTTCATCCACCGCCACACAAGCCAAATCAGGATGGCAGAGATGGATGTCATCGCCGAATAGGCAAGCCAGTCGTTGAAAGAAGGTGCATGCCCATCGAACAATGTCAAAAAAGTACTGACGACCATTACGCCGCCTACCCAGGGCAGAAATGCTCTAATTCGTGTCAAGATTTCTCAGCCTCCACGAAATAATCGCTTCTGGCGCCAGAACCATAGCGCCCGTACGACAACATACACAACCAGCATCTGCAAGGGTACTAAAAAACGAGGGTTATCTCCATGATCAACAAGCGTTTGGAAGATCGAGATCATCCATACCATGCCGCCAGCAAGGACCGCAAAGCGATCGATCCCAAAGTTCTGACGGAGAGTTCGGCTTACGAGCGATAACGCTGACAACCCAAGAAAGAGAACATTGGCGAGTATGCAAATCCCACGCCCTATAAGGGCCGCCCCTTGGAGGAATACTCGTACGAATGGAATAGTAAACACAGAAGGCATCCAATAAACTGGCGCCTTCCAGAAGCCCAACCATCCTTCTACCACATTCTGCAGATATAAACCCGGGTGTTCTCGGATAAGCTGGCGGGAGAGCCGCCCCATTTCGCGCGAGAGCCCATAGAAACTGAGCCCGGTTTTTTCCTGCAGGGCAGGAATGGCCTCCCAAATGGCATTCGTCTGAACGCCGTGCTCTGCAATTTGTGCGTCTCGATACTCGATGTATGTGTCGCGGATCGATGCCACCTCATCTGGGAGATACTCGAAATACTCACCCGTATGTTGCACCAAGCTGTAACCAGCCATCGTCGTCGGCGAGATCATCTCATAGTGATTGAAGATAAAGAGCAGCCAGCCTCCCTGGATGAGAAGTGGGCCGACGGAATACAGCGCAAGCCGGAGTAATCGCCTGCGCCAATCTCTTGCGCCCACCAGTGCAATAAAAGGGAGATACCACACTGTTAGGGGGAAAAAAAGTGGTCGCACCATCCCCGCCATGCTGGCGGCAACCCCGGCTAAAAATATCAAGAAGAGTCCAACCCCATAGCTACGCGCTTTGCATACACCCACAAGGATTGCGAAGCTGAGCACCACGCAAAACGTCGTCAACGTCTCGGATAAGAGGTTGGCTTCAAAGAACAGTTGGCCGGGGATTAGATTGTACAGTGCCCCCACCGTGAAGGCGCCCCAGGCGCTATCCGTTGTGCGCCACGTAATCCAAAATAGCAGTAATGAAATCAGCCAGCCCAGGATCATCTGCAAGAGCCAGGCTCTTTCATCCTGCAAACCGGCTAGTGCAAGGAGCGCAGGATAGCCAGGAACGCGTGTTCCATCGTAACGGTCGAGATTCAGCGATGCGACTACCCGAGCCAATCGGTAATAGGCCCCCGTATCCCCGTAGCTTATGGCCTGATATTGGAGCCATAGCCACATACGCAGCAGGACCCCCAACAGCGCCAATACGATGCCGGCGAGGACTAGCGGAGCGTTGATCCCTCGCCGCAGTTTCTCAGTCATCGTCGAGGGTGCCCTCCATATCCAAGCCTGCGAGCGCCCGACGCGCGCGCGCCTCCCAACTGTATTGTGCCGCATCCCGATATGCCTGCTCGGCCAATGCCAGTCTATGCTCTGGATCTTTCGCAAGTGCCTTTAGGGCAGCGTCCCACCGTTCTACATCTTCCGGTGGCGCAAACACCGCGTTGGATTCGTCTAGGATTTCATGCAAGACAGGCAGGTCGCTTGTCATGATCGCTCTA
Organism: uncultured Anaerolineaceae bacterium; assembly: GCA_964385305.1. Lineage (GTDB taxonomy): Bacteria > Chloroflexota > Anaerolineae > Anaerolineales > E44-bin32 > CAYLOP01. Next base: position 14,761 of record CAYLOP010000006.1, on the reverse strand, counting down.
CCAGCGGCGAGATATTCAAATGCCTTCATGGGGCTAGCAAATCGCGCTGTGTCGCCGCCACCGCTGACGGCGATGCGACGAGCATACGGCATCAGCAGGACATCACACGCGGCTTGCACAAGCGGTAACTTTTCCTGCGGGACGAACCCGAGCAAGTGGACATTCTTGATTTCCGCACCCGCCAGCTTATGCCTCCAATGCTCAACCGCCTGCTTCTCTCCGCCGGCCCAAACAAAGCTGAATCCTGGATTACGTTGCGCAAGCTCAAATAGGAGATCGATCCCGCGGCCAGAATAAAGATGGCCAGTGTAACCTACCGTAAACTCTTCCGGGAGGTCAAGCGTGCGTCTTGCTTCCAGCGGTGAGGGCAGCGAGGCATAGCCGCTCAAATCCACACCACTCGGTGTGATTACAGCAAACGGCGGCTCCAGCGGAACACCATATGTCTCCACCATATAGGCTCGCAGCGCTTCGGTGATCGGCAGCAACCGCCTTGCTCCTCCACCTTGTAAAAACATGCGGAACAACCACGGTCCAAAGCGACCCTGCGGGCGATCATGGATCTCCAAGGCGGTGGGAATGTTGAGTCGCGAGGCAAAAGCCGCAGCCTGGTAAGGCCAGGTATAGAGAAGATCCGCTCCCCAACGCCGCGCGTCGCGCACTGCTCGAACACAGTAATCCCAATGCCGCAGGGCTCGCAATCTAGGGATCCATGTGATCGGAAAGGAGTGATGGAGAGCGTAATGCCGCTTCAGTTGCTCCCAATCTGGTTCCCGCCGCCTCCCAGGCAGCCAAAGATGGACGTCATGACCCAGATCGAGAAATGACTGACATACCTTCATGACACGAACGGAGTTGGCTCTTCGAGAAGGCACACTGGAAGTAGCAATGCACGCGATGCGCATCGACACTAGCTCCCCGCAACCGACAAAGGGCTACCAATCGCCTGGCGAAGACTGCGGAGTCCTTGAACAACCTGGGCAGCGGTCGTCCCCATAAAAAACGCGCTCAGGAGCACCGCCATACCGAGTGCGCCCCAACGCGGAACAAGTAGGAAAATTCCAACAATCTTGAGTAGGGCCGCGACGAGATTGACCTTGACCGGGAACTCGGGTTTTCCGAGCGTCAGAAGGAGTTTGCGATTCCAGTAGAAAACGTTTACCAACAACACGCTCGGAAGGACGATCAATAATCCGTAATACGTGGTTGGGAGAAACTCGGGGCTGTAGATGACCGCGATCAGCCATGGACCGAATACCGCCAACCCCATGCAAGCTGGCACGGAATACGCGGAAAGGATGATGCTACCGCTTCGAAGGAGGTATCGCACATTCTCCCATTGCTTCCGCGCGACTTCTAACGCAAGGTCACGATAGGTCGCGGTCAGGAGAGGTTGTACGGGCAGAAGGAGAATGTTGAGGATTGCAAGCGTGAGTTTGTAGTACCCAACTTGCAGAGGTGTACTCAGTGCACTAAGCCATAGGAGCTCACTGTCTCGCGTTACAAGGTTTAAGGTCACAGAGAGATTGGAACTCAAACCAAAGCGGATCAACTCCCGCCGACGATCGGCGAGCAAGGAAATCGGCGCTCTCCACCAATTCTTCCCCCAATGTACTCCCGCCTGCCATAAAGCTACGAACGTGATCATGAGCGCAGAGATCATCTTCCCGAGGAGGTATGCGAGCACCACATGTATCAAACCGCCTTTTACAATAAAAGCTCCCACGATCAAGAGCATGGTGAGCACACTCTGACCGACATTAATGAGGGCGATCGAGCGGAACTTATCAAAAACCGAAAGCAAGCCCGTTGAACTCTCGGAGATGATATTGGCCAGCACCATCAAGCCATAGATCGCGAAGATATCGCGCAAGGATGGATCATGAGCTAGGAAGCGTGCGCCTAGTGGAGCGAGAAGCACGACCAGACCGAAAGCAAGAATGGTGAGCACAAATTCCGTTAAACTGGCGACTTTGAACACTGCCGCTGCATACTGCTTCTTCCCGTTGACGTTGTACTCACCCACATAATTGACAACCAACTCGCTCATTCGGGCAGAGGTTAATCGGTTGATCACACTGGTGAATTGCGTGATCGTGCCCAAGATACCAAACCCTGCAACACCAAGCAGCCTGGCCGCCAAAACACTTTGCACCATGCTTAGGATGGCTGAAATCGCCGTCGAACTCAGGAGGTACCCCGAGTTGCGAATGACTCGGCGGATGATGGGATTTTTCCGTAGACGCGTATAGAGAGCCCGCACAGAGAAGAGGGCGGATCTTTTCATCCGGTCATTAATCCCCGGTATCCACTTCGCACGCCCAATGCCGCTCTGCAGCGTACCAGTCGACACATACTTTTAGACCTTCCTCAAATTTGACCATTGGCTTCCAACCCAGCGTTCGCTCGGCTTTCCCCACATCTGCCCAACTTGCAAAAACATCTGCCGGGTGGCGTGGCCGGAATTTCACCCTTGCCTTTTTACCTATTCGCTCTTCTAAGAGAAGGATCAAGTCCTTGATCTTCACAGTCTCATGCCCGCCCAGGTTGAAGATTTCATACCCGACAGGTTTCAAGCCCAGGATGGTACCACGGGCGATGTCATCTACATAGGTGAAACCGCGCGATTGCTCGCCGTCTCCATTGAGCCAGACATCACGCCCTTCATAAACCCACTGGACAAAGCGAAATAAGACCATATCGGGGCGACCTGCTGGGCCATACACGGTAAAGTATCGAAACACGGTGACATCGATATCATATAAAGCGTGGTATGCGTGGCTCATAACCTCTGCGGCTTTTTTACTCGCAGCATAAGGCTGCAGGGGTTGGCTGCTCTCTGCGTCTTCGGGGGTTGGCAGGGGCGCATGTCCGCCGTAGATACTGGAGGTGGATGCCAGGATAAATTTCGGGATACCCTGATGGCGGCATAGTTCCAAGAGGTTTAAGGTGCCGACTTCATTGGTGTCAACATAAAGCCATGGGTTCTCGACACTTTTCCGCACCCCAGCACGCGCCGCCAAATTGATGACGGCGTCATACGACTCAACTCTTTCAGCCATCTCGTTTACAGCTTGAGAATCGGCGATGTCCAGCCTGTCAAAACTGAACCCATCCCGCCCATCGAGCTTGCCCAGGCGATGTTCCTTCATACGCACATCGTATGCGTCGTTCATATTATCGACGCCATGCACAGCATGTCCGTCATCAAGCAGCATCTCGGCCACGCGAGAGGCGATGAATCCGGCGACTCCAGTCACCAGGTAATGTGCCATTAAAGCCTCACAATTTTGGGGTCGTTGATCCCCGCTCTCCTGAAGGCATCGCGGGTGTCGAAGATCAGTGTGCTCGCCTCAAAGAGCGCGGCATAGTCAATCTGGTCATGATCTGTAATGATGACAACACAGTCCGAATCCCGCGCTGCGGCGAGGAGATCGGGCACAGATTTCATTCCCAAATTCTCGTGCTCCAACACGGGGACATGGGGGTCGAAGTATGCCACTTCCGCGCCCAGATCCGTCAACATTCCAATCACATCCAATGCAGGCGCTTCTCTCGTATCGGAAATATTGGGCTTATAAGCCACGCCGAGGATCAAGATGTGCGAACCGCGCAGGGCTTTCTGGTGGTCATTGAGCGCGTCCTGCACTTTCTGCACGACGTAGCGCGGCATGTTTGTGTTGATCGTGCTGGCGAGCTCGATGAAACGCGCGTTGTATTTAAGGCTTTTCAACTTCCAAGAGAGGTACAGCGGGTCGATCGGGATGCAATGCCCACCCAGACCAGGGCCAGGCGTGAATTTCATGAAGCCAAAAGGTTTCGTCGCTGCGGCATCGATCACTTCCCACACATCGATCCCCAGGCGGTCGCACATCATCGCCATTTCATTGACAAGCCCGATGTTCACTGCACGAAAAGTGTTCTCCAATAACTTCGTCATCTCAGCCACTTCGGTCGATGAAACACGGACGATCGTTCCCATCGCCTGACTATACATCGTTGCCGCCACTTCCGTGCAAGCCGGCGTGATCCCGCCGATGACCTTCGGCGTGTTTTCAGTCGTCCAATCCTTACGCCCCGGATCCACACGCTCCGGTGAGAACGCCAGGAAAATGTCCTTCCCAACTTCCAGCCCTGTCTTTTCAAGTTCGGGCTGCACCATCTCTCGCGTCGTCCCGGGATAGGTTGTTGACTCAAGAATCACAACCATGCCCGCATGCAACACAGGCACGAGTGATTCTGTAGCCGAGACAATAAATGAAAGATCAGGATCACCTGTTTTCCGCAGGGGCGTAGGAACGCAGACGCTTACGCCATCCACATCCGCCAACACGTCGTAGGACGTGCTTACTTCAAAGAGCCCCTCCCCGATCAAGCGTGCGATAGTTGCGTGCGGCACATCCTCTACATAACTTTGGCCTTGACGAAGCGTCTCGATCTTGGACGGGTCTGCGTCAACACCGACAACGTGGAAACCAGCTTCAGCCATTACCATCCCAAGAGGAAGTCCAACATATCCCAGACCTACAACACCTACCTTTGCCTCCCGATTGACAAACCGCTCGAGAAGGTGCCGCGCGGCAGGGGGTAATGCGTATGCTTGTTCAGACATATGATTTAGTAACTCCTGCAAAGGGGTTGATCAGAATAGACTTAATTGCTCAGGATCATCCTGGGCCGCTTGGGGAGAAGGTGCGCTGTCACGCTGTTGGACGATCAATTCGGGAAGGCGAGCGAAATCTTCCTCCACCACTCGCCGTAAGGAGGGCTGATGTAGTGCGGCTGCGGGATGGTACATCGGCACAACCAGGCGACCATTGATCATACGCTCCTGACCATGAATTACACTGATTTTCGCGTTTGGGAAATAGCGCGCCATGGAGAACCTTCCTAAGGTGATAATCACCTTAGGATTGACGGCGCGTATTTGTCGGTCAAGGTACTTCGCGCAAGCCTCAATTTCGTTTGCCTGCGGATCGCGGTTTCCCGGTGGTCTACACTTCACAACGTTGCCGATAAAAACATCCTCACGTGTCAGATCGATACTTGCGAGCAACTCTTCCAAGAAGCGACCGGCCGCGCCCACAAATGGTCGACCTTGCTCATTCTCATGAAAACCGGGCCCCTCGCCAATAAACATCAAATCCGCGTTGATAGGTCCTTCTCCCGGGACTGCCTTCTTCCGAGACAAGTGCAGTCTGCAATCTCTGCAGGTCTCCACTTCCCGTGCGACTGCAGCCAGTTCTTCCTCCGAGCTCACCTTCCACCTCCGCTCTTCGTGCGCAATCGTTGACGAAGGTTGTTTAGAGTCATTATCAAAGCATCTTCGTTATTATCGCGGTAGTACTTTGAGCGCCGGCCGACGATTTGAAAACCGTGCTTATGATATAGATCCACAGCAGCTTGATTCGAAACTCGCACCTCAAGCGTTGCAAGTGCAGCCCCTGAGCAAGTCGCTTGTTCAAGCGCTTTAATCAGCATCTTCTCCCCAATCCCCATACGACGAAAATCTCGATGCACAGCAATTGTGCTGATATGAACCTCGTCAACAATCATCCAGTATCCCACAAATCCAACGATTGCAGGTTCCTCATGCCCTATTGATTCCGCCACGAACAATCGAGAAGTGGGGTTCCTCTCCAGCTCAAATCTATAGGAGCGTTCAGACCAAGGCGTTGGAAAAGACATCCGATCAATCGTAAGGACTTCAGGCAAATCATCCAACACCATAGGGCGGATCGCGATCTTATTGTTTATTTGCCTCACGCCGCTTTCTCACCCTCATGAGGGTAAATACACCGGTGCTAAAGTAGCTGGATCCATTAGCTTGCCGGCCTTAATTCTCTCCAGCGCCAACTCTGCGAGGAAGCTTGGGCGACGGATGGCGTTCGCTGGGGGGGGGAGAATCGCCAGCGGCTGATCCGCGAGCGTGCGCCTTCCCTCCGGATCAACGTCTCCGCAGATGACCGTTTTTTCCTCGAGGCGTTCCGCGATCTCACCCCAGGTGAGGGTCTCGATTTCACCATCCGCTTTCCAGCTGCGGCGCTCCCATTTGTACCACAATCCAATGATCCGACCGCGTCCCGCTGGCATCACGGCCAGCATGGGCTCTGAGCAACGAGGTTGGCTACGCGCCACAATATCGAGCGTCGGGATACCAACCAGGGGAAGGTTGTGAGTCAGGGCTAAGCCTTTCGCAAATGCCAACCCTATACGCAACCCTGTATAGGACCCCGGGCCAAGCGCAACCGCCACGGCTGTGAGTTCACTGGGGGAGCGCCCAACTCGGCGCAGCATAATCGCGGTTTCGGGCGCCAGCGATACAGTATGGTATCTTCTGCCTGCCCATACGGACTCGGCCAGCACCTGCATACCGTCATACAAACAGAGCCCAATCATCTGCGTGGCTGTATCCAACGCAAGCAGCACAACTAACCTCCAAACGCTAATTGCCGAAAATGCCGCAGCATGCGCTCATATCGCACACCATGCGCCTCGAAATGCAATCCCCGTCGCATGTCATCCACCCAACGCAGACTGATCCAAAGGCGATCCGGAGGCAGCGCATCTGCGACGCGCTCTGGCCATTCCACCAATACTGGCCCGGTGTCTTCCAGCAGCTCATCTAAACCCAGCGCGAACGCCTCATCGATTCCGCTCAGGCGGTAAGCATCGAAATGATAGAGGACAGCGCTATCCGCCCGCCTGTATTCATTGATCAACACAAAGGTAGGGCTGGTAACGGAGTCCAATGATCCCCATCCGCGCGCAATCCCTTGAGCAAGTGTTGTCTTCCCCGAACCCAGGTCGCCGGCAAGGCAAATCAAATCTGCTGGCTTTAAGAGTTCGCCGAGTCGGACACCTAGTCGGCGAGTTTGCTCGGGACTATGGCTAAGAAACTCGAGGCTACGATCGTCCAGAATTGGCATAGGTTGGCATGGATTATACGCCAGCCATACGCCACTCACAAGCAAGCTCGTCAGCTTCTCCACTTTAAACCGAACAAGGTTGGGCGCTCCAAATCAAGGTCCATCTCGACCACTACGGATTAGACCCTTTCCATACAGCCCTCTCCATGCTACCATCTGTCACATGCGCATCCTTATCATCTCTGACATCCACGCAAATATCGTCGCGCTTGAGGCAGTTCTCGCAGATACCGAACCCCACGATTCAGTTTGGTGCTTAGGAGACTTGGTGGGCTATGGGCCTGATCCCAATGCCTGCATAGAACGCGTTAGCGATCTACCCAATCTGGTTTGTCTTATCGGCAATCACGACCAAGCCGCCCTTGGCAAGATCCCTCTCTCACGCTTCAACCGAGAAGCGGGTGAGGTTGTGGCATGGACCATGCAAGAGTTAACTGAGGAGAATCTCGATTTCCTGCGTTCACTACCCACGAAAGTCGTCACTGAGAACTTCACGCTCGTCCACGGCAGCCCTCAGCAACATGTTTGGGAATACATCCTCGACCTTCAAACGGCCAATCGTAGCCTTGACACGATTGAAACCGACTACTGCATCGTTGGACATTCGCATCTTCCGCTCATCTTCTACCGCGCGCCCGACGATCCGCTCGCAAAACTATCCCCAGCACCCTGGAAAGGTTGCTTGAACCTCACACCGAAGATGATCCTCAATCCCGGCTCAGTGGGGCAACCCCGTGATCGAGATCCACGCTCCTCCTATGCAATCCTTGATACGAGCGAGATGACCTGGGAACCTCGTCGGGCAGAATATGAAATCAGCAGGGTGCAAGCGCGTATCCTTGAAGCAGGTCTTCCCGAGCGACAGGCGATACGCCTCATGGGCGGTTGGTAAGCGGGAACTAAAAAATCGATTCCCTCGTCTCAGCAGTAGAAGCATGTATGAAGAAAGATAGGAGGCGATCCCAATGAAACGACACTTCTTATTGCTCTCATTCATCATCGTGGCCACCCTTTCAGCTGCCTGCGGCGCGCCAGCCGCGCAGGAAGCGCTCTATATGGAAGCACCCGGTCGAGCCGCCATTGAAGCCGAAGAAGGTATGCTGATGGCAAGTGCGCCAGAGATGGCCGCCGGGGTCGAGTTTAACGCTGGTGAGATGCCCACAACCCGATTGGTCGTTCGGAATGCGAACCTGGTCTTGGTGGTCTCCGACCCCGCGAAATCTGTTGAGGAAATTGGGCGAATGGCGGAACAGATGGGAGGCTTTGTTGTCTCCTCGAACGTCTACCAAACCACCTTTGAAGATGGTGTTCAAGCCGATCAAGCTTCTATCATGATCCGTGTCCTTTCCGAGCGAATGAAAGACGCCCTAAAACAAATCAAAGAAGGCGCCACCGAGGTGCGCAGCGAGAACACATCCGGCCAGGATGTCACCCAGGAATATACCGATCTGAACTCTCGGCTTCGAAACCTGGAAGCAACCGAAGATGAACTCCTTGAAATCATGGGGTCCGCTAAAGACGCAGATGATGTGTTGCAAGTCTTTGAGCGATTACAGCAAGTCCGTGAACAGATCGAGATCACGACGGGTCGCATCCAGTATTATGAAGAATCCGCTCGTTTGTCCGCGATCAGTGTTGAGCTAATTCCAGACGAGGCTGCCAGACCACTGCAGATCGGTCGTTGGCAGCCCGAAGGCACCGCAAAGGCTGCCGTGGAGGCATTGATCAGCGCTTTGAAATTCCTCGGCGACACGACAATCTGGGCACTAATTTGCATCGCTCCCATCGCCTTGATCTTGGGCGTGCCGGGATATTTCGCCCTGAGAGCCATCCTACGCTACCGCAGGAAGAAAGCCGTGAAGCCGGAGATGGAATAACACAACTCCCAATATGAAAGCATAAAAAAAGCCCAGCGGAGCTTCGCTGGGCTTTTATTCATCTTACAACCCGCGCCGTCTACCTTGATGGGATACCTGCGGCACGGCGCGCTCCTCCAAGGCTACCCCCCGTTTCCGATGGCACTTCTCACCTTTGAAACCACTTCCCCGAACGGCCGTGTATGGGTCATGGCCAGATTACGGGGGCGCGGTAGAGGAACAAGTAGATCGGAGACCACGCTTGCGGGTCGTGTGCTAAGAACGATCAATCGATCCGCGAGTAAAACAGCCTCAGTGATCGAGTGGGTAACCATGACGACTGTTACTGTGCGCGCCCCCCATATTCGGATCAACTCCGTTTCCATGCGTTCACGCGTGAGTGCATCGAGTGAACCAAACGGCTCATCTAGAAGCAGGATATCAGGCTCGTGAATCAAAGCTCGAGCAATTGCCACACGCTGCGCCATCCCACCCGACAGGTCTCGCGGATATGCATATTCAAAACCGTTCAAGCCCACAAGGTCAATGAGATCCTGCGCTCGAGCTTCACGTGCATCACGCGCTTGATTCTGCAGTTCCAATGGAAGCACGACATTGCTGAGCACAGTTCGCCAGGGCATCAAATTGGATTCTTGGAAAACGAAACCGATCCTCCGCCGCGGGTGCACAATGGGCTCACCCTCGAAAGCCACATCGCCCGAAGTTGGTTTCAACAGACCTGCCAATATGCGTAGAAGTGTTGTCTTACCACAACCAGATGGCCCGACGACGCATACAAACTCATTGCGCCGCACAGACAGAGATACGCCCTCCAACGCAGGCAATCCCCCATTTCCATTGGGGTAGACCATGCTAAGGTTATCCGTGGTAAGAATGAAGTCGGTCACAGCACTCCTTAAGGTATGAACTCGTTGGTGAACGCTTCGTGGACATCTTGCTCACTCTCCAGCATGCCCATCTCCAACAGGATATCCTGCATATTCTTCCAGGCGTCGGTATCCGAATACCCAGGCCGTTCTGTCATCCAAAACTCGATGCTCGCTTTCAACACGCCCAGGAGCACGGATCTGTCTGCAGCCTCAAGACCTTCCACATATTCCTTGGCGGTCTCATATGCGGCCTCAGGGTCGTCGATCGTATCTTGGATGCCTCGCAGGGTAGCGTCTACCATGCGTCGGATAAGATCTGGGTTTTCTGCGATGGTCTTCTCATTGGTGATAAGGCCGTTCGACGCAAGGTGGACATAATCAGCAACCCGGATGACATTAACCGGAAGCCCCTGCGCAGCAAGTTGAAGCGGCTCATTGTTGGCATAGACAATGACGGCATCCTCCTGACCCGCATATAGCGCCTCAACTTGAGTAAAACCGATGGCGTCCAACGTGACGGCTTCCTCAGCGATGCCAGCGGCGCTTAAAAGAGCCCTAAACCCGATATAGGAAGCGCCATACACGCCGGGGAAGCCCACACGTTTTCCGACCAAATCATCCGGAGTCGTTATCCCGCTGTCCTTGGGCGCCGCGACCGCCACGGGGTAATCATGCCACCATGCCATGACGTAGACAACCGGCAGATCCTGCGCCCTCGCCAGGAGCACCTGCTCACCCGATACCACGGCAAATTGGATCTCATCCACTCCCAACAGCTTGACCGATTCAGATTCCGGTAGATGGTTGAACTCGATCTGGATCCCATTCTCGGCATAGTAACCGCGTTGTTCGGCGACATAAAACGGTGCAAATTGCACATCGGGCCTAAAGCTCATCACTAAGCGTATGTTGACCGGGCTATCGGTAGCCCCGGCTTCTTCCGCTGGCGCGCTGGCGCAAGCTGCACATGTCATCACCAGCAGAACCAGTAAGAGGATCTTCTTTGATGTTGCCATGGTTATCTCCTGCTAATATTTCGGCGTCTCTTGCCAAGATAGTAGACGTCTTTCCAATGCCGCAACTGCCCCATAAATCCCAAGCGCCAAAACGATCAAAACAAAAACAGCGACAAAGACCAACGCGGTATCAAACACACCTCTCCCCATATTGATCAGAAAACCCAGCCCCTCATCCGATCCTACAAACTCTCCAACAACCGCCCCGATCACAGAGAGCGTCGCCCCGATTTTCAAGCCGCCAAAGAGTACCGGCATAGCTGCAGGCGCTTCGAGTTTACTGAATATCTGCCAGCGGGTGGCGCGTAGAGACCGCATGAGATCATAAAGGTCTTCAGGAACGGAGCGTACGCCCACGATCGTGTTCACCAAGACAGGGAAGAATACAATCAATGCACTGATCAACACTTTCGATAGGTGACCCGAGCCAAACCAAATAACCAATAGAGGCGCGATTGCAACTGTGGGCACAGACTGGGAGGCGACGATATAGGGGGCCAACAATCGCTCTACCGTACGAGATTTTGCGAGCGCGTAACCGAGGCATGTGGCAATCGTAAGACCTAACAAAAGCCCACCCAATACCTCAATCATGGTTGCAGCCGTGTGCCTCGGCAAACTGCCATCCATAATAGAACGAATGAAACGCCTGCCCACCGCGCTAGGCGATGGCAGGATGAACGCGGGAAGACCTGCCCAACGACTCGCCGCATCCCATGCCAGAACCGTGACGATGATAACCACTGGCAAGGTCCATAGATCGAGATTGCGACGCCCTCGAATTGGGCTCACTGTATCGTTGGCGGCTCGTATTCTCTTCGTTCTCGCCATTCCCTTCCCTAATGAAAACGTCCCAAAGAATCACCTTCGGGACGTTATATGCTCAAGCCATACGACTAGTTTTACAAAAAGCCCCGAAGATCAATTTCCTCGGGGTCACATTCCAACACAAGCACCAGGCAAACTGCCAGATGGCTTACCTTCTTCTATCCGGACTATACCGTCGGCCCCGGAGTTTCACCGGATCCTGCGCACTTTGCGCTCGCGGGCTTTACCGCCGATCGGGAATTGGGTCGTAAGACCCTCACCCTGCCCCGAAGGCTGTTCTATTCAGTTGCCCTCATTATACCGCTTTCTGTGTCTTCGTCCATATGACAATCCACACCTCAGGTATGAATATCATTCCCCTTTATCCACGCGTAATTTCCTCGAAATACAAAGTTGGAGCGCAGGGGCGGTCTTTTGAGGTCTCAAATTCTTGGGGAAGATAATCAACCGTTCCATTCATCGAGGACGTTTGCTGGACATTGGGGGATGCTAACCTGGCTAAGCATGCTGCGTCTAAGATTCACGCAAGGAATCGACCCGCATCCTCGCCGAGCATCTCGTACATGCGCGAAATCAAGAAAGCTCGAAATGCCAGCACGTTGGCGCTTACCCGCACTTTCTGTGTTCGGTCCATTTGATTGGTTACACGCCGTGTAGCATTCACCAATGATCGAGGTAAGACCTGCTTGATACGCGCCTTGAAGCGATTCAGAGAGGGCTTCGGCGCTTCGCCGTCCGCGCGGACTTGTATCTTTTCCACCAAATGCCGGATCAACGCTTGCGGAAGATGCGTTTCAGCGTGACGGGAGGACAACTCATCGAGTAAAAGCTCCGCCACTTGTGGTCGCCGCAGGATATCTTCCGGCAGTTCAATCGCGCTCTGTACAGCAAAATCGATCGGCGGTGTGATCGATTCGATCAAGCGCTTGAAAAGTCGCTTCTCGGATCGAAGATCATCGGGCATCTTCCGTACAAACTCGAGAACACTTCGTGAGAGCATCGGGTTGACGATCTCCACATAGGCGGCTTTGACATCGTTAAGCGCCGCGAGCACCGCGGGGAGGCGATATTTATGATAGAGACGATCCCGCCACATCGCGAGTGTCTCGTGGGATCGACGCATGAGTAGGCTTGGAATATGCTGCCCCACATAAGGTTCGTAGCAGGCTGGATCAAGACCGGCGATATCTCGCAGCACGAGAAAATCAACGCTGCGCCTTACGTCAAAGTGGGAAAAAACCTCAACCCAGCCAAAACCTTCATCCCCGCGGATCACGCCAAGCGTGCCCTCTTCAAAGAATTGTTGCCAGATCCGGAAGCCATCCATATATCCCGCAAGATGATCTACTCGGCCTTCACCAGCAATGAGAAACCGCTCAAAAACCGTCTCCACACTCTCCTGGATGGTGAGGTCCGTCTCCATAAAGCGATGCTTCAATGCCAGGTGTTCAGCCAGGCGTTGTGCGACGTTTGCATCGCTGCGTGGATTTTGCAGGGACGCCCGTAATCCCCACGTCACACAACGTACCGACCTTGGGTCATGGTGGAGCAGCAGGATCGCACGGCTGTCATAGCCGCCGGACAAGGGGAGTATCCAGCGGTCAGGATCGAGATCTAAACCGTTCAGGACATGCTGCAGCGTCTCCTGGAGTTGTTCCTGCAGCGCTGCAGGGTTGGCATAGGAAGGCAGGAACTCGACTTCCTCCGTCGCAATGGACATTTGCCACGATCTACGATCAAAGCTCAGGATCGTATTGCCTTCCAGACAGCGCAGGCGAGCGTCCCATGCATAGCCGGGTCCGAGTGTGCCCGAAGACAACATCCAAGCTGACGCCATCGTGTTGGCTTGAAATTCTCCCTGGAGGGCCACGATAGCGCGTTGGGAGGTGGAAGCAACGAACATTTCCTCGGTTTGCAGGTACCAAATCGTACGGGAGGCCACAAAATCTGTGACCAATTGGAACCGATTCCCATCACTTCGAAAAAGTGCAAAAGAGCCTTCAGGGACGGTGCCATCAGGCTTCCACCAATCCTCTGGCGGATCCACCATCAAACCTAGGCACACACTTTCGCCGTGACGGCGCAACGTTTCATTCGGATTGAAGATGGCCATGATGGCCCCACCGCTTTGAGAGACGATCGGGGGCGCCGGTTGAATGTTGCCGGGTATTAGGAGTTCTCCAAATCCTATCAAGCGCGAAGCAAACGCTGGAGCCCTGGATTCATCGCGCAGGCAGACACATACAACCTTGGACAACGATCCCTCCTAAACCAAACCTTACCCTCAGGAGGATTCGGCATGCAAGCAGCCCACATGCGGTAATCGCCTATAAGCCATCCTAAGGGCGATGCAGCAAAATCGAGCGTGAATCCTCAGTTGAATGTTAAAGACGGAATGCTGTGTGAAATAGCCCACCCGCTTGGACCGTATAGGCCATTCGTTTAAACATTCAGCTCCTTCATGTCCCCTGTGGTCACGAAGATCACACGCTCGGCGATATTTGTTACACGGTCGCCAATACGTTCGAGATTATGCGCACACCAGAGCAAATAGGTTGCACGCGTCACGCTGTCAGGCTTGTGGGCCATGATCTCGACCAACTCATCGAAGATTGCACGATAGAGCTTGTCCATCTCATCATCACGCGCTGCGATCGATCGTGCACTTTCAGCGTCCTTCTCGATAAAAGCTTGCAAGCTGCTGCGCAACATCTCTCGTCCCAATATCACCATGCGCGGGATATCAATCAGCGGTTTCAAAAGGGGCTCATCCCCCATAAGAATGACCGTCTTTGCAATCCCTGATGCATGGTCGGCCATGCGCTCTAAATCCACCACAATCGTCATTGCCGCCACAACCGCTCTGAGGTCGCTCGCGGCAGGTTGTTGTGTGGCGATCAAAGCCAGGCAAGCTTCCTCGATCTCGAAGCGCAATTCGTTGATGTGTCGATCATCATCGATCACCCTTTGCGCAAGGTCATGGTCGCGTCGCTGGAGGCATTCCAGGGAATTCTGGATAGCCTGATCGACAAGCTCACCAAGTCTGAGAATGTCATCCTTAACACACGAATATGCCCGGTCATAAGTTGCCCTCAAACCGTCCGTCATGACGACCTCCTTCGCGCCAGAGATCTAACCAACTCGACCTGTGATATAAGCCTCTGTCCGCTCTTCCTTCGGACGGGTAAAAATTTTCGGAGTCTCGTCAAATTCAATCAGCTCGCCCAACCAGAATAAACCTG
>CAYLOP010000005.1:0-58166 GCA_964385305.1 uncultured Anaerolineaceae bacterium | reverse complement strand
CTACAAACGGCTTGAAGATGGCGTTGATCTTCTCCTCTTCGGCTCCCGACCACTGATATATCACGGTCAGCGTGTCGCCCGCCGCCGCGCCCATGCAGTCGATCTTGGGAGCAAGCGCCAGACCTTCTCTCTGTGAGGTGGCCGCAGCGGCCAGTGCCGTTGCAACTTCGCCACCCTGAACTACCTCGATGATCGCGCGCCATTCCGTCTCGCCAAACGGCGCTGGGATCGTGTCGCCAAGATCCGGCGTGAAGCCTGCTGCGCCAGCCAGCGCGGCAGCCTTCTTCGCCAGGGCTTCATCGGGGTACTTGCCAAGGGCGTTCTTGTTGGGCGAGAGATCGAAACCTGCACCTGCCCACGCTTCAGCACCCTCTGCGCTGGTCAGATAGGCCACCATCGCCTTCGCAGCCGCCGAGTCGCCAAACGCCATCAGGAAGTCCGCCCCGCCCTGCATCCCCTGCGCTCCAGGGAACGCGAAGAAATCGTAATCGATCCCGTATTCCAGATCCGGGTATTGACTCACGACCTCCCCGCCTGCAAAGCCGGACTGCTTCACCATCATCGCCTCTGGCGGATCGGAGAACACCTTGTAGATGGCGTTCAGGAAACCGGTGCTCACCGTCCCCGTCGCACCACCCACTGTGTAGGTCTCATCCGTCGCCCACTTCGCATACGTCTCATAAGCTTGCACCACGCCGGCATCATCGTACGCGATCGACCCGTCGATCAAGCCCATCACGTACGCCGGACCCTGCTGCACGAGCAGCAAGTCCTGGATGAAGTCTGAGCCCGTCCAACCTGTCCCCGCGCCGCTCTCCATCCCCATGCTCCACGGCACGTTCCCATCGGCTACCATCGTATCCACCAACGCCTCCAGATCCGCGAAGGTCGTCGGTACTTCGTAGCCAAAGGCCTCGAACTGCACCGGGCTGTACCAGATGATCGACTTGATGTCGGCTTTCACCGGCACCGCCAGCCACTTCCCCGCCGCCGTGCCCAGTTCCACCCAGAAGTCGGCGTAGTTCCCGGCATCGGCTCCCAGCGTGCCCAGGTCCTGCAGTTGATCCGTGTAGAGCGTCAAGGGCGCCGTGGTCGGCCAGAACAGTAGATCGGGCGGCGTGCTCTTCGCCTTGGTATCCAGCACCGCAGCGTCACGCGTCGACTCCGCCACGATCTCCACGCCGCATGCGTCTACAAACGGCTTGAAGATGGCGTTGATCTTCTCCTCTTCGGCTCCCGACCACTGGTACATCACGGTTAGCGTGTCGCCCGCCGCCGCCCCCATGCAGTCGATTGCAACTGCAGGTTCTGCGGGTTCAGCTGGGGCTGGTACTTCCGTGGGTTTTTCGACAGGTTTGGGCGTTGCTTGCGCGCATGCGCTAACAAGCAATCCCATGAGAACCAAGAGTGAGAACATCAAATACAGTTTCCTCTTCATGTCCTCCTCCTAAAATTCTTACACATCGTAATGAAGTTGTAGAAGCTTCGATGCACGTAATCCCTCCTACTCACATGTGCATACTTTGCATTTACACCCCTTTCTCTACCCCGACTCCTCATGTCTCAAATTGAAGTTCACTCAGCTGTCAGTTATCTCCTCGGGCAGTGCACCACATGAATCGCGAATGATAAGTTCCGATTTCAAGAGGATGTTGCGTTCGTGAATATCGTCCTCGCAAATCCATCGAATCAGCAGGTCGGCGGCGGCCCATCCGATCCCGTAGGCCGGAAGGCGAACAGAAGTCAGCGGTGGTTCGTGGTATACCGCCATGGGGATGTCATCAAAGCCAACAAAGGCGATGTCTCGGGGGATGCGATACCCTCTGCGCTTAGCGGCGCGCATTGCGCCGATCGCAACCGTGTCGCTACCAGCAAAGATCCCCGACGGGATTATCTTGCACGCGAGTAGTTCTTCCATGGCAACCTCACCACTGGCGGGTGTGAAATCTGCCAACGCAACACAAGCAGCTGATTCATGCAGCCCAGAGGCCTCAACCGACTCCTGATAGCCCTGCAAGCGGGCTGCAGCAGCCGTGTAAGCGAGCGGTGCGTGCACGATCATGCCGATATTTGTGTGCCCCAGGTGGATCAGGTGCTCGGTGGCCATTTTAGCGGCAGCGGTGTTGTCGACATCGACAGAGGCAACCGAGACGCCCGGCCAGTGGCCCTGTAAGACGAGCGGAGCGTCGCCTTCAAGCAGTTGACGTAGCTCAAGGTCATCGGAGCGTGGACCGGAGAGAATAAGACCGTCCACATGACCCCCGCGTAGCAGCCGGGCGCAGCGATTAGCGCCATTTTCAAGGGGGATCGGCGCAAAGAGCACCTCATAATTGGAGCCTGAGGCAGCATCGTGAACACCTCGCAGGACCTGAGGCAGGAAAGCATCTGCAAAAGCTCTCTCAGGGGTCTGCCGTTCAACATAAGCGAGGATGTGCGTCTGCCCCGTAACGAGGCGCTGGGCGGAGATGTTGGGCTGATACCCTAATTGCTGTGCAACTTTGAGCACACTTTCACGTGTCTCCTGGCTGATGCGCATGCCGGGGACATCGTTGAGGACAAAGGAGACCGTGGTCCGTGAGACCCCGGCCGCTTCCGCCACTTCGCGTGCAGTAACCCGTTTTTGCATGCCTTCCTCTGTTTGCTGACACGTGTTAGCATTATTATTGCACCCGTACAGACCGCTGTCAAGCCGCAGATTGGCTTAGGGCTCGAGATTAAGTTATCCTTATGGTATGGAGTCGCGCCTCCGTGCAGGCCAAGCGCCAGGAGGACGGGAAGGGAGAATGCCCATGCTTGAACGTGTAGAGGTAACAGCGAAGAGCCTGGACAATTACCGCCCGATCGTGGGCGATGAGGTAATCGACCAGCTACGCGCGCGCGCCGCTGCACTGCAAGGCGCGCGCGTCCTGCACATCAACGCCACAGCTTTCGGAGGCGGGGTGGCTGAAATCCTCACGACACTCGTCCCCCTTATGCGCGATATCGGATTGGAGGCTGAGTGGCAGGTCATCCGAGGAAGCGACGAATTCTTCACGGTCACCAAAGCCAGCCACAATGGCTTGCAGGGCATGGACATCCCCTTCACGAAAGCTATGAAGGATACTTGGAGATCTTTCAACAAGCGCAATGCCCTAGAGCTCGAAGGTGCGTATGATTTCATCGTGGTGCACGATCCACAGCCCGCCGGCTTGCTCCATTTCCATAACGAACGCGATGGGGCTCAATGGATTTGGCGCTGCCATATCGACACATCCCAACCCAACCCCGCTTTCTGGGATTTCTTCGCCCCCTACATCAACGCCTACCATGCGGCGATCTTCACCCTGCAAGACTACGTCAATCCGGGAATCCACACCGACCACCTTGCTTTCAT
Organism: uncultured Anaerolineaceae bacterium; assembly: GCA_964385305.1. GTDB lineage: Bacteria > Chloroflexota > Anaerolineae > Anaerolineales > E44-bin32 > CAYLOP01. The sequence goes on along the minus strand of CAYLOP010000005.1, from coordinate 54,793 downwards.
CGCGCCCACCATCGACCCGCTTTCCCCCAAGAACGCCCCGATCCCCAGCGAGGAAGCCGATAAAACGGTGGCTGGATTTGGCCTGGATAGGAACAGACCTATCATCACGCAAGTGAGCCGCTTCGATCCCTGGAAAGACCCACTTGGAGTCATCGACGCCTACCGGCTGGTCAAGGAGAGAATCCCTGACGTTCAGCTCGCCCTCGTGGGCTCGATGGCCTCCGATGACCCGGAGGGATGGTACTACCTTGATAAAACTTCACGCCATGCCGGCGTGGATGACGATATCCACATCCTGCACAACTTCCACGGTGTGGGAGCCTACGAGGTTGGTTGTTTTCAAACGGCATCGGAGGTGGTCATCCAGAAGTCGACGCGCGAAGGCTTCGGGCTGGTGGTCTCCGAGGCGCTGTGGAAGGGCAAACCGGTGGTGGGGGGAAACGTAGGCGGGATCCCTTTGCAGGTGATCGACGGGAAGACGGGCTATCTGGTCAACACGATCGAGCAGTGTGCCGAGAGAACGCTTCACCTGCTGGACAACCCCACCGAGGCGGAGAGCATGGGTGTAGCAGGCCGAGAGCACGTCCGAGAACACTTCCTCACCACACGCCATCTCCTGGATTACGTCGAACTTTTCATCGGGCTGGGGGGCGATACCGGGAATTAATGGGCATGCTCAAATGATTACCCGCATATCTCCATGCGGCGATCCTGTAGCTGCCCTTAACCGATGCGCTCACGACTGCCTCAATTCCATGCCGACTCTCCGGATTCTGGATTAAGTTCCTTCATCTTCCCGCTCGACATGAAGGTCACGCACTCGGCTAGATTCGTGACACGGTCGGCGATGCGTTCCAGGTTATGCCCGACAAACAGCAGGTAGAGGCCTGATGCAGCACGTTCCGAAGCTTGCCCCCACAAGTCTAAAAAATTCATGGTTGTGTTCGTGCTTTGCGGTATATCGAGTCTGGCTCGCTAGGATAGTAGTGATAGATCATGCGATCCGCATACGCCTCTTGCACCCTCGCGTCGCATGCAGAGTTGAACGACCAAGCCACGAGGAGATCCCTTGACGTAAAGGGAGGCGAGAGCAAACGCAGCGTGGCATAACGATGCCAGCTATCGGCGTGAACCAGGATAAGCGCGCCCTCAAGATCTTGATCCTGGAGCGCTGCTATGGGTTCCTTTGAGATTCCATACAATCCCCGCATGCCGCCCACGCGCGCAGGCAGATAAAAGAGCACGTTCAGGCCGAGTAGTGTCACGATCAACGCGCCGACTGCCAGGCGCCGCAGGTGAGCCAACCGTTGCGACTCCGACAACCACCCGCCAATCCAGGCGACCCCAACGGCGCTCACGATCGCCAATCCGGGCAATGCCTCAAAGTAATAGCGCGGTCCGTAGAGCCAGGAGCCGATCCAATAGAAGATATAAACACCGATCAAGCTCGGCGTGAGGGCGAGGAGAAGCCACGCGCCGCGATTGCGCCGGAGCGCGATCAGCCCAAATGGTATGAAAATCCACGAAAGAAACGGCCACCCAAAAAGGTCATGCTGGCCGGCGCGCAGGCTGAAGCGGGTATTGATCCAGGCCAGATACAGGCTGTGACCGTTCTCTGTGACGCCGATCCCGGGTCCAAAACCCAATCGATCGTAGTCCCACCATAAGGCATACGGGTTCTGGAGCGGATCGCCGGTCAGCGCAGCCTGCCATACAAGTAGGAGCGCTCCAACGCTCAGCGTGAGGCCCCCGGTCGCCAGCACGTGCCAGCGCGTTTTCTTGGGCCCCCGGACCAAGATGATCATGCCATGCACGGCAAAGGGAAGCGCCACACCGAACGCCGTCAGGGGGCGCGTGAGGATGAGTAATCCGAGCGAAAGCCCGCCCGTCGCTACCAATATCCATCTCGGTGCAGAAATCCTCGCAGATCGCCCTGCCCTGTAGATGAAGAGATCCAACCACGCCAATGTAAATGCCGTCGCGAGGAAGAGGCTCAGCATGTGCGACATCAGGGAGCCGGAAAGCATGAGTGTCATCGGGGAGTTGCCCGCCAGCACGGCCGCCAGCAAACCCACACCACGCCCGGCGATTTTCGAGCCCAGGCGGTATACCAACCAGATCGTCAATCCTGTAAGCAAAGCGTTCACAAGCCAGGGTGCGCCCATGCGTACACCGAGTGAGAGCACCGCTGGCCAACCGGGTGGATATTTCCCAAAGCGCTGCCCGGCGTGATCCACGACAAATGGCACCAAGAAGGAACTCGGTAGTTCGGGTGAGGGAAGTGAAATTTCGCCCCGCGCCATCACCGCCGCTTGCCAGAGATTCGCAAACTCATCTTCGAGATGAGGAATGCCTTCATAGACGGTCACAGAGATGATCACCGATCCACCGGCGACCAGGACCACAAACAGCAACGCCAGGCAATCCAGCGTTCGAGATTTCATACGACCTGCGGTCAAGTTTCTGCCTCGACCCTTTGCAGTGCCTCCAACACCACATCATGCAAAATGCCATTGGAGACTAAGATGCCGCGATTCTTGATCATCTTCGCGCCCTGGCTGAAATCGAGGGGCGTCCCGTCCAAATCACTCACCTTTCCCCCTGCCTCCTCAACAATGATCGCGCCCGCGGCGTGATCCCAAGAGTTTTCAAGGTAATCCAAACGCTCCGGCGCATACACTCTCACCAGCAGTTCGGCGCTGCCGGCAGCCAGCACGGCATACTTCGCCTGGCTGTCCATCAAGGTCAGCGGCTGACTCGTCCCCAGCTTCGCCGCAAGCCGATCGAGTTTTTCGGGGTCGGTATGGGTCGCCTCAAAGGAGCGCAGGATGCGAGCCTGCGCGGGATCCTCCTGCCGTGAGACTTGCATGCGTGAGAACGAATCCCCCTCCAAACCGGTCACCCACGCGCCTTCCCCTCGCACGGCGATGACCACGCTGCCTGGCCCATCTATCTCGGGCTCAAGCTGCTGGTTGAGATTGGGGCACCCCAGCACGCCAAGCACCGCCTCGCCCTGCTCCACCAATGCCAAAGCCACGACGTACTGCCCGCCGCGCAGGAAGCCCTTGGTCCCATCGATAGGGTCGATCGCCCAATACCGCTGAACGATATCGCCGCGCCCGCGATCGATCCATTTGCAGACGGCCACACTCGTTACATCAGGATGGACGCGTGAGACATAGGTTGTCACAGCGTCGAGCATGGTGGTTTCATTTGACCCCGTGAGCCCAGTGCTGTCCTCTTCGGCCACGATAATATCGCCCGGAAAAGCATTCTCCAACCAGCGGCCAATCACAGCCTGAGACGCATAATCTGCGACCGTTACCGGTGAGCGATCCAGCTTCACCATGGTCCCCACAACCGTTTCGTGTCGGATCTCACGGCAAAGTCGTGTCGCCGCGCGCACACTCTCGAGTGCGAATGCTACCTCGGGTTGATAATTGTCAAACAAGTCCGTGCCTCCTATAACCTCACCATAATACTGGCGCAGCAATTGTACATGATTCCCAACGGTACCAGCATCTCTCCCCTTTCCACTTGAAGTACAATGGTGCATACTTCGCGAAGGAGGGTTTCATGCGACACCTAAACGTATTATGGGTTGCGCTTTTGCTCTCTGCCTGTATGACCCAAGCGCCGATCTCCACCCAAGGCGCAGAGTCGCCGCCACCCACAATCATCTCATCCACCACTCCCCAACAAACACCGGTACCCAAACCGACTCGGACATCCACGCCAATGCCCACATTACCCAACCCGGGCGACTCCCAATGGGCGCCCGTCGCAGATGAGCTGGTTAAACCGGTCGACCTTCAAAGCGCCGGTGATGAGCGGCTTTTTGTCGTAGAACAGCGCGGATGGATACGGATCATCGCAGACGGCGAGTTGCTCCCTGAGCCCTTCCTCGATCTGAGCAAATACATCACCGATCGCGAAAGCGAGCAAGGCCTTCTCGGTTTGGCGTTCCACCCAAACTACGCCGAGAACGGACTCTTCTTTGTGAACTACACTGACCGCTTCGGTAACACGGTCATCACACGATTTATCGTCTCCCCCGACCCCGATCTGGCGGACCTTGATAGCTTGCGTGTGGTCCTGCGCTTCAATCAACCTTACCCGAATCACAATGGGGGTGGGATTGCGTTCGGTCCGGATGGCGATCTTTACATCGGCACCGGCGACGGTGGTTCGGGGGGCGACCCGCTCGGCAACGGCCAGCGGCTTGATACATTGCTTGGAAAGCTCTTGCGGATCAATGTGGATGCAGCCGATCCCTACGCGATCCCACCAGACAATCCATTCAGCAGTGAAGATACTCTACCCGAGATATGGGCCTACGGCCTGCGGAATCCATGGCGCTTCAGCTTCGATCGGCTTACGGGTGACCTATACATCGGCGATGTGGGGCAGAGCCAATGGGAGGAGATCAACTATCTCCCCGTTGGCTCACTTGGCGGTGCTAACTTCGGTTGGAACTTCCGCGAAGGAGCGCACCCCTACTCGGGCGATTCGACGGAAGACCTCGTCGATCCCATTGCGGAATACGATCACGGTCAGGGCTGTTCGGTGACTGGCGGAGTCGTTGTACGTGACCCCTCCCTGCCAGCCTGGGATGGCGTATACCTCTATGGGGACTACTGTAGCGGAACCATTTGGGGGTTGCTGCCCGCAGCCGACGGGGGTTGGCAAAACGCCGTGCTCTTCAATACAGAGTACCGCATAAGCGCCTTCGGTGAGGATCAAGCGGGGAGGGTTTACCTCGTGGATTACGAGGGAGGAATCTATAGGCTGGAGCGTGTACCCTCCAGTTGACCTATCGCAGCACAAGGTATAACGTCACGCCCAGCAGACCAAGCCCGGCCACCGTCGTCATAATCAAGCCGCCTACAAGCACCCACATGCCGAGCAGCGAACGCAGCCTTGCGGTGTCAACAGCGGGACGACCAGTGGGACGGGGAATATCGACGCTAGTGAACTCGGGCTTTGGTCGATCACGTAAATAGAGAACGGCAAGGAAGACCACCGCCAGGAGCAGCACTGGCGCAAATATCAGGGCCAATCGGACGAATGACTCGAACGGCAGCCGCGTGACCAGGCTCTCGAATCGCGCCGGAGAGAAGAGCGACAGCCCCAATGCCGACAGGTAAAAGAGCAGCATAGGTATGGCAGCGATCAGTGCCCCGCTAACAGCCAATCGCACAAGACCATGTTTGCGAGGGAGTGCTAAATAGGTCGCCACAAGTGCGATCCCGAAGAGCAAGATCGGCAACGGGACGACCATGGGGTGTATGAATCGCTCGCCTGGAAGCAGTTCGATCAAGCGGTCGAATCTCCCCGGCGACACAAAGGACAGCGCCAAGAATGCAGTAGATGCGAGCAGGGCTGGCACGACGGGGATAAGCGTAACCCAGGCAATCCACCGCACCTGAGGCCAGGAGAGCTGACCAGGGATCCTTTCGGAAGGCAGCGCGTCAGCCGGCTTCTCCAGCGCATACAAGGCGGCGAGCACAACAACAGCGAACAATGTAGCCGGAGCGAAGAACAGCGCCGTGCGGATAAATGTCTCCCCGGGGAGGCGATTGATCAGATTTCCGAAGCGGACCGGGGCAACATAGAACAGCGCCAGTGCGGCGATCGAGGCAAGCAGCATCGGCACCGTGGGGATCAACACCAACGTCGCAAGGAGACGCGTACTTGCCGTCTCCCTTTTGCTACGCAAGGGATTCATCCCGTCCGTCATCCCACCTCCACACTTCTCTCGGCGTGCCCAATCCCATCCAACCTGCGCTTCACCACCATCATGGTTCGAGCGAAACCTCTACACTGGCCACATGGCTGTCGCCGCCGAAGGCAGGGCTGATATCCCGCACGACGATCCGCCCGGGACCCGCTATCTCGAGCATGTAAGGTACATCGGCGAGAATGAGCCCCGGAAGCCCAAGGTCCGGCGCATCTACCGTGATCGGCATCGATCCCACTACACCCCCGTCTTGATCGACGACCTCAACAACCAACGTTTGCTCGAATCCCCCCAGCCCAAATCCTTCGACATGCACTATCCCGCCTTGGATTGTCGCCCCAGGCGAGGGCTCGAAGATGGCGATCTGCTCCGGATGGGGCTTGCCCGGCACGATGTCCTCCGGCCCTGTCGGCATGAGCCGCACGCCCACGGAGGCCAGATGCGTGACCCCACCATCGCGCGCGCTCTGCGCAAATACCTGGATGAAGGCCTGTCGCTCGTCGTTAACCGCGAACAGGATCTCGCCCGCGAACGGACCGCGCTGACCAAGATCGGCGGCGATGGTCACAGGCTGCGTGACCACTTCTGTGCCGTCGACGAGCACCACGCGCACGACCAGCGTCTGCTCAAAGGTGGGATCAGCCAACCCTGCCACATGGATCGGGCTGGCCACGCGTGAACCGTTGCCGGGTTCAAGGATCTGGATGGCCTCTTCCGGCCTGGCCGGCTCGCCCGGTGTGCCGCTCGCTGGCGTCGGCGGGCTGACCGTCTGGGTCGGGACCGCCATCTCGGGAGTCACGGTCGCTGGTACGCAGGAGGGAGTCGGCTGGCTCAACGCGGGGAAGTTGCACGCTGCCATCATGACCAGCAGCACCAACACGGTCGCCATTCGCCCACGGTTCATGCCTCACCCTCCTTCCAGATCCTGCCGAGTGTAACAGGGAATGTACCCGAGGTCCACAACACGAGATCGACACAGGCGGGGTAGGAGCAATTGACACTAGAACACATGTTCTATTATAATGATGATACCCCATGAGCCCGCGCGGATCCCACGTGGCACGTGGTCATGGGTCACACCATGTTGCAGGAGGTCCCTGTGTGGTTTCGTCGCTGGCTGAGCCGCAGACACCAAGGTCCGCAATCCGTCGAGACGATCGGCCAAGCCGGCCAGCCCGTGAATCTGCGCCCGGATGGGCGGCTGGTGTTCGAGATCGACGCCGATCTCTCCGCACAACTGCGGCACACCGCACGCGCACGCGCCAAAACGCCGCAGGCGCTGGCAGCCGACTTGCTGACGCGCGGCCTGCAGGATGAGACATTGCGCGCACAGGCCCAGGCCGCCCTGGTAGCCCTGACCCCCCGCGAGCAACAGGTCGCCTGGCTGACGGCGCGCGGCCGCACGAACCGTCAGATCGCGGAGACGCTGGTGATCTCCCTCGAGACCGTCAAGACCCATGTGCGGCACGTGCTGGATAAGTTCGGCGTGCGCAGCAAAACTGACCTGCGGCTCCTGCTGCTTGATCTGGGCATGCGCTGGTGGGAAAGTGAAAGCGAGCGGGCCAACATGCTCCCCAGCGCGCCCCCAAGACGTCACCCCTACCTCGGCCGCTAAAGCCCTGCTCACAACCGCGGGCAAGGGAATGTAAAGTAGACTTGACATTTGACGCTTTATGGTGTAATGTAAAGGAAACTTTACATCGGAGTGGATATGGAACTCAAAAATTGCCTTCGAGAATCTCGCACCCAGTGTGGTCTGACCCAGGAGAGCCTCGCCAACTTGGTTGGGGCTACCCGCCAGACCATCATCGCTATCGAGAAAGGTGGCTATACACCCTCGGTGGCACTAGCCCTGAAACTGGCCTCCGCGGTGGATGTGCCGGTGCAGGATCTATTCTGGTTGGAAGAAAGATGAAAACCATGCCGAAAATGACGCAATACTATCTAAGTCGTGCGTTGATTTCCGCCGCCTTTGGCGGTCTCTTTGCCATCACAGGCACTCCCTGGTGGATTGCCGCCCTGACCGGCGCGGGTGTCTTCGCACTTTTCTTGTGGGCGCCGCGTAGCGGGCGCTACGCGGTTTCCCCGGAGCGCGGCGTCACCGCACTGCAACGTGACGAACGCACCCAAGGGATTACCGATAAAGCCGGAAGGAACGCTTTCGTCGTGATGGCTTTTGCTATAGCAGGATTGAACCTGTACTTTGGATCGATGACGCTCAGCGCCGTGCCGGTGCGTTTCCTGAGTTGGACGCTGATCCTTGGCGTGCTTACCTATTTCGCCACGGATCTCTGGCTGCGGCGTACCTAGCACCGGAGCAGATAGCTCGACGTCACACACCTCCCATTTCGCCATACGGATCCACTATTGCGCCGGCCGCTCGGCCGGCGCTCTCCATTGTCGCCAGGCGATGTCTTGGGCGGGCTGCATCGAGCAGGTATAATTCCTCCTCAGTCCTGTACACACAAAGAATGGTCATGAACGAAAAAGAAATCATCAAGAACACGCCAGAGCCTCGCACGCGCATATCGCTTGGTCGCGATCTTCGCCGCCTCGGCCTTCGGCGCGGCATGGTCGTACTGGTGCACAGTTCCTTGCGCTCGCTCGGCTGGGTGAGTGGTGGCCCTGTGGCCGTGGTGCAAGCCTTGATGGATGTACTCACCCCGGAGGGAACGCTGGTCATGCCGACCCACTCCGGCGACCTCTCCGATCCCGCTAAGTGGGTCAATCCGCCCGTCCCCAAGTCGTGGTGGCCAGTCATCCGCGAGAGCATGCCGGCCTATGATCCGCGCTTCACGCCGACGCGCGGTTTGGGGCAGATCGTCGAGGCCTTCCGCATGTGGCCAGGCGTCCTGCGGAGCGCGCACCCCGCGTCCTCCTTTGCCGCATGGGGCGCCCAGGCTGCCTTTGTCGCCGAGGACCACGCACTCGAAAACGACATGGGCGAAACTTCGCCGCTCGCACGCATCTATGACTTGGATGGCTGGGTATTACTTCTAGGGGTAGGATACGATAGCAATTCCTCATTCCATCTGGCCGAATATCGCGCCCCCGGTTCAGAACCCATCGAGCAAGGCACACCGATTTTGGAAAACGGGCGGCGGGTCTGGAAAGTGTATCGAGATATTGATTTAGACACGGAACCCTTTGAGACGATCGGGGGGGCATTTGAGGCCGAAGGAAGTGTGGTGGTGGGGAAGGTCGGCTCAGCTGAGGCGCGCTTCTTCCCTCAACGCGCAGCCGTAGACTTCGCTGAGGCGTGGGTGAGCGCGCAGCGCATTGGGAACGATTGACCCCGACAAGATTCGGATATAACCTCACAATACACTTCGGCTCCAGGGAGAATACGATGGATTACCGGCTGCTGGGACGGACAGGTGTGCGGGTATCCCCGCTCTGCCTGGGAACGATGAACTTCGGCGGTCCGACGCCGAAAGACGAATCCATCCGCATGATTCACGCCGCCCTCGAAGCCGGCATAAACTTCATCGATACCGCTAACATGTACGTCGATGGAGAGAGCGAGCGTGTGGTGGGGAAAGCGCTCGGTGACGGCCAACGGGCCAAGGTCATCCTAGCCACAAAGGTCCATTTCCCACAATCCGACGACCCCAACGATTGTGGTAATTCCAGGCGCCATATCATGCAGGCGGTTGAAGACTCGCTGCGCCGTCTTAATACAGACTGGATCGACCTTTACCAAATTCACCGCCCCGAGTTCGACACCCACCAGGAAGAAACCCTGCGCGCGCTGGACGCCCTGATTCGGCAGGGCAAGGTGCGGTATATCGGCTGCTCGACGTTTCCAGCCTGGATGGTGATGGAGGCATTGGCGATCAGCGAGCGCTACGGCCTGGCGCGCTACATCTCGGAGCAGCCGCCTTACAACCTGCTTGACCGACGCATCGAGAATGAACTCGTCCCCTTCGCCCAACGCTACAACCTCGCGCTGCTGCCCTGGTCTCCCCTGGGGATGGGAATCCTCGCCGGGCGTTACGCCAAAGCCGATACGTTCCCCAAAGGCTCACGTGCGGCGCGCATCGGCACCTGGGCTGCAGAACGCATTAGCCATGCCAGCATCGAAGCCGCACAGCAAGTTGCGTCGATCGCTCAATCCCAGGGGTTAACGCCTGCGCAGCTCGCGTTGCTTTGGGTGAAGGACCAACCTATGATTACTGCGCCAATCATCGGCCCCAGAACCATGGAACAGCTCGAGGACGCGTTAGCCATCCTTGAGATGCACCTAGAGGCAGAGACCGCGACTGCGCTGGATGAGATCGTTCCTCCAGGCAGCGCATTGGCCGATTTCCATAACACAAGTGGCTGGATGAAGATGAAGTTGCCCGCTTAGAGATGCGAACGCAACCCGCGTAATAAGACGGGGTTTTCAACATCAAGCGACTTGCGCCTTGTTAATCGGTCTTCAAAATACTATGTTCGTGGAGGATCCTTATGCTCACTGATCGTATCATTAGCGCTTTTATGTTCCGTAGGGAGGTCTATTCCGAGGTTGAACGTGACACCACATTCACAACCACAGCATGGATCATCGTTGCTGTGGTGACATTCCTCAACCAACTTGTCTCCCATGCATCCGTCAACATCATCAAGTGGTTTTTCGCTGCTATCCTCGGCACAGTTTTCGCCCTGATCGGCTTTGCACTCGCCGTGGCGGTGATCAGTTGGGTGGGTCGCACTTTGTTCAACGCAGACGTAACCTTCGATGAACTCGTCCGCACCGTGGGTTTGGCCTCGGTGTGGCAGATTGTGGGCGTCGTCAGTGCGATCCTCGGCCGCATCCCATTGCTGGCATGCTTGCTGTGGCCGGCCTTCATCGCAGCATGGATTGTTGTGCTCGTCGCGTGGTTCTATGCGGTCAAAGAAGCCCTCGACCTGGACACGATGCAGACTCTGATAACCGTGGTTATCGGTTGGGTCGTCGCGATGGTTATCTCGGGGCTGACAAATTTGATTCTCGGAGCGTTGGGGCTGGGCGCGAATGTCGTCCAAGGAATCAAACGCTTCTAAGCAGATTGTCTCGTTCAGTCACCTGGGCTATTTTAATGAAAGTGCTGCGTGTTGCTAAATGCAGCACGCAGCACTCTCTACATATAAAGAAGCTTAGATTTCTTGAATGTACACGCGGTGGTTCTTATAGGCCACGCCGCCGACGTTCTCTAAATCCCGCCGCATCTGCACCGCGCTCTCCGCCACCTGGGTAAGGTCGGCATGTTGGAAGCTGGATCCGCGGATGGTCTTCTCGATCTCCGAGTACATCAACGCATTCCCGCCGCGGCCCTGAAATTCAGGCAGGATCCCGGCGCCGTTTAATGACACCCATTTTGTGCGCTTCATTTCAATCAGCATGTCCACGATACCAAAGGGGAAGAGGCGTCCTTTGCTGCGTTGGATGGCAGCGGAAACATCCGGGAAGGCAAAGAGGAAACCGACAACCCGATCCTCATGCACGATAATCTTAAACAAGGACGGAACCGCGATCGTTAGGATCTCGCTCACCACATAATCGATCTCGCGCTCGGTGAGGGGATAGTATTCCCAATTATTGACAAATGCCTGGTTGTACGCCTGCCCGATTTTTGGAGCCCATGCAAGCAGTTCACGTTTATTGCGGAAGCGGAGCACCTCCATCCCGCTGCGTTTTGCCGCCCGCGCGGCGATGCGGTGAATCCGTTCCGGTAATTGGAATTTATCTGCATTCAGATAACAGGAAATGAAATCAACCTCTTTCCGGAATCCCAATTCCCCAAGGAACTGAGGGTAGTAAGGAGGATTGTAGTTCATCATCGTCATTGCAGGGCGATGCTCAAACCCATCCACCAAGATCCCGTATCCATCGAGCGGTCCGAAACCCTTCGGCCCTACGACTTGATTCAAACCACGATCCTTCGCCCATGCAAATGCTTGATGGAATAAGGCGCGGGCGACTTCTAGATCCTCGATACTCTCGAAGTAGTAAAATTGGGCTTGGCGCTTGTCATGGTATTCGTTGTAGGGCTTGTTCTCGATAACAGCGATCCGCCCGACATCCTCCCCATCGCGCTCCGCCATGAAGAACGCCGCATACGAATGCTCATAGAAGGGATGCTTGTTGGGGTTCATACGCGTCTGCACATCCATGATAATCGGTGGGACCCACAGCGGATGATCGCGGTAGATTTGAAAAGGATAATGGACGAAACGATGTACTTCGCGCTTGTTGGCTGTATCAATCGAATGAATGCTGATCATGATAACCTTGCAGCCCGGATGGGATGGATTGTAGCATTCACAAGTCCGAACTACAATCTCCTACACCCTTTCTTTTTTCGAGGAGGGCTCACGACATGTTCCCGCGCATGATGCGTTGGTTCTTTAACGCTGCGTTGACACTACTTACCACGCGCGATGTGGAAGGTCTGGAGAATATCCCGGAGGCAGGTCCCTACATCATCGCCGCCAACCACATCCACTATCTCGACCTCCCTCTCCTTTACAGCATCGTGGGAGGCGAGTATGTCACAGGCTGGGCTGCCGCCAAGTACCGGAAACATCCCCTCATCGGACCCATCATTCGTTTCGGTAGGGGAATATTTATCCGCCGTGGCGAAGTGGACCGCGAAGCCCTCCAAGCTGCAATCGACTGGCTGGGAAGCGGCAAGGTATTCGGCATGTCTCCTGAGGGGACGCGCTCTAAGACGAATGCGCTAGGTCGAGGCAAGACAGGCGCCGCCTATCTGGCGCACTCGTCTGGCGCACCGATCCTTCCAGTTGCGCTCACGGGGACCGAAACACTGCTGCGGAAGCTCGTCCGCCTTCGCCGGCCCATACTGACCGTCCGGATCGGAAAACCATTCCGCCTTCCGCCCCTCGACGAGGATCTCCGCTCATCGCATTTGCGCCAACACACGGATGAGATCATGTGCCGCATTGCCGCCCTCCTGCCGCCTGCCTACCGCGGGGTCTATTCAGATCACCCACGGTTGAACGCGCTTCTTGCGGAAAGTGAAGTCTGAGGGGCAATGATAAAACCCACCTGATCCTCACCAAAGACATAGGCTCGAAATCCATGATGGGCCTCGAGTAAATGCTCCGACCGCCCTGGAACCGAGGTTCTCTTGCCCTTATCCACTTCCTCTCAACCCACATCACCGTTCTCCGCGCGCCTGCGACAAGCACTTGCTAACTATAGTGGGAAAATACGCCTATTTCAGCCCAACGCTCGCCTCTACCTGCTCAACACCATCCTGGTAGGTCTCGCGTATGGCGTCTTCCGACTGCTGTTCAACTTTTACATTCTTAGCCTGGACTACGACGAAGCCTTTCTTGGACGCCTTCTAACCATCAGCAGTCTGATGTCCCTGGCCGGTGCGCTGCCTGCCGGCTACGTCAGCGATCGAATCGGCCGGAAAACCTCCCTGCTGCTCGCCAATCTCATGCTTACAACTGCTGTATTTGGCATGGTGCTCTGGCGCAGCCCTGAAGGGCTGTACACGATGAACGCGCTCACCGGCCTTGCCCAGAGCTTGATGGGCATCACCATGGGACCGTTCCTCATGGAAAACAGCGATGAGGAGGAGCGAACCTATCTCTTCTCCTTCAACATGGGCCTTCAAACCACTGCTGGTTTTCTTGGGAATTGGTTGGGTGGGCGACTGCCAGCCTGGTTCGGCGCGGTATACAATCTCACAGCCACCAGCACAACCGCCTACGGTTGGGCGATCGCACTCATCGCGGGGTTATCGCTCTTCTCCGCCCTCCCACTCGTCCTGCTTAAACGGAAAGACACGCCTCGCCAAGAGGGAGCACAATCGCTCTCTCCACTCCTGTACGCACGCAAAAATCCCGTGATGCTGGGCAAGCTCGTATCTCCCATGCTGGTCACCTCATTGGGCGCCGGCCTGCTGATGCCGTTCATAAACATCTTTTTCCGTTCGATCCACCATCGGTCAGACGCCAGCATCGGCAGCCTTTTCGCCTGGGGATCGCTGGCGATGGGCATCGGACTCCTTATCGCGCCACCACTCGCCGACCGCTGGGGCAAGATTCGCACCGTCGTGGCTTGTCAGGCGCTCTCCATCCCCTTCCTCGCGCTGCTGGGTTTCTCGCCCTGGTATGGGATAAGCGCGATCGCCTACTTGGCGCGCCTGGCGCTGATGAACATGAGCCTGCCAGTTTACGACACCTTCGTGATGGAACATGCCGAGCCGGAAGCGCGCGGTACGGTTGCCAGCCTGGTAAGCATGAGTTGGAACTTCGGTTGGGTTTTTAGCCCGTCTATCAGCGGCGTGCTGCAGGTACGCTACGGTTTCGACCCCATCTTTTTGGGCACCATCAGCACCTATATCATCGCCATCTCGCTCTACTGGCGTTTTTTCGGCCGGACGAGATCATGATGTAGAGGGTTCTCACCACCCCTTAACGAGCCTTCGCACAACCGCACACGCACACACCTCAACCTCACCGCAATGCGCCACGCCCCCGTGCCCTTCGTGGACACCTGGCCTATCCCCTGCACGGGGGATGGGAAAATCCCCCCATTGTTTCCACCGCGGGTGGGATAGCTACATCTCCCTGTATCGGTACACTAATAGTACATTTGTTCTACACCATCATCCCGCGTGCAGCCATCACGCCGCACCGGAGAGGAGCGTCATGCAGAAAGAAGGAGTCCTATCCATCCCAGCCGATCTCCCCATCCCAGCATCCGACCCGGCCATGCTGGATGCCGTGCTCCAACCCCAGTTGGCGCTGTTTTGGGGTGCGCGCACACCAACGCGCGCCCTACTGGCCATGCTCACCCTCCTGGCAGCGCGCGGCCGGGGGCGCGATCAAGGAGGCGGCGAAAACGTGCGTGTCTTCGACGGCGGCAACCGCTTTGACGGTTACTTCGTCGCCCGATTGGCGCGGCGCATGAGCCGGCATCCCTACGCCGTGATGGAGCGCATCCGTCTCTCGCGCGCCTTCACGTGCTTCCAGTTGTCTGAATTGATCGAGAACGCACCAACTGGCTCAGAACCGCTCTTCGTGCTCGACCTGCTCACGACCTTCTACGACGAAAGCGTGCCGCTGCGCGACACCGAACGTCTGCTGGGAAGCACGATCACGCATCTCAAGCGGCTGGCCGCCTGCGGGCCGGTGATCGTTGGCGCGCGCGAGCCGCGTGCACTGGTCAAGGAGCGTTGGGCGCTTCTCGACCAATTGCAAGCCGCCTCCGACCTGACCTGGCTCCTGCGCTCCCCTGAAGTCGCACCCACAGAGCAGCTGAGACTATTTTGAAAGACCGTGCCCGGTAAGGCGGGATGCGCCGCCGGCGCCCAAACCCATTCCAAAGGAGTTCATCATGGGACGCACGCTACCATCCATCACCAACGCGTTTCTGCACGAACAACAATCTCTGGCCCGCTTCCGCCGCGCCCTGCGCCGTGAGGATCAGCGGGCGCTTGATGATCTATTGGCCGCCTCGCGCCACCACCTGGCCGCTGCAGCCTATGCCTCCCACCTGCTGCCATTCGAGGTCATGCTGCTGGCTATGCTCGTAGAGGAGCACAAAGAGGTACACCGCCTGCGCCAAAGGCTCGACGCCCTCCAGGCAGCGATGGGCGCGCGCCAGGCCTGTCTAGCCTCACCAGACGATTCGTCCCACACCCCCGGCGAAGTTGCCGGGTGGGAAACGTGACGATGCCATCCTTCTCTGGATGGCTGTTCGACGTCTACCCCCACGGGGCGGGCATGGCGGTGTGGATGATCGATGAGCAGGGGTGCGGCTGTCTCCTGCGCGACACCTTCGCTCCCACCTTCTACGTGCGCGGGCCGCATGAAGAGCTGCATGCCGTATGCCGAATGCTGTGCACCAGCCGGGCGCCCGTGACACTGCGCCGCACCGAGCGCATGGATCTGTTTCTCAACCACGCTGTGGAAGTTCTCGAGGTCGGCGTGCAGATCCCGTCCATGCTGCCGCGTATCTTCCGCCAATGCGCCGATTTTCGCCCCAACCTGACATACTACAACGCCGACATCTCCCTGCCGCAGCGCTATGTGTTGGAGCGAGGCATCTTCCCGCTGGCATACTGCACCGTTGAGCATCAAGACGATCGCATCGAGCGTATCGAAGCGCTCGACACCCCGTGGGAGATCGACTATCGCCTGCCGACGTTGCGCATCATGTCGCTCCAGCTCGATGATGAGATGCGCGATCCCGGCCGCGGCCATCGCAGCGACCTGCGCGTTGAGATCGAAGGCCACACTTTCCGTTTCCCGCGCACGCGCGGACGACAGTTGCTGCTGGGAATGCGCCACCTGCTTGAGCACTACGACCCCGATGTGCTAGTCAGCACCTACGGCGACAACTACATCGTGCCCCGCCTGCTTGAGCTCGCCCGTCACTACAGGATCCCGCTGCCGCTCAATCGCGACGACCATCACCAGGTGCTGCGCAAGCCAGCCTCTTCCTACTTCTCCTACGGCCGGGTGGTGTTCCGCAACGAGCAGCATATCCTCTTCGGCCGCTGGCATCTCGACCGGCAAAACGCCTTTCTAGCCAACGACTACGGCATCGACGGCGTGCTCGAGATCGCCCGCCTCACCGGTCTGCCTGTGCAGACCACGGCGCGCGTCTCCACCGGCACCGGCATCAGCGCCATGCAGATCGCCACCGCGCTGCGACGCGGCGTCTTGGTGCCCTGGCAAAAGCGCCAGCCGGAAACGCTCAAGACTGGCAACGACCTGCTGCTGGCCGATAAGGGCGGCCTGGTCTACACCCCCATCGTCGGCCTGCATGAGCACGTGGCCGAGCTCGACTTCACCGCCATGTACCCCAGCATCATGGTGCGCTTCAACATCTCGCCCGAGACGGTCGGCGCAACGTGCTGTCACGGCACGCCCATCCCCGAGCTCGGCACCCCGGTCTGCTGTCACCGGCAGGGGCTGGTGCCGGAGACGTTGGAACCGCTGCTCGAGAAGCGCGGACGCTACAAGGCGCTCATCCGGGAATTGCCGCCGGACGACCCGCGCGTGGAGGCATACCGGCGCCGCTACTCCGCCCACAAGTGGCTGCTGGTGACCTGCTTCGGGTACCTGGGCTACAAGAACGCCCGCTTCGGCCGCATCGAGGCCCACGAGGCCGTCAACGCCTATGGCCGCGAGGTGCTGCTGAGAACCAAGGAGTTGGTCGAGGCGCGCGGCTTCCGCGTGCTGCACCTCTACGTTGACGGCTTGTGGATCTACAAGCCGGGTGCGCGCCGGCGTCCAGACTACGATGCCTTGCTGGAGGAGATCCGCGCCCAGACAGGTCTGCAGATCGGCTTAGAGGGCGTCTATCGCTGGCTGGCCTTCCTGCCCTCGCGCACCGAACCGCGCGTCGCCGTCGCCAACCGCTACTTCGGCGCCTACGAGGACGGCACGCTCAAGGTGCGCGGTATCGAGGCTCGCCGCCGCGACACACCGCCCTTTATCAAGGAGATGCAACTAGAGATGCTCAACATCCTTTCTCATGGACAGGACGCGGCCGGGTTCCGCGCCGCCATGCCTGCGGCTGTGTCCTGCGCCCGGGAGCGGCTGTACGCGCTCCAGGCCGGCAAGGTACCCGTGCACGAATTGATCGTCACCCACCGCCTGTCGCGTCGCCCGGATGAGTATGTGGTCCGGACCGTCGCCGCCCGTGTGGCGCGTGAACTGTCCCAGATTGGCGTACCCCTCAGCCCGGGGGAACGTCTGCGTTTCCTGTTGGTGCCTGGACCGGAGAAAGCACGCGCCTGGGAGCGGATCGAGGGCGAGGTTCCGTACGATCGGGGGGCGTACACCGAACTGCTACTGCGAGCGGTCGACAGCGTATTCGCAGCCGTCGGCGTCGACCGCGAGACTTTGGAGACATGGCTGCTTGGGAACGCGGGCTACTGGGGTCCGCCGGGCGTCTTGCCGCCACCCGGTGCAAATATCCGCAGCCCCCTCATGGCGTGGATGCACAAACCCCTCAGGCCGCAGCGGCACCGTGGTGTTGGGCTTGGATGGCAAGCGGCGTATGAACATAATCCCGCGGATCCGGTTCGCGTCCCGGTCCCCCCGTAGCCCTGTGCAATCGGTATTGGCGGAGGTAGAAATATGAAGCGTGCAGATGGTTTTTTCATCGTTACAGGGGCTGTGAGTTTGGTGGCGAATGTACTCGCCATCTTGAGCACTCTTTCAGAGGATGGCTTTTTTCGTATCCGGGAATGGGACCGCGGCTTGCTGGCTACGTTGACATTCGTGCTGGCGGCTTACACGCTGACAATCTGGTCGACCCTTACCTGGCGTTGGACAAGGAGGCTAGCCACCAATACAAGGGGCTTCTCCAGACGCCCAGCGATGTTCCTGCTCATTAGTCTGGTTGCACTTCCCCTGCTCACAGCGTGGCTCAAGATGCTCTTCTCAGTCGTGCTTTTCGTAGCAACGCCCCCAGCTGCGCGTTGGCTGCTCGCCTTGGGCATCGCATGGGGTGCGACACCCTTTTTGAGTCTAGGGTTGTTGAGCATCGGGGAGGCTCTGGGGCCGTTCTTGGTGCAGAAGTGATGGGGCGCCGACCCCATCTCGCATGTCGTCACTCGCTGTCTTCAGAGGCAGCGACGCTGAGGATCGAACACAATGCACCCATTTCCCATTTGACGATTCCTGTCTTCTCGTGGTATGATCCGCGCATATCTGGGCCGCTCAAGAGCGTCGTGGGCGGCCTTCGCGTAGTATCTAAAAGGAGAAGAAGATCAGCGCCTCAGACTTTCGTATTAATACCGAGATACGCGCACAAGAAGTGCGTTTGATCGGTCCCGACGGTAACAATATCGGGGTTGTACCGACCAAGGAAGCGCTCCAGGTCGCCAGCCAGGCCGATTTAGATCTGGTTGAAGTCGCTCCAAATTCCAGCCCGCCCGTTTGCCGTGTTCTCGATTACGGCAAGTTCCTGTACGAGCGGGCGAAGAAGGATCGCGAAGCTCGCAAGTCGCAGGCCAAGGTCGATATCAAGGAAATTCGCTTGCGGCCCAAGACCTCGGAGCACCATCGATCTTTCAAAGTACGGGACGCTCGTCGATGGTTGACAGAAGGAAAGAAAGTGCGAGTCCGTATTCGTTTCCGCGGCCGCGAGATCACCTACCCGGAGCTTGCACTTGAGGATCTGAAGAAGATCGCTGAGGAACTGGCAGACGTCGGTGACATTGAAATGTCGCCAAGAATGGAAGGCCGCACCATGCTCATGATGCTGACGCCCACGAAAGGCAAATAGCGCGTTCGCACACGAGCATCATAAGATTAATCCGTCCCCGCGGACTGGAAAGCGTCCGCGGGGGCTGTGTCGAAGGAGCGATAACGTGCCTCGAAAAGCAACCAAAAAAGGAAAGTACAAGCTCAAGACGCACAAGGCTACCGCCAAGCGCTTCCGGCTGACAGGTTCCGGCAAACTTGTACGCACGAAGGGCGGCAAGAGCCACTTGCGACGCCGCAGGTCAAAGCGCACAAAGCAGATGTTCAGCAAGATGGTGCCCGTCAAAGGAAAGGGAATCGTTAAGCGCGTTTCCCGCTTAGCGCCTTATTTGAGCAAATACAAGGCCAACCCAAACGCACGTAGTGGCCAATCATAGAACCGTTTTTTTTGCAGCCGTTGGGTGTTGACAACGGGTGCGTGTATCGCACCGACGCCCAGGGGTGTGCAGGAGTGTGAATCGTGACAAGAGTTAAAGGCGGGATTGTAACCCGTCGCAGACACAAGAAAATCCTCAAACAGACCAAGGGTATGTACGGAACCCGGCGTAGTCTCTTCCGCCGAGCCAATGAAGCTTTGCTAAAAAGCCTGTGGTACGCCTATCGCGATCGACGGACACGCAAACGCGACCTTCGCAAGCTCTGGATCGTGCGCATTAACGCCGCAGCTCGTCAGAATGGCACTACCTACAGCAGGTTGATCCATGACCTCAAGGAAGCTAACATCCAACTGAATCGAAAGATGTTGGCCGACCTGGCGGTGCGTGATCCTACAGCTTTCTCAAACGTCGTCAAAGTCGCAACAAAACGTTAGACCCTACGAAGCACACAGTCAGGGACGCATTTGCGTCCCTTTTTTTCTCGCCACTGGAACCGTCGCTGGTAGACTTACGGAGATCCACCCTCACCAGACGGCTCCTCTCAGAATGGAGGAGAGTTCCATGAACGAAAATTCCTCTTCACCCTCACAATCCACGCACTCAACATCTCGCGTCCCCTCTCGCCGTTCCCGTTCAGGATGGGTGCCCGGCATCCTCTTGATCCTGATCGGCATCATCTTTCTCATCCAAAACCTGACAACAGCCTCACTCCACAACTGGTGGGCTGTCTTCATCCTCATTCCAGCGGTCAGTTCCTTCTCCCGTGCTTGGGAGATCTATCAGGCACAGGATTACCAATTTACAAGGAGCGTCACACGCTCGATCTTCTCAGGTCTGTTGTTCGTCACCATCACGATTGTCTTTCTTTTCAACCTGGATTGGAACCTGATTGTGCCCTTTCTCCTCATCTTGCTTGGGGTAAGCGGCTTGCTGAGTGCTGTTCTTCGCTAGCATCATGAAAAGGCCGCAGCCCAATCCACCTTTCAGCCTTGTTTAAACAGGGACCGACCGCTGTCCGCATGTCGTCCTTCGGTGACGGTGAATTGACCACTGCCGGAAATCTCACTTGGGTTACCTGCAGCGATGATACAATCTCGGTGGTGAGCGAAGACATTTACAGGAACGTGCTATGTCTCATCTGGTTGCTGCACACACCACACCCAGTAGCCAAGTTTTACAGCTTATACACGGCGATATCACAGAAGAAAGGGTTGACGCGATCGTAAACGCCGCCAATACCGTATTGCTTCACGGCGGAGGTGTCGCGGCCGCCATTCTGCGACGAGGCGGTCAAGAGATCCAAACCGAGAGCGACGCCTGGGTTGAGGAACATGGTCCCATCTCACATCATCGACCAGCCATCACGGGCTCCGGGAGAATGCCATGTCGCTATGTGATCCATGCCGTGGGCCCAGTGTGGGGCGAGGGAGATGAAGACAAGAAACTGCATGTGACCGTTGTCAGCGCGCTGGGCTTTGCAAGTGAACACCGTCTCACCAGCCTGGCATTGCCCGCCATTTCAACTGGAATATTTGGCTTTCCCAAAGATCGCGGTGCGCGCGTGATTCTTGATGCCATCATCGATTTTTTTGACCGACGCCCTGAGGCTTCAGTGCGGGAGGTTCACGTAACACTCATTGACGAGCTAAGTGTAGGTATCTTTCAAGATGAGTTCACGCGTCGTTGGCCCGGGAGTGTGATAATCGAATGATCACCTCCACTGCAAACAAGCGCATTAAATGGGTACGAGCCCTACAGAGTAAACGGCGCATCCGACAGAAAGACCAAGCCTATGTGATCGAGGGTGTACGACTGGCAAGAGAGGTGATTGCAGCCGATCACCCCGTCGATTTGATCCTCTATACTGAAAACCTGAATGAACAGGGACAAGAACTTGTCGAGCAAATGGTCCATCTCGGTGGTGAGACGATGCTGGTCTCCGAAGCTGTGATGGCCTCCTGCTCCGATACCCAAAGTCCGCCCGGTCTGCTAGCTGTCCTTCCCATCCGGACGCACTTGAAGCGCAAGCCTGAGAAACTGGCGCTGGTTATTGACCGCTTCGCGGATCCTGGAAATCTGGGCACGCTGCTGCGCACAGCGCTGGCGGCAGGTGTTGAAGCCGTCTATCTGAACGAGGGAGGCGTTGACCCCCACAACCCGAAAGTCGTACGCGGCGCCATGGGAGCGCACATGCGCCTTCCAATTCTGACCGTGGATGCGAAATATCTACAGCGCCACCTCGCCGGTCTTGATATTTGGCTCGCAGAAGCCCATACCGGCAGACCCTATACCGAAGTCGATTGGCGACGCCCCGTGGCGCTGATCATTGGGGGAGAAGCGCATGGCCCGCAGCCTTCAATACGTGCCCTGGCACTTGGCCAAGTTCACATCCCCATGCCTGGTGGAACCGAATCGCTCAACGCAGCAGTTGCAGCAGCTGTGGTCTTATTTGAAATCGTACGTCAACGAGGAGAAGCATGAAGATTCGCGCATTAACCGGCTTTCTTGATCCTGGATGGCCGCTCGAATCCGAAGGGATCACCAAACTCGCTGCCTGTTTGAGTGCGTGCCAAGAGGCACTTGAAAAGCTGGGTTACGAGGTACAGACCTTGCGCATCGCTGGTCCGCCACCCCTCGAAATGGCCCAGCCCGTGCCAATCGTGGAACGCGTGGATTTGGCTTGTGCTCTGGAAGCAGAATGCTTCGTCCATGGGATCGACTATGCCTCCATCGGCCCCGTACTGCCTGAAGAGCAAGATGCCTACGCCGTCATTCCAAAGATCCTCGCTGCGACGGAGAACGTTTTTGCCTCCGCCATTCTGGCCGATCCCGCGAGCGGTCTATCACTTGAAGCAGCGCAGGCTTGCGCGCAAGTGATAAAAGAGGCTTCTACCCTAACATCAGATGGCTTCGCTAACTTACGTTTCGCGACACTTGCGAATGTTCCTGCTTGCGCACCATTCTTCCCCGCAGCCTACCATCGCGGCGGCGCTCCAGGCTTCGCGATCGCGACCGAATCTGCAGACCTCGCGCTGGTCTCGATCCGCGAGTCCGATTCTTTACAGATCGCACGCAAGAGGCTGGTTGCCACCATCGAAAACCAGGCTGGAACCCTCACAAAGGTTGCCCAACGCATCGCCGCTGAACACGAGATGCTTTTCTTCGGTGTGGACTTTTCGCTGGCCCCTTTCCCGGAGGAGGCTTGTTCGATCGGTGCAGCCTTGGAAGCTTTGGGAATCCCAGTCACTGGGATGGCTGGCACAGCCGCAGCAGCGGCATTCCTGGCTGATACACTCGACCGTGCCCAATTCCAACGTGCTGGTTTCTGCGGCTTATTCTTCCACGTGCTTGAGGACAGCATCCTGGCCGCGCGTGCGGCTGAAGGTGCTCTCACCATTTATGATGTGCTGCTCTATTGCACCGTCTGCGGCACCGGGCTGGACACCATCCCGCTTCCCGGAGAGACGAGCGCTGAAGCCATGGCCGCCGCCCTGCTCGATCTAGGCGCGCTTGCTCTCCGGCACAACAAACCGCTCACGGCAAGACTGATGCCTATCCCTGGTAAGGTGGCCGGCGACGAAATCCATTTTGATTTCCCCTACTTTGCCGATAGCCGTGTGATGGCGCTTCCCGCCCAAGCGTTGAGCGGCATGCTGCGAGGGAAAGAAATGCTCGATATTGGACCGCATGGAAGTTAGACAACCCCCCAAAGCGTGTCCTTGAGAAAGCGCCTTGCCCAGCTCTCCTTCGACCGGTAGAATGAACGCGTTGCAGCGCTATGGGAATTTCATCCCATTCGTTTGTGGGATGGAATCCCACATCATCCCCCCGGCTCCTGTCGTATGCGATGAGGCATCAACCGGTATTAAACTCATGCTCAGAGCACACGCCACACACTCGCCCAGGTCGGAGGAATAGCGGATGGCTCGTTGGCTTCATGCGTTGGTGAGGACAATTGAAGCAGCGAGACGGAATAGGAATTCATGGATTTTCTCAAAGACCTTAACCCCCAGCAAGGCAAAGCCGTTTCGGCTCCCCCAGGGCCGGTGTTGATCCTCGCCGGCCCTGGCTCCGGCAAAACGCGCGTACTCGCACACCGCATCGCCTATCTCATCGGTCAACGTGATATTCAGCCCAATCACATCTTGGCCATGACCTTCACCAACAAAGCCGCCCGTGAAATGGCGGGACGGGTGCGGCGCTTGCTGGGTAAGGGGCAGGATCAACAAGTCACAGGTTGGGTCAACCTGGGCACGTTTCACGCTGTATGCGCGCGCATGCTACGCCGTGAGGCAGGGATTCTTCCGGTCACCCGGGATTATGTCATCTTCGATCAAAACGACCAGCATGGGCTTGTGCGAAGCATCCTCAAGGAACTCGACCTCGACCCCAAGCAGTTTCAGCCCGCGAAGGTTCATGGCGCGATCTCACGCGCAAAAAATGAACTCGTCGGCCTCGAGGTCTTCACCGCCGAGACCTACTTCGGCGAGGTCGTAAAACGCGTCTACGAACGTTACCAGAAACGCCTACTTACCAATAACGCGTTCGACTTCGACGATCTGCTGCTATGGACAGTGCGGCTCTTAGAAGAACACCCCAATCTCGGTGAGAAATATCGCCGACTTTACCCCCACATCCTCGTCGATGAATTCCAGGACACTAACACGGCTCAATATGTCTTACTGAGCCTCTTGGCGGGCGATCACCCCGATCTCTTTGTGGTCGGCGATCCGGATCAATCGATCTACCGCTGGCGCGGTGCGGACTACCGGAATGTCCACCGCTTTCAGAAGGACTATCCCGACGCACAAGTCATCTTGCTGGAACAAAATTATCGCTCCACGCAGATCATCCTCGACGCCGCCATGGCCGTCATCGACCGCAACCCTGGTCGCCACCGCAAGAACCTATTCACCGATCGCGGCACCGGCGAACGCATCATGCTGCATGAATCCTACAACGAGGAGGATGAGGCTGTCTTTGTTGTCGACACCATTGCCATCCTCACCGCAAGTGAAGGTGTGGAACCAGGGGAATGTGCGATCATGTATCGCACCAACGCGCAGTCGCGAGCCCTGGAGGAGGCATTCTTGCGAGCCGGCCTGCCGTACCGACTAGTAGGCGCGCAACGCTTCTATGGGAGGCGAGAAGTCAGAGATGTCATCGCGTATCTGCGTTTGATCCACAATCCGATGGATCAAGTCAGCCTTCTACGAGTGCTCAACACGCCTCCTCGAGGCATCGGTGCAAAAACCATCGATGCACTGCTGGAGCACGCGAGCGTTATAAGACGCTCTCCGACCGAGGTTCTTCTCGATCTTGCACAGCGTGGGGATGAAGCTCAGATCGAATCCGTCGGCTCGCGTGCACGTAAAGCCCTGGATGAATTTGGGAAGATCCTGCTCGGGTGGATCGAGGCTCGATCTGAGTTACCCGTCGCCGGGCTGATCGACCACATCCTTGAAGAAACACGCTACGCAGATTATCTTGACGATGGGAGCGAGGAGGGGGAGGAGCGCTGGGCCAACGTCTTGGAATTGCGCGGCGCTGCCCAGGACTTCGGCGAGATGGGGTTGACAACCTTCCTCGAACATATCGCATTGGTCTCAGACCAAGACACACTCACAGATTCCCTGAACGCCCCCACACTGCTTACATTGCACGCGGCCAAAGGCCTCGAGTTCCCTGTGGTTTTTATAATAGGCCTCGATGAGGGAGTGCTCCCACACCAACGCTCCTTTGACGATCCCGAGGCGATGGCCGAAGAACGCCGTCTTTTCTATGTTGGCATCACGAGAACCAAGGACCGCTTGTACCTTGTGCGAGCTTTCCGTCGTCGCCAAACCGGTTCCTCCAGACTTAGCGAGCCTTCCCAATTTCTCGACGATCTACCCCCAGGACTCATCGATGGAACCCTTCCAAAGGCACTGGCATGGGATCAGATCTCTTACCAGCGCCAGACTCGCTGGGAAGAACCCCTTAAAACGCCGGCAAAATCGCGTTATCATCCTGGTATGAGAGTACGCCATTCGCGCTTCGGAGAAGGGATCGTCCAGGGTACTACGATGGACTTCGACGATGAGGAGGTCACGGTAGAATTCGAATCCATAGGTACAAAACGCCTGGTGGCCTCGCTTGCGCGGCTCACCATCCTCGACGATTGAATGTGTGTCGGAGGTGTGAACCTCGCCAAAGAAAGGGGCTTTGGAATCGAATGGTAATAGCTCGTGGTTCTCAAATTCGCAGCCTATCTAAGAAGGAACAATGATGAACATCTTTCTAACTGGCGGCGCTGGTTATATCGGGTCTGCCGCCGCCCAGATCTTGCTGGAAAACGAACACCGCGTCACGGTTTACGACTCGCTCGTCACCGGCTATCAAGCTGCTGTACCACCCGGGGCACAGTTCATTTGCGCCGACCTTGCTGATCGAGAAGCTTTGGAGACTGCCTTTCGAGCCGAAAGTTATGACGCGGTCATGCACTTCGCGGCGTTCATCGAGGCTGGGGAGAGCATGCATAACCCAGGTAAATATTTTCACAACAACCTCGCCCTATCCTTGAACCTGATTGAGACCTGCGCGCAAGTGGGCGTACCTCGCTTTGTGCTCTCTTCCACGGCTGCCGTATATGCATCTGGCGACGAACCCCTCTCTGAAGAATCTCCACTAGGGCCAGCCAACGTCTACGGTCAAACCAAGTTGATGATCGAGCAGACACTTGAGTGGTATCGACGTCTGCACGGCTTGCGCTACGCAGCACTGCGTTACTTTAACGCCGCCGGCGCTCTGCCGGGGTGCGGCGAGGCGCATCGGCCTGAGAGTCACCTCATCCCCCTCGTCCTGCAAGTGCCGCTTGGTCAACGCCCTGACGTTAAGATCTTCGGTACAGATTACCCAACGCCCGATGGTACCGCGATCCGTGATTACATCCACGTGTCCGATCTGATCGGCGCGCACCTCCTAGCGCTCGACGCGCTGCAAGATCATGATCGCCTCGTTTATAATTTAGGGAATGGTGCCGGTTACTCCGTGCGTGAGGTCATCGAAACCGCACGACAGGTCACAAACCATCCCATCCCCGCTGTCGAAACCGAGCGGCGTCCCGGCGACGCGCCCCGTCTTGTTGCCTGTGCGAACAAGATCAAGCGCGAGTTGGGCTGGGAACCAAGATTCCCTCAGCTTCGCCAGATCATCGCCAGTGCATGGGAATGGCATCGCTCCCACCCACAGGGATACGGAGCCCCCTGAATCCCAAATGTCGAATGAGACTTAGAAAGGGACGCAGAACATGGCGTGCCTTTTCATCCTGTGCGTCCAGCCCCCTCCTTTGCTAACCTCCCAAGCGAGACCCTGACGCCCACATGCTATAATTAATCGTATTAAGGCCCTCTTTGGCCATTTCGACGCCGGCGATCGCACACATGGCGAACTCCTAAGGGGAAAGTGGATATGCTCCTTACATATCGGTCATCGTCGAGTCCAAGTGCCCGATCGTGGTTTCGATGCCTCAACCTTGCTATAATCCCAACGTGAACACGCCGGAGACGCTCGCCCTCGAAGTGCACCGTAGATTGCTGGAAAGCTATGGCCACCCTGCGTGGCGTAATCGCTTGCCCCCCATCGATGAATTGATCTCAACGATCCTCTCGCAGAATACAAACGACACCAATCGCGATCGCGCTTTCGAATCGCTAAAAGCCACCTTTCCAAGCTGGGAGGCGGTGCGCGATGCCAGCCCCGAGGCGGTGATCGAGGCGATCCAGACCGCCGGGCTTGCAAATCGAAAAGGCCCGCGCATCCAGGCCATCTTGCAACAACTCACACAGGAACACGGTTCGATCGATCTGGAGTTCCTTCGGGAACAATCCCCCGAAGAAGCGCAAGCTAGCCTGGTGCGCTTTCGCGGTGTCGGTCCCAAGACCGCTGCCATTGTTATGCTCTTTTCGCTAGACATGCCGGCCTTTCCGGTCGATACCCACATTTACCGGGTCACAGGTCGATTAGGCCTGAGACCCCAAAATATTACAGCCGATAAGGCGCACACTACTCTCGGACAGCTTTTTCCAGAGGATAGTTACTATGCAGCACATCTCAACTTGATTCGACACGGCCGCGAAGTGTGTCACGCTCGGCAACCCCGTTGTGAGCGATGTCCCCTTCAAGACCTCTGCCCATATTTCGAAGAAGTCTTCATGAAGACCGCACGCGATCGCGCTCATGGATGAAACGCCCTCCAATTCCCCCAGCGCTAAAGATGCCACATAAACGACCCCCGGTGTTGTTATGGCATAGATAATAAAGCCTGGAGCCTCTGATGATTCTCGCCATACAAGCCCAGGCATATCTTTGACATCACTTCCCTGCTGGGGCTATACTCATTCTATCCACACGTATCCAAGGCTTGGCAGAGGAGGTCCCCGATGTCTTTCACGTTCACTTGGTATGGCCATGCCGCCTGCGGGCTCGAGGTGGCGGGGAAGCACCTTCTCATCGATCCTTTCTTCACCGACAATCCTGCTACTTCTATGGATCCTGAAACGCTCGATGCTGACTATATCCTGGTATCGCATGGTCACGGCGACCATGTTGGAGATACAATAGCCATCGCGAAGCGTACAGGTGCGCTCGTGATCGGAAATTTCGAGATCATCTCCTGGTTCCAGCAACAAGGCATTGAAGGGCATGCGCAGCATCTCGGCGGTGGCTACCATCATCCTTTTGGATACCTCAAGCTCACGCTTGCGCTGCACGGCTCCGCACTTCCCGATGGGTCCTATGGAGGCAATCCTGCTGGTTTCTTACTGACAACACTGGCCGATGAGAAGATCTACTTCGCCTGCGATACCGGCCTTTTCGGGGATATGCGCTTGATCGGCGAGGAGGGAATCGATCTCGCCGTGTTGCCGATCGGTGACAATTTCACAATGGGACCCTCGGATGCGCTGCGCGCGGTTCAACTCCTTCAGCCTAGGCACGTCGTCCCCATTCACTACAACACCTGGGATATCATCGCACAAGACGCCGCGGCTTGGGCGGAGCGCGTCAAATCAGAGACAGGCGCCATTCCGCATGTACTCGAGCCCGGAGGATCGCTTCAGCTCTAACGCGATCCGGGCTTTGCGGAATCAAACTGTCCGAATCCGATTGATCATCCCATCTATGTTGAGAGTCAGATGCCCAAAATCATAGGATTGTACACAGCCTGCGGACATAGTTTTATAAACGAGACACCCTGCCGATCCTTGATGATGATTGACCCGCACATTTCGGAGGATCAGAGGCCATGAAGAAAGTACTGCGTTGGTACGACCACCTCGCCATCAACATCTACTGGCTGGGATTGAATATCTCAGCTGGGACGATCACACCCGTCCTCCTGCCCTTCTTGGTGGCGCTCTTCGTACCCAGTGAATTGAAGAATTCCTACCTGGCGACCGTACGTGTGATCGGGCTTGCAATGGCCATGATGTTCCAGCCTATCGCTGGCTTGCTCAGCGATCGCTGCACATCTCGTTTTGGTCGCCGCCGACCATTTATATTTGGCGGCACGCTTTTCGACCTGCTTTTTTTGGTTATCATTGGTGCCTCACCTCTTTTCCTGGGATCGGCGCTGGACAGCACAATCGTGCCCATCTTCGGGTTCAATACCGCTTACGCCGTCCTTCTGATCGGCATCATCTTGCTCCAAGTTTCATCCAACTTCGCCCAGGGACCTCTGCAGGCGCTCATGCCCGACTTGGTCCCTGAAGATCAGAGGGGACGATCCTCCGGCGTCAAAACAGTTCTTGAGCTGGTTGTGCCATCAATCCTGATCATCTTTATCGGTCCGCTTGTGGACGCCGGAAGGATCGGTCTAACGGCTGGGATCATTGGCGGCTCATTGCTTGTAACGATGCTGATCACGGTTATCTTTGTTCACGAAGAACCCTTGCAGGAACTTCCAAAAAAACCGATTGGCGACCAAATTTTGCGACTTGTCGCCCTGACTGCGATTTTCCTTACCGTAACTCAAGGGGCAGTTTACCTGGTCCGCTCGGGTGGGGCGCTTCTCAGTGCTCGGGGAGCCTCCATCGCTATGGTATTAACCGTAGTAGGTGTGTTGGGCTTGATCGGGATGGCGGGTTCGATTTTCCTCGGCGTCTATTTCGGCGCATGGGTAGGTATCGGTAAAGATGCCCGCAAGCAATCACCCTTCATATGGTGGGTGATTAATCGGCTGCTTTTCCTAGCTGCGGTTGGTTCCATTCAGGGATTTGCACAGTTTTTCCTCAGCGATGTGTTGAATATAGAAAACGCGGCCACTCTGACAACAATCCTCATGGCGGTTGTAGCCATTTTCCTAATGGGCTCCGCCTTGCTGGGCGGATACCTCGCCGATCGTATTGGACGCAAACGCCTGGTTGCTTACTCCGCCGTGATCGCGGCGCTCGGTTCGCTGTTACTGCTCTTCTCAACCAATATCCCCATGGTGATCGTCAGTGGCTGCATCATCGGAACTGGCGCCGGGACATTCATGGCCACCAACTGGGCGTTGGGAACGGATTTGGTGCCACCAAAGGAAGCAGGCCGTTATCTAGGCATCTCGAACCTGGCTGGCGCGGGAGCAGGGATCGTCGGCGCAGGCATTGGAGGGCCCATGGCCGACTTTTTTAACCAGTTACAGCCCGGCTTGGGTTACTCGGCGATCTTTGCGATATACAGTGCGCTTTTCCTGCTCTCCATCGTCGTTCTCCGCCGTGTGCCCGAGAAGGCCAAGTTGTTTTCTCAGACAACTTGATCTGCCCGCGGAATCACGAGACATTTGCACGGACCCTTCCTTAAAATGGAGGAGTTTTCTGACCTCGCCACATAAATATGCGTTCCGGCGAAGTTCGCATGGAAACAACGTCTTCGGATATTGACTTTGGTAAGTTCCTTTTGCGTTGTACAATCGAGAGGAGCAGCTCGCTAACTCCGTGTATGGAGACTGTCAAGAGGAGGAGGGTTGCAGTGGCCACAGGAGAGCGCATCGGAAAAGTGACCCATTACTTCGGCAAGATCAGCGTCGCCGTGATTGATTTATCCGCTGACCTAAAAATCGGCGACAGGGTCCATTTCCTCGGTAGAAACACAGACTTTCCACAAGAGATTACATCCATGCAGATCGAGCATGAACCGATATCCGAAGCGAGGGAGGGCACGGAAATCGCCATGAAAGTTGCAAAACGTGTGCGACGAGGTGATTCCCTATTTCTGCTTCCGGACGAAGGCTAAGCGTACAATAAACCCGACCTTCGGCGAAGATCCTGCGTGAGAAAGTCAACCGCTTTTCACCGCGTCTCAGTAACGAAACCACGAACCGCGAGAAGAAGAGACGTGGTATGCATATGGGTTCGGCCTTCGTGAGTTTAAATAACGCTTAACTAGAGGATCTTCACGCGCGTTATCACGCCCCCCTGCGCATAAACATATATACATCATAAAGAGCGTTGGCTGGATGTTGGCATTGCTTGGGGAAGGCATTCTCCATTAGGCACGTGGTACAGCGGCAGTTTGAGAGTAGAGGTTAGGTGGAGACAGGCAGGGCGACGGTGAACGCCGATCCTTTTCCAGACCCTTCACTCTCCGCCCATACACGGCCGCCATGCGCTTGGGCGATAGCTCTGACAATCGCTAACCCCAACCCCAACCCCCCATGGCGGCGCGTCATGTGACGATCAACCTGGTAAAACTGCTCAAAGATATGATTGAGTTGGTCTTCGGGGATACCCACACCGTTGTCTCGAATCTGTATCCAAGCTTCGCTCCCATGTTGTTTGAGCTCGACATCAATTCTGCCATCGATCGGCGTGAAATGCATCGCATTGTTGAGCAAATTTACTAAGGCCAAAGTGAGCTTCGGGCCATCCACATAGGCACACAGCGGCTCCTCAGCCAACCTCATCTCACAGCATTGGCCCTTGGTTTGGATCATCGTTGAGACCTCTTCGTATGCCTCGGACACAACCGGCTGTAAAGCCTGGACCTTGAAGTCCATCTCCACCGTGCCCACCTGCAACATATTCATGTTGGTCATCGCTTCAATGAGCGTGCGCATTCTGAGCGCGGAGTTTAGGACCATCTCCGCAAGCTGAGCAGCGGCATGGTCGGCTTCCTCTTTGAGCAAAGCGGCGTAGCCCAAGATCAATCCCAACGGCGTTCGAAGTTCGTGGGAGGCAATTGCTATGAATTCGCTCTTGAAACGATCAAGCTTTCCCAACTCATCGTAAGCCCGCTGCAGCGCTTTCACCAAGCGCGCGTTGTTAATTGCAACAGCAGCCTGAGAGGCGATATTCATAAGGGTGTGCAGATCAGATTCGTCATACCTCCCTTCGCGCTTGTTGACAGCCTCCAATACTCCCGTCACCTCTTCCCGAATATGGAGAGGCACCCCGATTAAAGACCGAACTTCAAAGTCGAGACTTTCTCCAACATTGCGGAAATGCCTTGGGTCCGCTCTGACGTCGTTGATGATCATGGGTTTTGCCTCGCGAAAGATGGTTCCCGCAATTGAACCATCAAGCGGAACGGGCATCCTTTTAATTTCTTCAGGATCGGAACCTGTTGAGGCGGCGAAATACAGATCATTCGTCTTCTCATCGACAAGCAAAATCGAGGCGGCTTCGCTCTCAAGCAAGTCGGCAGCTGAGACAATGATGATTTCCAGAAGACGGTCGAGGTCGAGTGTCGAATTGAGGGTTACACTATTTTCGACAAGGCGCGATAGCCGGATCACCATCCGGCGTAGTTCAGCGATCTCCACAGAAGTTACCGAGTGGGCCACAGACAAAGTTTATTCCAGATGCTCCAGGTTGTCCACCAGCCGTTGTACCTATTCGGCGTTCGTTGTATACTTCTTCACTACAATCATAAGAACTGAGGAATTTCTTCCTATGAAGGTTTCATGTTTACAGGAAAACTTAGCTCGTGGCCTCAGCATTGTCGCTCGTGCTGTCGCCCCTAGAAGCACCCTGCCAGTTCTGGGCAATGTGCTTCTGGCCACCGAGGATGGTCGTCTTCGCCTTTCAGCGACTAATCTCGAACTGGGAATTAGTTGCTGGATCGGGACCAAGATCGAGGAAGAAGGCTCAACCACCGTTCCTGCGCGCACCTTCGTCGACCTTGTAAACACACTCCCCAGCGACACAGTCAGCATGGAATTATCTGTACGCACGCACAGGCTCAACGTACGTTGCGGGGCTTTCAATAACGACATCAAGTGTATCGACGCTCAGGAATTTCCACCACTTCCCCCAGCAGAACTTGATGACGGCTTGGATCTCAACGTCGAAGATCTACGTGGCATGATCAGCCAAGTCGCATTCGCCGCTTCGACGGACGACGCTCGCCCAGTGCTAACAGGCGTGCTTGTAGAAATCGACGGTGGCGAAATGACCATGGCCGCTGCCGATGGTTTCCGCCTCTCCGTGCGAAGTGCACATCTCTCCTCCCCCGCCGGACCTATTCGCGCGATCATCCCTGCGCGTGCCCTGGCCGAACTTGCACGTGTGATCAGCGATGGGGAAGCAGTCGTCACGATGACTCTGCCTCCTAACCGTGGGCAAGTGATCTTTCGTTCGAAGAATGTTGAGTTGGTCTCCCAGCTCATCGAAGGCACCTTCCCGGATTTCCGGAGTATCATCCCCGCCAGTCATACCACACGCACCGTTCTCCCCACGGGAGCCTTCCTTAAAGCCTGCAAGGCCGCCGATATCTTCGCACGAGAATCCGCGCACTCTGCACGCGTGCGCATCACTCCCGGCAGCGAGCTTGAGCCTGGAATCGTCGAAGTCTCCGCCACGGCTGCCGAAACCGGATCGAATGAAACCGTTGTCGACGCCACCATCGAAGGTGACCCCATCGAGATCGCCTTCAATGTACGCTTCCTGGTCGACGTCTTGGGTGTGATCACGGCACCCAATGTCTCGCTCGAGACAACCGGTGCCGCCGCGCCTGGCCTAATCCGCCCTGTCGGCGATAAGGAGTTCCTGCACGTCATCATGCCGATGCACTTAGGCCGTTAGGCTGCACGGAACGCTGCAACCGCCAAAAACCAGACATGGACCCAGGCTCGTCTGGATGCAAACCGGGAACTTCAAAGACCGCACTATTCTCCGACTGAGCTAATCAAAACGTATCACACCGCCTAACGATCCCGCCATACCCTTTTGATTTCCGCACGGCCTCGATAGAATAGGGGAAGAGCATTGCGCCAAGCTGGCGCGCGGGAGGGAACCCATGTCCCTTGATCCGTCCGCATTTCCGAAGGTGCTGACGATCTATTTGGAACTCAGTCAATACCCGATTCTCGCGTCACGCGTGCGCGAAAGGATGCGACAAGAACTGTTCAAGCGCGGCGTGATCACGCAAGAGGCCTTCGAGGCCGAAGTACGCGAGAAAGCGCTCCAGTCCCAGAAACGTGAGGGCCTAAACGACCCCTATACACAGGAGCCTCAGGATATCTGGCTCTCTCGTCTTTCGATCATCCGCGACAACCTGACCGATTTCTACTTTGCCTACAACCTGCCGCATGAACGTTTCCTGAAATTGGTACGTGAGACGCTTGCGAAACGCGTCCCCCAGGAAGATATCCTCCCCACCATTCACCCTGAGCTTGCCCCATGGGACATGCTCTTTGCTCAAGGTGAAACCATTGAAGCCATGTCTCCCAAAACACGCAGGCAGATGGCGCATCACCTCAAGGAGATCAAGGTGGTCCTCATCAAGGCTATGATCAGCGACCACCTTGATTATGTTGGTATTGCCAAAGATTGGTTTGACATTGCAGACCTGCAGTCAATCCGTGCCGCCCGAGTGGGACGCGGGAAAATCGGTGGCAAAGCAGCCGGAATTATGCTCGCCGAATGCATACTGCGTAAGTCCGCGGATGCGGAACTGCTCTCCCATGTCCATATCCCGCATTCGTGGTTTCTAGGCGCCGATGTTTTTTACCTTTTCACGCAACTCAACGGATTCATTGAGTACACCAACCAAAAATATAAGAGTGAAGCTGAGATCCGTGGTGATTACCCCGCCATCCAGGAGCGCTTGAGCACAGGGCGGCTCCCTGATGACATCGTTGAAGATCTCAGAGCGATCCTTGACCACGTCGGTAATACACCGCTCATCGTGCGTTCCTCAAGCCTGCTCGAGGATTCGTTTGGCACCTCCTTCGCAGGGAAATACGAGAGCGTATTTTGCCCGAATCAGACGGGGCTGGATAATAATCTGACTGCCCTCTTGAACGCTATTCGCAGAGTCTATGCCAGCGTCTATAGCCCTGATGTCCTCCTCTACCGTCGCCGCATGGGTTTAACGGATTACGATGAGCGCATGGCGATCCTCATCCAGGAGGTTCAGGGCAGGCGCGTCGGACACTACTTCATGCCAGATGGGGCGGGCGTTGCGCTCTCTCGCAACCAATTCCGTTGGAGCCAACGCATAGACCGCGAGGCCGGATTGCTGCGTCTGGTTTGGGGGCTCGGAACACGCGCCGTAGAGCAACTCGAAGGCGACCACCCCCGCCTTGTCGCACTCAGTCACCCCAATCTGCGCCCCGAAGCTGACCCGAAACGCATCGCGCAGTTTTCGCAACGTATCGTCGACCTGATCGACTTAGAAAAAAACACATTTCGCTCCATGCCCGTCTCCGAGGTCGTCCACGCCAATACACCTTCGCTGCGTTGGTTTGCACAGCCCTTCCGCAGCGGACAACTCGAGACGTTTATGAGCGTCCCCATGGGCATCGACTTGAAGGACCTAGTTATCACGTTTGATGGACTTTTGGCGCGAACGGAATTCCCAGAACTTATGCGCCAAATGCTAAGATTACTCAAGACCGCATATCATAATCCTGTGGATACCGAGTTCACCGTGCAGATTGAAGAAGACGAAGGCGGCAGCGTGCAGCCAATGATCAGTTTGCTCCAGTGCCGCCCACAAAGCTATTTTCACACGGAGAATGCACGTCTTCCAGAAGATACGCCCACCAACCAAAGACTTTTCACTACAAAGCGACTCATTCCAGATGGATATATTGACGGTGTGCGTTATGCCGTTTATGTCTGTCCACAAGGCTATCGCGACTTGCCCTCGCTCACAGATCGGCAAAACCTTGCACGCCTGATAGGCCGCATCAACAAACGGCTAGAAGGCGAGAAGTTCATCTTGCTCGGACCTGGCCGCTTTGGAAGCAATAATCCCAATCTAGGCATCCCGATCAGCTATTCGGAAATCCACAATGCGCGTGCGTTGATCGAGATCGTGGAGGATGAAGCCTCGCCTGAACCATCCTACGGAACCCACTTCTTTCAGGATCTCGTCGAGGCGCAGATCTTCCCACTGGCCGTTGCCCTGCAAGATAAGGGCACTGAATTCAACCGCTCCTTCTTTGAGGAGAATCCCAACGCCATTAAAGACCTGCTACCCAACGAGAAGACGCACCTCGACATTGTACGCGTGATTGATATTCCGGCCGTGGCGCAGGGAGCTTACCTTGTACTGGTGATGGATGGAGACGAGGGCCGAGCTATGGCCTATCTAAAGCCCCCATTCAAGAATGAGGAATAGCCGCACGTGTGGCAACGCGTCAATGCCAGCGATCTACCGGACGATCATCCGTCGCCCAGCCATGCTCGCCAACGAGAGGCACAAAGGCCACCGGCGCCACATGTTTTCTTGTGAATGATTCCCCCTCACGTTTCCAATGCTCGAGGATTTGCCCCGCCTGCCCCCCAACGGGTAAGACCAGAGATCCGCCATCAGCCAACTGTTGCTTGAGTGGAGCAGGCACACTTGGTGCTGCCGCTGTTACGATTATCGCTTGATAGGGGGCATGTTCGCGCCAACCTTGCGTTCCATCTCCAACCTTCACATGGACATTGCTCAACCCGAGCATTTGCAGAAGCGCCTTTGCCGCGTCCGCCAATTCGGGAATGCGTTCCAAGGTGTAAACTTGTTTGGCGAGGTGAGCTAAAACCGCAGCCTGGTAGCCTGAACCGGTGCCGATTTCAAGAACGGTCTCCTCCCCTTTGAGGCCCAACAGTCCCGTCATAAGAGCAACGATGTAGGGCTGAGAAATGGTCTGACGGTGGCCAATCGGAAGCGGGGCGTCGATGTAAGCGAGGTGGCGGCTTTCCTCAGGCACAAATAGGTGACGGGGTGTTCCACGCATGGCATCCAAAACGCGGCGATCGCTGATGCCCCGGCGGCTGATCTGCTCCTCAACCATGCGCTCGCGGGCGCGATCAAATTCCTCTTGCTCAGTCATCCTGCCTTGGATTATACGCCCATGAAGCACGCAGGAAAACAAAATCGCCCGCTCTTCAGCGGGCGATCCAAGTGCGATACCCAGCCGCCTCAAGTTCATCGTACGCGTTGTTCCTTCAAGACATCCGCTTCGTTGTGATAGCCCGCTTGCTCCCAGAAGCCCAGACGGTCCTCCGTCATGAACTCTAGCGAACGCAGCCACTTGCCGCCCTTCCACAAATATACATCCTTGAGGTCTCCCCGATCCGGTATCGCACCCACCACGCCGCGCAGCGGGAAGCCATGCTCGGGGGTGAGTGGTTCGCCATTAAAGTGAGTGGCGAGCAAGAAGTTATCTGCCATCGCGACTTCTATGGGTAGATTAACAGTGAAACCATATTCACAATGTTGCATCACATACTTCGCGGTCGGTCTTATTTTCAGAATCCCATTTTCAACCAACATCTTAAGGGAGACTCCTTCCCATTGTGTATTTGCTTTGCTCCACCGCGTGACGCAGTGAATATCTATAAGGACCTGCGTGCGAGGCAAGCCCTGAAACGCTTCCCAATTCCATCTTTTCTCTTCCTCAACCTCACCCCCTATTCGAAAATCCCACGTCGCTGCGTCGAAGGATGGCACCGGCCCATAGTGCAAAACTGGAAACTTCAATGTCAACGACTGTCCGGGAGGCATTCGCCCTTCCCCTCGAAGGTGCGCTTCTTGTTCTCGTCGATCACCGAAACCCTTAAACATGGAAACCTCCAGTAAGATTCTACCGCACACGAGGTCAATCCACCTCTTTCCCGGACTTCACAAGCCAAGAAGTATTCCCCATGATTGTATATCCCTGATACGCTAACCACGAATACGACGTAAAGCGTCGTTCTTGACCTTTGCATCCATGGTCAACCCCGAATACCGGGAACCCTTCCCAACCCAAATACGTCTTTCCAATGAAAGACGAACACACAGGAGAAGGTCACCATGAAAACACGTCGATTCCTCAAGCCGAGGCAAACGGTGGAACCACCCTGCGCTATAGTGTTCGTTAACCATGGCCGCGGCGCTTTCAGGGCGATGATTCTCGTTTCCCGAAACAGACACCTTGATAAGCACGAGGTCGATTCAACATAAGCTGCGCACCGAATATGGTGCGCAGTTATATGTAAGCACAATTCTAGAGCACGCGCTCTCGGCAACGGATGTGTCGATGCCGCTACGGCTATGCTGCCTCTCGCAGTGCCTCCACCATGGCGCGGATGTGTTCCGGCGTGCTCCCACAGCAAGCCCCTATGATGCGCGCCCCTAATCCGTATACCCGTCGAGCATGTTCAGCCATCACCTCTGGGCTGGCGTCATACACAGGGTGTCCGTGCTCCAAGCGTGGCAATCCCGCATTCGCCTTGGATACCAACACCAAATCTGGATCAGCGGCATGCATCTCGGTGATGACCGCTTCGATCTCCTCGGGCCCATTCCCACAATTTCCACCGATCGCCATCAAGTCGAAATCACGCAAGGCTTCGAGCGCCGCCGAAGGTGAAACCCCCATCGAGGTGTGGCCATGCGTATCAAAGGTCATCGTGACCACCGCGGGAAATCCTGGTGCAGCCTTTCGATACCCCTCGATGGCCGCGTGTACCTCCTGCAGGTCAGACATGGTTTCGATCCAGAGTACATCGACGCCACCCTCAACAAGCGCTTGAGCTTGCTCCTCAAACGCAGAAACCGCTTGTCCATATTCAAGATCGCCAAGCGGTGCCATGATCTTCCCCGTCGGCCCCATCGAACCTCCGACGACCACAGGCTTTTTAGCTACCGCGCTGCGCGCCAAGCGCGCCGCGGCCCGGTTTACCTCAGCAACACGATCGCCCAAGCGATGGTGATCTAACCGCAGACGATTCCCGCCGAAGGAATTGGTCAGGATGATCTGGGCTCCGGCATCTACATAGGCAGCGTGGATTTCAACTACCTGATCCGCATGTTCGAGATTCCACAATTCGGGACATGCGCCGCGTTCCAGGCCAAGCGAAAAAAGCGTCGTACCCATACCGCCGTCTGCATGAATAGGCCCCCGATTGGCAAGCAAGCTTTCCAACGTGGTATTCATCAACACCGCCTTTCCGTACGTTCATCACGTGCAATCGCGGCATACACCGTGCCAAGTTTAAGCGTTTTTTTACCCTATCGTCCGAGGTCGATCGCGGCCTTTATCAGCGCACACGAATAACACCAATGGCTTGATGTATCTCCAATTCTGCACGGTTATCGGCGCTTTCAAAGCCTGGGCTGGTGTAGACATCGCCCTGCTGGATATAATCGGCCGGCACTTGTCTGCTCGCCAGCCCTGTGCTCAAACGGAGACGTACCGCCATTCCTTCCGGAATGATCAAGACCGTTTCACCGATGGCACCTTCAATCCTGCCACTGAAGTTACCTTCTCCGGGCAAGGTGACCGTATTCTGCCCAATTCCCATGTTGAGCTTGAGAGAGGTCAGGTTTAAACCACTTAGTTGAAGGTCGTGCCGGCCAAGACCCAGGTCGAGGTCAAGATCCCACGCGACTCTAGGATGAAGGCCGAGATCCCAGAGACGCTCCTCTCCCCACGCTCCAACAGCCGGGATCCACTCCCCGCCGCTGCTCCGCAGCGTTATCTTCACAGCATCGTTCTGCCTGTCGACGTCTTTCGTCAACCTCTCACGGCTCGTCACCCGTATGCGCCCGTCAATAAGGTCCTTAGCGCCCACATCTAATGCGTGGATGCGTAAGAGACCGATCCCAGGATTAATGCTCAATTCCGCCTCTGTCGCCTGCCCGAGCGACTCCCGAAACGCATCTGCGGGAAGCGAAGTGCCTGCCTGGACTCCTAGCAAATAAACACCACCAACCATCACGACGATAATCAAGATCAGGGCGATCAATGATCCCCAGATACTCCTGCGGGCGATCAGCAGGTCAATTCCGATGGCGATTAAGAGGATCGGCCAAAGCCTGAAAATAGAATCCCAAAAGTTTATGGTTAGCAGATCCATCCTTTGCAATAGAAAGATCACCCCGATACCAATGAGCAGGAGTGGACCGACCAGTCCACCTCGATGACTTCTATCATTCATCTTACTCTCCTCGTACGCGCTGTATGAGCAGTAATGCGCCGGCTGCAATCAAGAGAACCGGCCAAAACAACGATTTCACCCAAATAAACCAAGCTAAGTGCAGGTTTTCCAGAAGATAGAACGCTCCAAGCAAGATGAGCGCCGCTCCGAGGAACAAACCCGCCTGTGATCCAGAAACCCTCATGGCTTCTGGAAGATCCTTACCGATCTCGCGCGCCCGCGCGGCAATTTCCTTCGCGCCGTCGCGAACAGTATCTTCGAAGTTATATTCACCAACCCTGTTTTCAGGCGGAAGCACAACCCATAGGATCATGTAGAGCAGGAATCCCGCTCCTTCCGCGAAGACGAGGAAAACAAAGAACAAACGGATGAAGGTAGGATCGACGCCAAGATACGCTCCCAGCCCGCCGCAAACGCCGCCGACCATCCGATCACTACCGCTACGAACGAGCCTTTTTCGTTCCATTTGAATTGCTCCTACAAAGAAATGCCTGCCTCGCAGTAGATTTCTTAAGTTATGTCATTTGCCTCTGGCTATACGCTTTTCTGGGTCGTTAGCACTCGCACGATCAAATATGCGCCGATGAGCACCAGAATCCCTGGCCCCATGAACTTCCAGGCCGAGATGGCCGTCGCTAAGAAGACCACGCCCATAAGGAGTAAGATGCCAGCTGGAATGAGGGCCCATTGCATCTGTCCCTCCGGCTTCGGCAGGTAGGCCACCAATACGAAAGTCAGGCCGAGACCGATGAAGAAGATCCCGACGATCCCTTCGCCCGGGATAAAGGCCTCCATGGCGAGAAAGGCAGCGACGGTTATCAGGACTCCGCCCGGGATGATCGCCCACCATTGTTCACGTTGGTTGAGAAAGATGCCCCAGAAGCTCAGCCCGATGAAGCCCATGAATAACACGACGCCCAACGGATCGCTCCAGCGCGGAGCATATGTATCCAGGGCGATCAGTCCTCCCAAACCAATGAGCGATAGGCCAGGAATGAGCGCCCACCACTGCTCACGATTCGTGAAAAACACATACAGAAAAATCCCGCCTGCTGCGGCAAAAACGAGCGCCCAGAATAACCCTCCTGCGCCTTGGAGATACCCAAGGCTTTGTAACAAGAAGAGGATTCCCGCTCCGATCATCAACAAACCGAGCACAGAACTCATTTGTATTTTCTTCATGTTCTCCTCCATTAAACCACGCATAATGCGCACTTGTTTATCAGTGTGTCACATAGCCCAAAGCTGATCAAAACCTATGATTTCACCTAACGGATAACCAGCGACCCCACACTGGCATCGATCGTAATCTCAGCCTTGCGATCAGCCGCCTCATAGTTCGCCGATCGATACACCTTGCCGCTTCTCTTAAAACGCGTGGTGTCAACCTGTACTCCAGCTAGTGCGCCTTCAACTTGAATGTGCGCAGCGACATGCTCCGGCAGGACCACAATCATCGACGCCGCGCCCGACTTGATATGCGCTTTGGTGTAGTCGACCTTGCCAGGCATGTGAATCGTCGTTGAACTGGCGCCGGTGTTCACGTTGAGGTCAGTCACTTGCAGCTCGCGCAGATCGAGCACGGCATCGCAAGCGCCGGTATCCATAGAGAGTTCCAAGGGGATATTTTCATTCAGGTTGACATTCCAATCCAGGGTTGCGCCTGGTCCCCAGTTCCAAGGTGAGATGAAACCTAATCGCCTTGGATGGTGCATATCGATCGAGAGCACATCCCCCTCGTGCTTCGACTGAACCAAGATGCCTCCCCGGAAAGATCCATCCAGCATTTCACCCACACCTGTGCCAGCACCCAGACGAAGTTTTCCTGCGCCATAATGCATATTAAGTTTTGCTCGCCGGGCACCTTCTAGAGGCACTGCGTACTGCTCCGTCCCGAGAGCGCGGCGCCCAAAGAAGGCGCCATACAGCGAGGAAAATCCAAGGATTATGAGTGCAAGTGGCCAAATCAGACTCCACGCACTGACTCCCTCTAAGTACCCCAGGCTTTCAAGCAGGAACAATATGCCCGCCGCAATGAATGCAAACCCCCAGAACCATTGACCTCGTCTCATCCTTACACCTCCCAGTAAGCCCTTCGACGTGAGTTGACTTCGAATCTTATTCCCGGGCAGAGTTCATCACGATATTGCAGAACGGAAGCGCCAGATTCCACTTAGAGATCAACCATATAAGTCAAGAGGAACTCACGAATCGCGTCCATTCCTTCGAGTCAATCCGGAAACCCGGCAACGTCAAACTCACTCGAAGACATCCCAACAGACAACTAGCGCGATCGGACGATCGCACGGATGAGCATGATCACACCCACTGCGATCAGCATAACCGGCCAAATGGGAATGGCAAAGTCAGCAGCTCCAAAAAGAGATCCGAATATTGCAAATAAAACCAGGCTGACGAGAATCGAGCCCCCGCCCTCCTGTATGGCTTTGCTTCCCTGACCACTGAGCAAACCAGAAAGCATCACCCCAACACCGACAAAGCCGGGGATCAGCGTCCAGGCATAAGACCAACTCTCCCAATTTCCGGTTGCGTTTTGCACGTAGAGGATCCCACCTATGCCGCCAACGATGCAGGCTGGGACTGCCATTGCGGGCGCCCCGGTCAGTAGTCCAATGATAAGAAGAAGCAAACCAACACCGATGATAATAAGCGGCCAGTTTCTCTCAGGATTAAGCCATGCAAACTGCTCGGGCATAACCTGTGCGACCAAGAATGCAACTCCAAGCAAAATAAGCACTAATCCACCCGCTAAACTAGATCGAGCTCTTGTATCCATACCATAACCTCCCTCGAGTATTCACTTATATATACGCTTGAATCCGTAAGTCGTCGCGCACAAGATCGTACATTTCAAGACGCTGCACAAATGTTGGCGGCGTGCAATGAGCGCATTTTTTCAGTGATCGCGAGAATGAAGACTTGCCAGCAATCTACGCACATCCTCTGCGCAATGGAAGATGCTTATTCACGAATGCATCCCCCTCGTCCTCGGTTAATTCCCAGCCCAGGTTAATTGTATAGGTGGACCAACCTTGCTTCGGTTTTGAATTGTCAGGAGCCGGTCAACCCATCGACGATTATTCTTCGGGGGCTTCCTTGAAATCGTAAATACCATCGCGTACCGACCATAGACGCCCACACCCATAACAGCGAACACCTTCTTCCCCTTGCTTCATATCCAGTGAGCGACAAACCGGGCATCGCCAAAATGCTCCTTCTACGACACTCTTACCCTCGCCTGTCGCAATTGAGCGAACAAACACGCTGGGCGTAAATTGGAAAAGCCCACCGCTCCATTGGAGCACAGAATCCAGAGTCACAAGGAGATCGAGCGGTACACGTCGTTTAAGGAGACCAAGCCGGAAATGCGAGACCGTCAGCTGACGAGAGATGTCAAAGCCAGACTTGGCCAGCATCTTTCGTATGGCTGCCGGATGGAAGTCGAAATTAAGCGGTGCGAACTCGACTTGATTGTGGTCAAAGGGGCTCCAAGCCTGTCGCCGAAGCAACCAACGGGCAATCGCTTTCAAGTTGCGCTTGTTGGCATATTCAAGAATGAAGATCGCCCCTAGCTCCAGTACCTGGTGAACTTCCTGGAGAGCATCTAGGGGCTCCGCCATATGGTGAAGGGTACGGATCATCGTTGAAGCATCAAAGATGCCCGGCGCAAAGGGCAAACGATACACATCTCCCGCCACATAGAGATATTGACCATTATCCCCTAACCGGTCTCTCGCCATTGCGAGTTGTGTGCGCGAGTAATCCAGCAGGGCAATTTGCTCGAAATTCGCATAGCGTTCTGTGTTTCGCCCGGCCCCCGCTCCCACCTCCAACAATCTCCTCCCTCCAGGAGGCAGAAGTCGATGCAGCGCAATGGCCTCGACTCGATCTTCGTATGCGCGCTCACCGCAATCCCAGAAACGTTCTTGATAGTCGGAGCCCTCATAATCACATATTAGAGGCCGATCTTCGTTCACAAGATTTCACCTTACCTTCAAGATGTTCAGGCCTTTAAATGCTGTTAAGTAATCTCGAATATGCCGGAGAAGTCCCACATGCATTGCCATAAGGGCAAAACTGCATCCCAATGATTATGGCATGACGCTACTGAGTGCATCTAAGTCCTTTATGAGCGCCTCAAATGCAGGCCCCAAA
This sequence comes from uncultured Anaerolineaceae bacterium, assembly GCA_964385305.1. Taxonomy (GTDB): domain Bacteria; phylum Chloroflexota; class Anaerolineae; order Anaerolineales; family E44-bin32; genus CAYLOP01. Next base: position 10,892 of record CAYLOP010000005.1, on the reverse strand, counting down.
TCGCTTTTTTCGATCGCGAGTCGCACAGGGACTTCAAACTCGATCGGGATGGTCGTATGCAGCGGGACGCTCGTGTCCAGCGCGACCGGCAAACGAGTACCCGGAGGTAAAACAACTACGGCAGGTGCATTATAAACCTGGAAGTTGGATGTTTGAATGGTAATCAATGCGCCTTCGACGCTTGTTTGTTCTGTCAGGGTTACGATAGTGTCCTTCTTCAACGGAAGGTCCAATTCCAAGGGGATCTCCTGGTTTATACCGACCTCCATCGTAAGGTCGGCCGACAGCAAGGTCGAGTATCCATCACGCAAATTGCCAACCAAGGTGGTCAATGATTCGTTCGAACGTCCCTGACTGCGCCCGATCCCGATCAAGCCCATAATCAACAACACATTGAGCACCAGCGAGAGTGCTCCAACCGCTTTCCAACCTTTCTCTATTTGGAAGTCTCGTTTTGGATTCGTCAGACGATAGCGCATGGGGGTTTTGCGCTCTGATGAAGAACGAGTGCGGGGCACCTCGCGCCGGGGGTCGCTGCCTTGAGATTCCATAGTCGCCTCCTACTTTCGAGGATGGGACGACTATAACACAATCCCATCATGCCTACGAGGCGTCAGTCCTCAAAGCGCGATTCCTCAATCTGGCGTGCCAGACGCGCTTCATCGCTCTCAGGTTCCCACAAGCCGGAGGCGTTTTCTGCCGCCAGCTTCGTTTCCGCAAGTTCCAACGCCTCTGGTATGGCTCGACGCACAATCGACCACCGGTTGCAATGTGGGCAACGCTCCAATTTTCCCACGACCACATTCGGTGAAAAACCATGGCGAGAAAACGGCAACCCGCATTTTGGGCACACGGCTCCCCCCGCGATCCCATATTCGCCCGGATGGCTCGCCCCGCTTCTCCTCCCAAATGATCCTGTTACGAGCGCAGCCAATACCATCACCGCTGCGATGCCGGCCAGGAGAGGCAAGATGATCTTTACCGCAGTAAGCGCTCCTGCCTCCGCACTGATGAATTCCAAAACGCGCGGTTCGCTTGTTATTGTCATTCCACCAGCGGTGATACCTTTCGCCTGCAGCACATGTTGACCAAGAGAATATATTCCAGTATTGAAGGAGAAATCAAATGGCTCTTGATCGCTCTCACCAACCACCTGATCATCGATGAGGTACAGCACACGCACGATATCCTCTGGCCCGGCGACATGAATGCTAAACCTTCCTTGGATTTGATTGCCACCTCGAAAACCAAATTCCTTACGCAAACTCAGGGTCAACGGCGGATTCTCTTCTTGCGCAGCGGCTGGGATGACAGCAAGCAATACGATAAAAAATGCAGCCAAAGATGCTCGCCTCACATCAATCTCCGGGATCATTTCCAACGTGTGAGGATGGTTTCGCGCTGAAACAGGCTCGTGGCGAATGCAAAAAGACCAATATCGACCACGATCAAAGCCAGCGCCATCCAGAGGATCAACTGTTCATTGAGGAAGAACAGACCTGTCACCTGTCCAAAGAAAATGCCCAGCAAGGGCAAAATGACCAGCATGGATAGTTGTTCCGCCGCGCGTGGATCCGTCGCCCGCGACGAAACCATCACAGCCACACTCACCGCACCAATGGCGAGCAGCGGGCCGACAAGGAAGATCGCCAAGAGCCATAGTGGGCTGAACAGACGGGCGACAACATCGGCGCTTGCGGTCAACAACTTCACCCCCAACACGAATACGCCAAATCCCATCCATGTTGCCGCAATTGCGGGTCCAACTGCAGCGATCGCCTTCCCGATCAGTAACTCCAAAGTGGTAATCGGCGTAGCAAGTACCGGTTCCAGCGTGCGTGTTGTCTTCTCCCCAACGATGCTATAGGAAGCGATCGTGATGGGGATCGCCAGGGGCAAAATCATAAACAGCAGCATGAACTCACTTAAAATGAAATACTGGCCGCAGGCTGCGCCGCTTAGATCCCCACACAGCATGTCGATATTCCCTGGGATATCCGCCGATGTTAGCTCGCCGAGATCTGACGACGAATTGGTGACGAAAAGCATGATGAGGGGCAGGGCCGTTATCATGAGTGGCAGGAAGGCGACTGTAAAGAGAACCATGCGGTTCTTAAATACCTCAGCCCATTCTTTGCGGGCTACAATCCACATCTTTTGTGTTTTCACGTCAATCTCGTTCCCTTTTCACAGTTATAAGGGCGAAATTCACTCTTATGTTTAGTACTTAATGGATCATGACGCACACACAATTGTACTTGGCTTCCACCGAAATATCGCAGGAACCGCTGCGTACTAGGATTCCTGCGCCCGCTCAAGCAGCACCATATAGATATCCTCCAAGGACCTTCTCACCTCACCAACGAATTGGACATCCGCACCAGCATCAACCAGGGCTCGCACGATCTTTGGATTGTGCACTTCCGGATCATCGAGCCCCACCACCAGTTTGTTATCGAGCACTCGGGCAGAGCGCACGGACGGCATGCCTTGAAGCAGCCTCAAATAATCCGCGTCCACTTCGCGCAGGTGGAAGACCACGGTGCGCTGGAACATCTGACGCCGCAGAGCGGTGGGGGAATCGAGCGCGAGCAAACGCGTGTTTATTACAGCCACACGGTCGCATAAACGATCCGCCTCGTCCAAGTTGTGTGTGCAAAGAAAAATTGTGCGCCCTTCCCGTTTTAATTCCGCGATGAAATCGCGCACCAACCGCGCCGCCTCAGGATCGAGCCCACTTGTGGGCTCATCCAGGAAGAGGACCTGCGGTTCATGAAGCAGCGCACGTGCAATCGCTAATTTTTGCCGCATCCCCTTCGAGAACGCACCAGCCTCTTCGTGACGTCGGTCCCACAAGCCCAACATGCGCAAATAGCGTTCGACCTGCTCCTCCACCTTCTCAACCTCATACAGGCGAGCAAAGAAATCAAGGTTGCGCTCTGCGCTGAGCCGGTCATACAGGCCCGGTGATTCAGTGAGGATCCCGACCCTTCGCCGGATCTCACCATCCGCTTGCCCTAAGACGTACCCCGCCACCTCCGCCCGACCCGAGCTTGGCGCGATCAAGGCCGCCAACATCCGCAGGGTGGTTGTTTTCCCGGCACCGTTGGGGCCCAGAAAACCGAACACCTCACCAGCCTGCACCTCCAGACTCAAGCGATCAACAGCCAGCGTTTCTCCAAACCGCTTACATAATTGTTCCGTCTTGATCATCCCTTACCTCATCCATGCGGTTTACGTCTAGGACCTGTGGTTCCTCTCTGAACAATGTGACCGCAAACGGTTGTATCCTTTCAGTTGAAGCGCGTCTCATTCAATCGCTTCTCGTCCATCCTCTCATCATCACCCACCTTAAGATCTAAGACGGGGACTTGAGGGGACACGGCATCTTCGACATCGTCTCTGGCTTCAGAAGATATTCGCAAAGCCAGGATGATGGCGACACTTGCCATCGCCAGCAACCCGATCAAACCTTCGGTTACATAAGGTCCCCAACTCTCGATCCCGAACAGCGCCACAGCATCCAGCAGCGCGTGCCACAGAATGGCAAAACCCACCCACATAGGGGAACGCCGAATCAGCGCTTGCAAGACGAGCACGGAAGCGCTGAGATGGAAGCATATTGCGAACAATCGCTCGAGCGCACCCAGCAGCACAAGCTGCCAAGGCAGCGACCAATATACATTGAGCTCCGCTTCTGCCTGACCCAACTGCTCCGGCGTTACGATTGAGCTCAGATCGGCTCCGCGATATGCAATCGCCTGCAGGAGCGCATAAGCCGCCAAGCCGCCAAGCAGAATCGCCTCGACCCCACCATGCCCGGCACCGAACATCAGTGCACCGCGCCAGGAGCGCACATCACGCAGCCAATACCGATAGACTACATACCGGGCAACCTCCTCAAACACCCCCGCCGAAAGCCCAAACACCAACGCGAACATGAGCAGAGGCAACCCGCTGCGCGTCTCCATCAAGCCCAGGCGTACGACAAGCGGCGAGAGGACCCAGCCATTAAACGGGAGATGGAAAATCTGTGACGCGACAAACGTGATCGCGCCGATCATAAATATCCGCCACGATGCGCGGAAACGTTTCGCCAGAAACACCCCTAGCGAAAGCGGGAGTGCAATCATCACAAGTGCATTGAGCGCACGAACGAAGATATCCATATTGCCCTTCCATTGCGACTCAGCCGTCAGCTCGCTTCTGTGTGGTTGGCAGGCACGGCCGGCGCGCCTCTCAATGCATCACCAGGCAGGCGTCTATTGGCACCCAACTGCGGTCGGGGAACGCCTTTCCACCACCCAGCGCACTAGAACGCTCCATCTTCATCCAGTTGCGCGACGCCCACACCACCCGCACACAGGGTAACGCCAACACAATCGAACGAGCAGTTCCACGAACAATGAATAGTATCACGATTCCGATAGCGAACACGAAAGCTGCGTGAGGGGCAACATGCTCACCGACAAGGTCATCAACAGCAAAATCCGTGCACGAATCGGAAATGGGCCGGCAAGAAAGAAAAAACGCCCTGGCTGGAAGCACCAAACTTGAAACTTGTACAGAAAGTTTCCCGCCGACATATATACTAACCTGCGCAGCCCCGTTTAGCCCATGTTTCACGTGAAACAATATCCTTGACCCATCTTCACAGCACGGGCGGGCCATGTGCGGCCCGCCCGCGCATCGACCCTTTTGCTTGGAAAAAGGCTTGCTAGTCGCTGGCCTTAGCAGCCTTGATCTAAGGCCACGTGTGGGATCGATCTCGGGTGCGCACCCCCCGAGGTCGCCGCAGGATAACCAGCAATCGATTGCTGCTGCTTCGCGATTCAACCAGATGCGGCTCCCAGCCATCGGCGGCCGCTTCGTTGAGAAAGTCCTCGAGATCCTGCGCGCGTGTGCCACGAAAGGCACTCCCTATCTCGTCGACGCGGTATTCCCACGTTATCTTCACCTAGATCTCCTCACCCGACAAGTCAGAGGCGTCTTGTGGTCGACCCGCCAGGCCGCTGGCCAGCGAAGTGAGACCCGCCAAGCCCCCGAGATTCATGGTATCCACGGCGCTCGATGGGACGATCACCAAGGCACCCTTCTCTTTGAGCCCCTCGAATAGCATGTTCATCGCTCGGAGATGGAGCGCGGTGGGATTGTCTTTGTACGCGATCGAGGCCGAGGCGAACGACGATGCGATCTGCTCCTCCGACTCACCCAAAATCACACGCGCCTGCCGCTCCCGTTCAGCTTGCGCCTGGCGGCTCATTGCATCTTCCAACTCCTGCGGGATGACGACATCCCGAATCTCGACGGACTGCACGGTTACCCCCCAAGGCGTGGTGCGCTCATCGATGATCTTTTGCAGATCGCGGTCCATACGCGCCCGCCCAACCAGGATGTCCGCCAACTCCATCTGACCGATCACCTCACGCAGCGCTGTCTGCGCCGCCCAGGTGATGGCCACCTGATAATCCTCCACCTCCAGGGCAGCTTTCTCGGCATCCCACACCAGCCAAAACAGCACCGCGTCTACATCAACGGGTACGGTGTCTTTCGTCAAAGTTTTTTCAGCGCTGAAAGGCGTGACCATCACACGATGATCGATCCACACCGGCACCCGGTCGACAATCGGCACCATCCAGAAGACGCCCGGGCCTCGCAGCCCCACGAAACGCCCGAAGCGCAGGATAATCGCCTTCTCCCATTGATCGGCTACCTTGAGCGCGAACAACACGTACAGCCCCGCCAGCTCGAGCACAACGGTGATGGAAATCGAGATCCACGCAGCCATATCAAGCCAGATCAGCACGGCCATCAATCCTCCAGCCGCCAAACTCAAGATAAGCCATACGGCAAACGCAATCCCTGGAACACGGACATTATTCGCATCAATCTGTTCGCTCCCCTTTGTTCGTGTATAGCTTCTACTTCGCTGTGCCATGTATCACCTTCCTTGTAGTAAATAGTATATAAAGCAGCCTTTTAATCACCATCCTGAGGAGGTTCACCCTCCTCCTGCCATCGCTCGATCAATCCCTCCGTCGCCCGCCATACCATCTCCGGCTCGAATCCCAATCGGCCTGCATCGACCAGGAAGTTCCGCACCAGAGACTCCAGTGCAACCTCGCGCAACTTCTGCGACTGCTCCGGCGGCATCGGCTCAAGCACGTATGTGCCTCGCCCTTGCTGCGTGGAGATGACTCCCGCCTCATCGAGGATCCGGTAGGCGCGTGCGACCGTGTTGAAGTTCACGCGTAGATCCGCCGCCAATTGCCGCACGGTGGGTAACTGCTCGCCGAGCTGTAACACATCGGTTGCAACTAGGTGCTTTATGCGCTCAACAATTTGTGCATAAATCGGAAGCGGGCTGCGAAAATCGATCTCTATTAACATGTCCAACCACTCGAATACAAAATTGTATCATTGTATGATTGTACTAATTGTATTATCTCTAGCTTCCATTGTCAAGTCGTTCGATGGGGATGTGATATCCACCATGCGTTCTTGGGAGCAGCGGCGGCACCTCGCTCCTTCGTCCTCCGCTCCTTGTGACATTGTCGCGCGTCCCTTCGCCGTGGTAAAATCGCGTTGAGATCTAACCTAGACGATTAGGAGGCATTCGTGGAAAAAGAAGTCGGTTCCTTTGCAGTGAAAAAGGGGTTAGCGCAGATGCTTAAAGGCGGGGTGATCATGGATGTGGTCACACCCGAACACGCCCAAATTGCCGAGGAAGCAGGCGCTGTGGCGGTGATGGCACTTGAGCGCGTACCGGCCGACATTCGAGCTCATGGTGGTGTTGCCCGCATGAGCGATCCTATGTTGATCCGTGAAATCATGGAAACCGTCAGCATCCCCGTGATGGCGAAGTGCCGTATCGGTCATTTCGTGGAAGCCCAGATTTTAGAGGCGCTCGGTGTGGACTACATCGATGAATCCGAGGTTCTCACCCCGGCTGATGAGTCGCATCACATCTATAAACACGATTTCAAAATCCCCTTCGTTTGTGGCTGCCGCAACCTAGGGGAGGCTCTACGTCGTATCGGCGAGGGTGCGGCGATGATTCGCACGAAGGGCGAGGCCGGCACAGGCGACGTGGTTGAAGCCGTGCGCCATGCCCGAAGCGTGCTTGGTTCGATCCGGCGTTTGCAAAGCATGCCCGCTGACGAGCTCATGGCCTACGCTAAAGAGATCGGTGCACCTTATGCGTTGGTGAAAGAAACCAAGGAACTTGGGCGCATGCCGGTGGTCAACTTCGCCGCGGGCGGTATCGCCACCCCAGCGGATGCTGCGCTCATGATGCAACTAGGCGTTGATGGCGTGTTCGTCGGATCGGGAATCTTCAAATCCAGTGATCCGCCATCCCGCGCGAAGGCTATTGTTGAGGCCACGACACACTATAATGATCCCCACATTCTGGCCGAGATCAGCAAAGGCCTGGGTGAGCCCATGGTTGGGATCGGCGTCAGCGAGTTGCCCGAGTCAGAACGATTAGCTGTGCGCGGTTGGTAGCCGGTCAAATAGAGGAAATCATAACCTCGTCCATGAAAGATGACCGGACACGCATACGGCGTGTCGATAGAGCGATGCCAAGCGAGGACGCGATCGAAGCGTTGCTCCTTGAGGCTCAAATTGGATTCATCGCCACCTGCGTAGAAGATCAACCTTTCATCCACTCTAACTATTTCTGGTATGACAAGGCGAGGCGTTGTATCTATTTCCATACGGCTATTAAGGGTCGTACTCGCGACAACATCGAACGTAATCCCCGGGTGTGCTTTAGCATTGCGAAAGCTGGCAGATTGCTTCCAGCAAAGACCGCTCTTGAATTCAGCACAGAATACGCGGGCGTATGTGCTTTCGGTCAAGCACACATTATAGAGCAGGAGGATGAGGCGGAATACGCCCTCCAGGGCCTTTTGGATAAGTATTTTCCCGATCTCAAACCCGGCGAAGATTACCGTCCAATCACACCGGAAGAGATTTCTAGAACTTCGGTGTTCGCCATTGAGATTGAAGCATGGAGCGGAAAGGAGAAGTTCGCGATCGAATGAATGTTGGTGTTCTCGCCCTCCAAGGCGCATTTACTGAACACATCGTCTGTCTGCAGCGTCTAGGTGTGACCTGTGTTGAGGTCCGCTTACCGGAACATCTTGATGATCTTGCAGGGTTAATCATCCCGGGTGGTGAGTCAACCACGATTGGTAAACTTGCAACGACCTTCAAACTAATGGAACCCTTGCGACAATTCGCGCAGACCCGACCCGTTTGGGGCACGTGTGCTGGTGCAATATTTCTTTCAAAGGACACCCATTGCAAACAACCTCTCCTGAGCTTGATGGACATCACCGTGGAGCGGAACGCGTTCGGTCGTCAAGTCGGCAGCTTCGAGACCGACCTGGTCATCCCCGCGCTGGAGGAGCCCCAACGTCCGTTTCACGCGATCTTTATCCGGGCACCATTGATTGAACGTGTTGGCGAGGAGGTTGAAGTACTCGCCCGCTTACCAGAGGAGAAGGAAGCCACTGCTTGCATTGTCGCTGCTCGCCAAGGTAACCTGCTAGCTACCAGCTTCCATCCTGAATTGACCAAAGACCTGCGCCTCCATCGCTACTTCATCGATATGGCGAAAGGATAATGGGAGCATGATCCGCCATTTCGATTGGCGCGATATACCTTTGCTGCGTCGTGTACGCAACGCTGGGCTGTGTCTCGATTCACACCTCGATTGTACGCGCGGGCCGCAAGCGTTGCAGGATGTTCTCCTCGATCCTTTTATTCCAGGGAGAACAACATGCACACTCATCGCGCGCCCGTCACAGCCGGATGAATCATCGATGGCAGGCCAATTCATGCTTAGAGCAGGCCGGAAAAATGCCCGTCTGACATTTCTCGGCCCCATTGGCGCGATTACCCATCCCGGTGGAACTCGTCTCATTGAAGCGCTTAGCCAGGCGGCGGGTGCTCGCGGTGCCCACCACCTGATTGCAGAGATCGAGGAGAGTAGCCCAGTCTTTGAGATCCTGCGCCATGCCGGTTTTGCGATCTACGCTCGCCAGCGTATTTGGGAGTGGACAGAGGAACCCCAAGGCGATTTGTCCCCTCGCGAGGCAGCATGGCGAGGCGAAGCCATATCGGATAATCCTGCCATTTTAAGTCTTTACACCAACCTTGTGCCCGCATTGGTCCAACAGGTTGAGCCGCCCCCCGAAAGGAATGGCCGCAACCTGGTTCACTGGGATGAGAAAGAATTGTTGGGTTTTATCGATGTCGACCAAGGCCCCCGAGGCGTTTGGGCACAACCGTTTTTTCACCCCGCGGCCGAACTCGCTGACGACTTGTTAGCTGGGTTTTTGACAAATCCCAGCTTCAAACGTAAAAAACCGCTTTATCTTTGCATCCGCTCCTATCAAGCCGGCATGAGCGGATCGCTGGCGCGTATGGGTTTCTCTCCTTGCAGTGACCAGGCTGTGATGGTCAAGCGGTTAACCGCGGCTATGCGACAACGCGAGTTTGCGACCGTACACGCGTTGGAAGGCAGGCAACCAGAACCCACTGCGCCGATAGCAAGAATGAACAATCATAAGCCGGCTTCTCGAAAGACATGATGAGACAACGAATCACAGACAATCTCGAAGATCTGCTGGCAGTTATGCCGGCTAAGATCACAAATAAAATTAACGAGATCAACAGGCAAGATGAATTGCTTGAGGTGATCCTCGACCTGGGACGTGTTCCCACTGCTCGCTATACCGATGGCGAGATCACACTCAATTCCCGGGAAGTCGAGACGGAGAGCATCGACTATGTCGTCTCTCGCATTGGGGAATTCGATGCCGATAATCGTGCGGGGATTGAACGCACGCTGCATCGCATTGCAGCCATCCGCAACCGCCTTGGGCACATCGTTGGCCTAACGTGCCGCGTCGGACGTGCAGTGTATGGCACGATCGACATTATCGAAGACTTTATAATCAATGGTCAAAGCATCCTGCTGTTAGGGCGACCTGGTGTGGGGAAAACGACCATGCTGCGTGAGGCCGCGCGTATCCTCGCCGAGCGTAAACGCGTCGTGATCGTTGACACGTCCAATGAAATCGCCGGCGATGGTGATGTGCCACACCCGGCTATCGGACGCGCTCGCCGCATGCAAGTGCGAGTGCCGACACTTCAGCATGAAGTGATGATCGAAGCCGTCGAGAACCACAACCCGGAAGTGATTGTGATCGACGAGATCGGGCGCGAACTAGAGGCTGTTGCAGCCCGTACGATCGCCGAACGTGGCGTTCAGCTCATTGGAACAGCACACGGAAACTCGCTCGAGAACCTCTTGCTCAACCCAACCTTGTCCGACCTGGTCGGCGGCATCGAATCGGTCACGCTATCCGACGAGGAGGCCCGCAGGCGAGGCACCCAGAAAACCGTCCTCGAACGGCGCGCGGCACCCACCTTCGATGTACTCATCGAGATCCAGGACCGCGAGCGCTTGGCTGTGCACCACGATGTCGCGGCGGCGGTAGATGCAATGTTGCGAGGGCGCCCACTGATCCCCGAATTGCGCCACCGAGATGAGCAAGGTGAAATTCAAATCAGCACACCACCGCCCTCGGCAACGCCCACGCGGCGAGGCGATGTTGGCTACCGACGACAAGCCGCCCTTCCTTCTACAGCACTACACGAAGGGAATGGCCTTCCCTACTCGCCCACGCCACCCCGCATACCGGGAACCCCGCTTCAAACAATCCGCCTCTACCCGTATGGTGTAGCACGCAATCGCATGCGACAGGCCGCAAAACACATCGGCGTTCCAGTGGTGATCGCCGATAAACTGGATGAGGCGGATGTGCTCGTCACGCTGCGATCCTACTATCGTAAGCGACAGAAGTTCATCGCGGATG